>CAZJKC010000025.1:0-21827 GCA_964546565.1 uncultured Staphylococcaceae bacterium | reverse complement strand
TCATAATGGAATACTTGTCAATACTCTTTTGAAGAAATTTCATGCGTTTATCCTATAACAAATACATAAAATATTGACTATTCTTTGATTATATGCTAAATTGTTTAAGCATAATGTAGATAGGGAGTGGAAATAATGCGTGAAAAAGTTATTTTAATATGTAGTAAATGCTTATCCAGAAATTATTCAACCACTCGAAGAAAAGGCGATGCAACAACTCGTCTTCAATTGATGAAATTTTGCCCAAAATGTAATGCTTCGACATTACATAAAGAAAGTAAGTAGGAGGTATTCCGATGAGTAAATTAAGAAAGTATTTTAAAGGTGTTGGCGTGGAAGCCAAACGTGTTCGTTGGCCAAAGAAAAATGATTTATGGTCTTCAATTGGCGTGGTCATTTTTGTGACAGTCTTTTGTGCGTTATGCTTAGCATGCGCAGATGGTATTGCTGCTAAGTTATTAGGCTTATTAGAAGAAGCATTTAAATCTTGGGGGGCTTAATAATGGACGATATTCAAGATAAATCATGGTATGTGGTTAACACATATTCGGGCCATGAAAATAAGGTCGCTGAAAATCTCAAACGTCGTGTTGAATCGATGAATTTGCAAGAGTATATCTTCCGTATTATCGTTGCTGAACAAGAAGAAGCAGTCTTAAAAGATGGTATGCCAACTGGCAAAGTTAAAATGAAAAACTTATATCCAGGATATGTTTTTATTGAAATGTATATGACAGACGAAGCTTGGTATATGGTGCGTAACACACCGGGTGTTACGGGATTCGTTGGTTCTTCTGGTGGTGGCGCCAAACCATTCCCAGTTCCTCGTGAACAAATTGAACCAGTATTAAAGAGAATGGGTGTTGTTGACGATTCGATGTATTCTCGTTATCAAGTTGGTGATTATGTTAAAATTCTTCGAGGAACACTTGAAGGAAGCGAAGGAACAATTGAAGAAATTGATACCACAACTGGAATGGTTAAAGTTGGTACTGTGTTCTTTGGTAGAGCAACTTCGGTGGAAGTCGAATTTTCGGAAATTGAAAAAATCTAAAAAAATAACTGTTGACGCTATTAAATAGTTTATCAACAGTTTTTTTATTGTTTATTTACTGATTTCATCGATAATGTATTTCATATATATATCAATAATATCAATATCACTAGTAGCGTATAACATTCTCGTACCGACGACATCTTCAATTTCATTTAAAATCCATTGTCCATTGTGATAAATGAAATCCACTCCGATGAGATCATTTTGTAAAAGCGTATGGATTTTTTGAATAATTATTTTTTGGCGGTCATCAATATCTGTTAAATGAGCTTGGCCCCCTAAAGAAAAATTACTTCTAAAGTCGGTAGTTGAACTTCTTAAAACGCTAGCGATGATTTTGTTTCCTAAAACATAGACTCGTTTATCAATTCCCGGCTTTGAACATAGTGGTTGAATAATATAATTATCAATCATAATTGCAGAACACAAATCTTGAAATTCAGTCTCATTTAGAACTAAAAAAACTTCATTACCACCATGTCCGTTTAGTGATTTTATAACGATAGGGAATGATAAATCTTGGAGCAGCGGATAATTATCTTTTAAAAGGAAAGTATTCATGCTTGCGATATTATTTGCTTGACACAGTTTATAAGTAAGCCATTTGTTGTTAGCAATTATTGATGTTCTGGCATTATTAAAAACACGGATATGATGTTTTTCTAAATAATAATTAAGCTTAGGATTAATGGTTCTAACAATGGCAAAATCATAATGCTCATTAAGTTTTAGCGTATTTAAAGAATGGAATATTATTAGTTTTAAATCAACGTTATATGTTTTGGCATGCTTTAAAAAAGAATTGATGAACCATTCATTTCTTTTAGCGCTTTCTTCGTCGTATATTAATAAACCTTTCATTTTTTTAAACATTCCTTGATATATTTCATAATCTCGACACTCATATCAATGCCAGTACATTGCAAGCCGCTTATAAAATGAGGATTAGAATTAACTTCACATAAAATAGGAGTGTTATTATCGCTAAAAAGAATATCGACACCGGCAAAATCTAAACCAATTAATTGGCATACTTTAAGAACCATTTCTTTTTGCTCATTACTAATAGCAATTGGCTTCATTTTTCCTCCATTAGAAATATTAGAACGGAAATCATTTTCATTGTATCTTTCCATCGCCGATACTACTTTATTTCCTACGACATTAATACGGATATCCTTTCCTTTGCTTGTAGAAATAAATTCTTGCATTAAAAAGTCTTTGTATCCTAATGAATCGATAATGGCTGAGCATTCTTCATAAGAATGCGCAAGATAGACTTGTTGACCAAAAGATCCGTATGCTTCTTTAATGATTAATGGTAATCCGAGTTTCGCGATTGCGGTCTTTAAGAAATCTTTTTTGGTATAACCGACTCCTTCAAATGTTTTAGGAGCGATAATAGTTTTAGGAAATCTAATATTATTATTATTTAAACAAAGATACGTTAATATCTTGTTATCACATATCTCAATCGCGGACGCTTTATTGAATAAGCGAACATTAAATTGTTCCAACAATTTTGCTAAATAAATATCTTTGTCCCAAAAAATAATAAAATCTGGAAACTTTTGCTTGCCAAAACCATCATTTATAGTACTTAAAAGAGAATCAGAAGTTTTTATATCAAGATCCATATCGCATGATAATGCTGCTTGATGGAGATGTTGATATATTTCATGGAATTTTGTGGTATGAACAAAACTATTAACAATTAACCAACCTAGCATATTACTCACCTCGATATTTATGTACGCATATTGCGGGTCGATGATAAGTTTAGATATAAAACAATCGGGATAGCCACTAAAGAAAGTAGAGCTGATAAAATAATAGAGGAATCAGAAAATACATTTGCGGAAAATAAAGTTAAAAGAATGGGCACTACTTGAGCATTAATATTCTTTTTAAAAATAAAACGTGTATCACGATCTATTTTAATAGATGACGTTAAATCGGTTATATATAGTTCTTTGCGGATGTGAGTTGGAATGCCAATTGCTAAATCTATCGATATGGGACGATTGTTTTCTAAGAACGCATCCTTTTCTTTTAATTCTAGTACACGGCAACTTTTTCTTCTATTTTTGTATTGTAAAATAACTTGATCCATTTCATTAACGCCTAAAAGATTCATATTAGCTTTGCTAATACGCACAATATCCAGACCATCATCGATTGTATATGGCCTTTTTCCAATAAGGGAAATAGTGCTTTTACCAACATAGAAATTACTCAAACGTTCTCTGATGCTTTTTTTCTTTTCATAAGCGAATTCTAAAATCGGGATAATCTTAAGTTTTCCAATACAATGAGTTGATATAATTTGTTTTAATCTTTCTTTCTTTTTATATGATAAATCATTGTTTAAAACATGATCATCTAGTGAATAAGCAGAACATATTAATTGATAATCTTCACTTTCAACAGAAATTGCTTTCATTAAAATATCCCATTGTTCGTTACTGAGAAATAAAGGTAATTCTTGACCAAGAAAAATTCGTTGTTTCTTTGATAATCTTATAGTCCCTTTTTTTAAAGATTCATCAACATAAATATGGCTTCTTTTCACGACAATACTTTCATGAGTTAAATCGTTATAAACTTCAAATAAACTACACGGAAGTTGGTCAAGATTATCGATGAGGTCTTGATAATCATCAGGCGAAAGCATTAAATTGTTTTCTTTGATATGCTCAATACGTTGAATAAAGATTTTTTTGAATACTGTTTCTTTATATTGTCCTAAATAAAGACTTTCATTATCGATGACATCGAGCATTTCTTTAATATAAGATGAAGTTGCAAAACAATCATTTTGAATCTTGGTATGAGCTTTTAAAATAACATTAATAAAAGTATGAGAATTGATATTAATTAATAATAATTTTTCACTAGTAAAGTATGATAAGGTTTCAGGTGATACCCATATAGTGTTTAATTCTTCATTATGAGGAACAACTTCTTTTTGGTAATAAATATGCTTAAAACGAGAAAAAATATCGTGTTCAGTTTTGTTATAGATAGTTAATAATCTATTATTATTTATAATAAAGTGTATATTATTTTTCTTTTTCATAATTTACTCCTAAAAGAGACGATAATTCTATTACAATTTCTTTTAAAGCTTCTAAAACGGCTTCAAGTTTTAAAGAGGATAAAACTTTAGTATTTATTTCTAATTGTAAACACGGAATGCCTGTACGTGATGCAATATAAGAAGATATTGTATAAGGCATAGAAGCTTTAAATGGCTTATCTACTTGAATTATTCCGATGTTTTGCTTACTAAATGCTTTTAAAAAGATGTTAATAAAATCTATATTATTAATATTTTTAAAACCACCAGTGCCAATATCAATAATAATATCGCGAGTAGGTGATAATTGATGCAAATCAATTAAAAACATGATGTGATGGTTATTTATATATTCTAATAAAGCATCTTTATATGGTGACTTTTTATCGTAATTGGCGTCATCATGGCAATTCATTGTTTTATAAATAATAGGGCAATTTAATTCATCATGAAGCATTTTAGCAAGGATACCGGTCGCGGGTTCAGCGACTTTTATTTTATTATTCCGAGTTTGCGACACGCTGTGGGGAGCTGAAATCATGATAGGCAATTCCCCATTAATTATTTCAAAAGAATGATTGTGAGATTCGATAAAAAAATGTTCATAAGCTAAGTATTTGTTGTGATCAAACATTTTTCGCTTCCTCCTTTAAATATTATATCTTATATGCCATAAATAAAGTAAAAAAAAATGATATCGACTTTGGATTACATCTAATTTTAATTAATATTTTTTATGATCATACTTATACAGAGAAAAAATGTGAACAAAAACGTTGACAATATGAACGATGGTTCATATACTATATGTGTAAAATATGAATGACCATTCATATTCTTTATAGAAAGTGTGAATATATGAAAAAAGAATTTTGTTGTGATTGTCATCATAAAACATGTGGGTTAATGACAAGCTATCCTAATGAGGAAATAATGGAAAAAATGGCGTCGGTCTTAAAAATAGCTGCGGATGCGACGAGACTTAAAATATTATATGCCTTATTACAAGGGCCCAAATGTGTTTGTGATATACAAGATTTAATAGGCGCATCGCAATCATTGGTATCACATCAATTAAAAGTGCTTCGCGATAATAACTTGGTGCGATGTGAAAAACAAGGCAATAAAGCTTTATATACGCTAAGTGATAATCATGTTGTGGCCTTATTAAGTATTGTGCATGAGCATGTTATGGAAGGTGAAGAATAATGAGAAAAATATATATTATAGAGGGATTAGATTGTGCAAATTGTGCACGTGAAGTATCGGAATATTTATCAAAAGATGAAAACATCGAAAAAGCTGTTATTGATTTTGTTGGAAAGAAATTATTTATCACCTATAAAAATGAAGAGTATTCATTAGAACAACTGTCTATTTTAATTAGTGAAGTTGAAGATGGTGTAACTCTTTATAAAGAAGGAGAAAACGTTGCTAGTAAACAAAACGATCATAAAGAAAAAACATTTGGGGAGAAACACGAAATGGCCATTATTCGTTTGGTGATTGCAAGCGTTGCTTTAGCCTTTGGTTATTTTTGGACCCTTTCTATAAAATTACGTATTATTATTTATATTTTGGCATATTTATGCGCCGGTTATGATGTTTTAATAGCGATGGTCAAAAAAGCTCTCAAGAAAAACTTCTTTAATGAATATAGTCTGATGGGAATTGCCACTTTAGGAGCTTTTGCGATTAAGGAATACCATGAAGCAGTTTTAGTAATGATTCTTTATCAAATTGGAGAATTATTGCAAGATGCTTCAGTGGAAAATTCACGAAATACGATTAGTTCAACATTGGCTTTAAAATCCAAAGCCGCTAATGTGTGGCGAAATGATAATTTAATAACCGTTGATCCAATGGAATTGGTGGTCGATGATATTATAGAGGTTAAAGTCGGCGAAATGATACCTATAGATGGTTATGTTATAAAAGGAGAAGGAACCTTAGATGTTTCTAACTTAACAGGTGAATCGCTTCCTATTGATATCAAAAAAGATATGGAAGTTATGTCAGGAATGATTCTTTTATCAGGTCACATTGAAGTTCGAGTTAGTAAGAAATATGAAGATTCCACGGCTAGTAAGATTTTGGAATTAATTGAAGAAAATGGTGATAAGAAAGCAAAAGTTGAACGTTTTGTCACGAAGTTTGCTAGTATTTATACTCCGATAGTTTTTGCTTTAGCCGTGTTAATTCTTTTGATTTCGGTTTTAGCAAAGTTAACATGGCATGATTCTTTATATCGTGCATTGATATTCTTAGTTGTATCGTGCCCATGTGCAATTGTCATTAGTGTCCCTTTAGCGTATTTTGTTGGTATTGGTGAATTGGCGCACCATGGTATTATTGTCAAAGGAGCTAATTATATTGATTCATTGCGAGAAGTTAAAACTATTGTTTGTGATAAAACCGGGACTTTAACTAAAGGACAATTTAAAGTGAGTAAAATAGTGGTTAAATCATTAAAAGAAGAACAATTTATAGAATATTTAGCATATGCAGAAAGCGTTTCAAATCACCCTATTGCTCGCTCCATCGTTGATTATTATCAAGGATCCATTGATCAAGCTTTAATATCTGAGATGCAAGAGTATTCAGGATTAGGTATCGAAATTAAATATCAAAATCATATTATTAGAGTTGGCAATGAAAAATTTATTACAAGAAAAAAACGAGAAAAGAATAAAGAAATCGGCACAATTGTGTATATGCAAGTAGATGGTATGAATGTGGGATATGTTGTATTAAATGACGAAATTAAAGATAGTGCGTCTAGTTTTACAAAAAGTATTCATGAGCATGATATGAAAATTTATATGTTAACTGGTGATAAGTATGCTTATGCTAAAAAGGTTTCGAAAGAATTAAAAATTGATAAAACTTATGCTGAATTATTGCCGGATCAAAAAGTAAAGAAATTAGAGGAATTACTTGATAAATCTACTAATAGAAATGTCTTATATCTTGGCGATGGCATTAATGACGCTCCTAGTTTAGTGCGTGCTGATATTGGTGTTGCTATGGGGGCTCTTGGAAGTGATGCGGCTATAGAATCAGCTGATATCGTGGTGATGAATGATGATCTCGATAGCGTCTTATTTGCTATGAAAGCTTCAAAAAAAATATACAATACTGCCATATTTAATATTGTTTTATCATTACTTTTTAAAGTAACATGTTATCTTTTGACGATTATCGGTCATTCATCAATGTGGCTTGCTTTATTAGCGGATGTCGGTGTTGCTCTTTTAGCAATTTTAAATTCGGTCATGTTGAAAAAAAGGATAGATAATATTCATGAATAAAAAAATAGAGAAACAAAACCAAATTCTTCTTTCTTCATTACAATCTTTTCTATTATATGATGATGAGAGTATTAACATAAGTATGATTAAAAATCTTACTTCGTTAGGTCTTTCATCAAAAGAAGCATATCATCGCTTGGTAAAAGAGTTTTTAAACATCGCCCAAAATGAAGATAATCTTTGGGTTGATAATTATTTATCGAAAATGATAGAGCAGTTATCGGAAGATAATTATACGAATAATCCTTATTATAAAAACATTGTTTTACCTAAAAGAAAAATAGGTAAATGGAAATTAGGTTATGACCAATATCGACCGTATCAAGCCTTTATTTATCGCGATTTTCAATATGGTGATGGCGGTGAAGTTTATCCGCAAGTGGGCTTTTTTAATAAGCCTTTTAGATATCCTGCTATTTATGAAAATGGTGTTTTGTGGATGAGCGTGACACCTAATGAAATTGAGACCATGAAAGAACCGATTCAAAAAGCCATAGGGCATGTTTTAACTTGTGGATTAGGACTTGGATACTACGCCTATATGGTATCCTTAAAAGAAGATGTTGAATCAGTAACGATTATTGAAAAAGATCCAATAGTCATTAAAATTTTTGAAAAAGATATTCTTCCACAATTTCCAAACAAAGATAAAATAAAAATTATCTGTATGGATGCAGAAGAATATCTTCATCATTTATTAGATGGTGTATACCAAGAGATTTTTATTGATTTGTGGCATGATGCAGGTGACGCGATAGACTGGTATAAAAGATTATCTCCTTATTTGAGTTCATTAAAAAGATCTCATGTATCTTATTGGATCATGGATACTTTCCGTTATTATTTATAAATTATTAAGATAGAAACCGCCACAAAATGTTTGGTGAGCGTTTTTTTTAATAGTTATTTATTAAAAAAGGCATAATCACTTAAAAATAGTGGAATTATGCCATGTTTTTCAACATTGTTTTAATGATATTAATTTAATCGTTTAAAGCGCGATTAAATTTTTCAATATCTTTTGTTTTGCCAACGACAAAGATAATATCTTTTGGTTCAATATAGTCGGTGGCTTTTGGCGCAAAAGTTTGATTGCCACGAGTAATAAGAATTAAGTTAACCCCGTAAGTATTACGAGGATTCAAAACAGCAATGCTTTGTGGTTTGTAGTTATTATTTATAAGAACTTTAACCACAGAGAAATTATTTCCTAATGAATAATAATCGACAAAAGATTCGTTTTCTAAACGATTAGCGAGACCTTTTCCAGCCATTCTTTGTGGCGATATAACTTCGTGGGCCCCAAGTTTTTTTAATACCGGGATATAGTATTCGTTATCGACACGAACAGTTAAATGTTTGATGCCCATTTCGACTAAAATAACGGTTGTTAAAATAGAGGCTTGTATATTATTTCCATACGCTACTATAGCGTGATCAATATTGGGAATATCAAGTTCTCTTAAGGCTTTTTCGTCGGTCGCGTCAGCAATAAAAACGGTGGGAATAAAAGTCGATGCTTGCTTTACGCGACTTTCATCCATGTCGATAGCGATGACATCAGCATCATGAGACGCTAATTCTTCGACAATTGACATTCCGAATTGTCCTAATCCAAATACAGCAAAAGTTTTTTTCATTGTTCATATTCCTCCTATCCAATGACAACATTTTCTTCAATATAACGAACATGTTCATGTTCATTTTCAGAAAATGATTTTGAAAAGACGTTTAAGATGGTCATCGGACCAACTCTACCAAAATACATTAAGAGACATAAAATGACTTTACTTCCGTTTTGGAGATAGGGTGTTAAAGACTGGGAGTACCCCGCCGTTCCAAAAGCGGAAAAACATTCAAATATAATACTACCTGTTTTCGATGCATAGGGAGTATGACAACAATTTTCAATAATTGATACGCCAAATATTCCTAAGATAAGTACGCCACTTGCGACGAATATCAAAGACATGGCTTTTGTTACGGATTCTTGAGAAATTTTACGATTAAAGACAATTGGTTGCTTTCCACGAATATATGACAGAATAGCGATAACTATCACAAAAAATGTCGTTGTTTTAACACCACCACCAGTTGATAATGGTGAAGCTCCTATGAAGATTAATATTTCCATAATCATTTCGCCGGGTGTTGTTAATAAGGAAATATCAATAGAAGCGAATCCTGCAGTTCGGGCCGATACACTTTGGAATAAAGCTTCTAAAAACGTTATATTGTTTGAAGATTCGGCTATCCACAAAGCTAAGGTTCCACATATGATAAGAAAAGTTGTCGTTACCAAAACAATTTTGGTATAGCATGACCATTTTTTTGGTTTATTATGTAACACCTCTTCAATAACAGGGAAGCCAATACCGCCAACGATAATTAATAACATTGTCACTATATTAAGTGGTATGTTGTTAGCGTATTTGATCAGTGATGTACTACCTAGTAAATCAAAGCCGGCGTTATTGAAACTTGATATAGCGTGAAATATTGAAAGCCACAATCCATGAGCAAATCCGTATTCAGGAATAAAGATAAACGAGCATATTAGAATACCGATTCCCTCGATAATAAACGTATACCGTATTATTTTTTTAACAAATCCTAAGATGCCAGAAAAGCGATTTATACTTAAGGCCTCTTTTAACATAAAGCGGTCAATAGCCCCAAATTTTGCACCGAATATGGTGAGAAAAAAAGTAAATATAGTTATAAAACCTAATCCCCCAATTTGGACGAGTAATAAAAGAATTATTTGACCAAATATAGTTAACGATGCCGACAAATTAGCGTAAGGTGTAAGGCCTGTAACACAAACTGCTGAAGTTGATAAAAGAAGAGAATCCCAGTAATTAGCAAAGTGATTACTTTTTTGACTAATCGGTAAAACCAACAATATCGAACCGATAAGAATTACGAGCGCAAAGCTTAATAAAACTTGCAGATATGGCTTAATTTTAACCTTTTTCATATAGTTCCTTCCTTTAAAATTTGCTTTAAACTCAAATACAATTCTCATTCTATCTCATTGCCCTTTTTTTGTCTATAAAAAATGCAACAAAGAAAAAATAAAATATTTATAAAATATTTCCAAAAAAACACTTGCTAAAATTTGCGTCGTATAGTATTATTTAACAGCGCAATGTTTGTACGCGCGTTATACGTATGTGTGGAAGGATGAAGCGATTCATCCAATAAAACCACAGCACGGACAA
Organism: uncultured Staphylococcaceae bacterium; assembly: GCA_964546565.1. Taxonomy (GTDB): domain Bacteria; phylum Bacillota_I; class Bacilli_A; order RFN20; family CAG-826; genus CAG-826. Next base: position 11,156 of record CAZJKC010000025.1, on the reverse strand, counting down.
AATACTTGAAAGAAGGAGGAATGTCACGTGAGTAAAAAGATCGCAAAAGTCGTTAAATTGGAACTTATGGGTGGCGAAGCCAAACCCGGACCAAAACTTGCATCAGCAGGTATTGTGATGCCAAAATTCTGTACTGACTTTAATGCTAAAACAGCCGATCGTCGTGGTGAAGTTGTCCCGGTTATTATTACCGCTTATGAAGACAAGTCATTTGATTTTGTTATCAAAACTTCCCCAGTCGCTGGTTTATTATTAAAAGCCGCGGGTATCACCAAAGGATCAAGCAATTCCAAAACCAAGAAAGTTGGTCACATCAGCAAAGATGAATTACGCAAGATTGCTGAATACAAATTGCCTGATTTAAATTGCAACGATGTTGAAGCCGCAATGAGAGTTATTGCTGGCACCGCTCAAAATATGGGCATTGTTATTGACGACTAAGAATGCGTGGGAGGGATAACCCCGATTGTACCACTAAGGAGGAAATTATGAAGAAAGGTAAAAAGTATCAAGCGGCCGCTAAAATGGTTGATGCCAGCAAACTTTATACAATTGCTGAAGCTGCCGAGCTTGTCAAACAAACATCGACTGTTAAGTTTGACGCTACCATTGGTGTATCATTCCGCTTGAATGTTGATCCAAAACAAGCTGATCAACAAATTCGCGGTACTTTAATTCTTCCGCACGGCAACGGAAAAACAAAAAAAGTACTTGCTATCACAAACAAAGTTGAAGAAGCTAAAGAAGCTGGTGCCGACTATGTTGGTGGAAAAGAAATGTTGGAGAAAATCCAAAAAGAAAACTGGTTTGACTTTGATATTATCGTAGCTACACCAGATATGATGGGTGAACTTGGTAAAATGGGCCGTTTATTAGGACCTAAAGGTTTAATGCCAAACCCCAAAACCGGAACTGTTTCAATGGATATCGGCAAAGCTATCCAAGAAATCAAAGCTGGTAAAGTGGAATACCGTGTTGACAAAGAAGGTAATATCCATGTCACTATCGCTCGTTGTTCATTTGATACCGATAAAATTATCGATAACTTAACAGCAGTGTGTGAGACTATCGTTAAAGTGAGACCTTCCGCTGTTAAAGGTACTTACATTAAAAATGCTGCTATCCATACGACCATGGGACCAGCTATCAAAATTACATTTGAAGGTCGCTAATTAAAGAAAGCATTCAATATACCCTAGACAGCAACGGCCAAGGGGCTTAATAATGTTGCCGAGGTAATGAATAATAAAAAAACGAAAATTATTCTCCCATTATTTAAATAGTGGGCTTAACTCATTGTATATTGAAGCCTCAATAAAAAAAATTAAACAGGAGGTGTAACGATGAATCAAGATGTTTTAAAGAGCAAACAAGAAGTTGTTGCAACAATTACTGATAAGATTAAAAGTTCAGGCTCTTTAACTGTCGTTGAATATCATGGCTTAACAGTGGCTGAAATTACGGCTTTACGTCGTTCTTTACGTGCTGAAAAAGCGGAGATGACAGTTTATAAGAATTCTTTAGTTCAAAGAGCAGTTGATAATATGGACTTAGATCTTTCATTAGAAGGACCAAATGCATACATCTTCTCAGAAGATGTAATTGCGGGACCAAAAATCATTGCCAAAGCGGCAAAGAAAAACGAACATCTCGTCATCAAGAGCGGAATCGTCGATGGTAAAGTATTAACCGCCGATGAAATGAAAGTTATTGCTACCTTACCAGGCCGCGATGGACTTATTTCCATGCTCTTATCGTGCTTACAAGCACCTGTCCGTCAATTTGCTTGTGCAATTCAAGCAGTGGCTGACAAAGAAAATTAATTGTCATATAGGAGGAACAAACAATGGCAAAGTTTACAAACGAAGAAATTATTGCTTCCATTAAAGAAATGAGCATTCTTGAACTTCATGAATTAGTGAAGGCTATCGAAGAAGAATTTGGCGTTACCGCCGCTGCACCAGTCGCTGCTGCTGCTGCACCAGTTGAAGAAGAAACAGCAAAAGGACCAAGCGAAGTTAGCTTAATCTTAAAGAGCTTTGGTACCGCTAAAGTTGCTGTTATTAAGGCTGTTGTCGCTATTACAGGACTTGGCTTAATGGATGCTAAGAAATTAGTTGATGCTGCTCCATCAACCATTAAAGAACACATTTCACCAGTCGAAGCCGAAGAACACAAGAAAGCTCTTGTCGCTGCTGGCGCCGAAGTTGAAATTAAGTAATAGTCTTTATTTGAATTTTTAAAACCTGCTTTTTAAAGCGGGTTTTTATCGCATTTAAGGGAGGGTTATTGGTGCCACAATATTTTGATAATATCCCCGATTTATCTTCAAAACCACGAACGATATCTTTGGATATTAGTGGGCAACAATTATCTTTCCAAACAGATAATGGCGTCTTTTCAAAAGATAAAGTGGATGAAGGAACGAAAGCTTTTTTAAAAGTTTTATTAACTCATCCACTTTCTGGAAAGATCCTTGACTTGGGATGTGGCTATGGTGCTTTAGGATTGACATTAGCCTATTTCCATTCATCTTCATCATTTGTGCTTGTTGATATAAACGAACGAGCCATCGCTTTAGCACAGATGAACGCTAAAAGGCTCCACCTCGAAAATGTTACATGTATATTAAGTAACATTTACGAAAATATAAATGATTTTTTCCATTCAATTGTTATTAATCCCCCCATTCGTGCTGGTAAAGCAGTTATATACGAAATGTTTAAAGGGGCTTATGAACATTTGTATGATGACGGTTCTCTTTTTATCGTCATCCGTAAATCACATGGTGCTCATTCTGCTGAAAAATATATTAAAAGTGTTTTTGGCAATTGCTCTTTATTAAAAAAGGAAAAAGGGTATTACATTTACGTGGCGAAAAAAGAACAACAAAAACTATGATTAGAGAGGTGCAAAAATTCATGGGTAAAAATAATACAATAAAGTATCTCAACAATGACCGTATCGATTATTCAAAAATCAGTGGAACATTACCGCTACCAAATTTAGTGGAAATTCAAACTGAATCTTTTCGTTGGTTTATTGATAAAGGAATAAAAGCTGTTTTACAAGATGTTTTTCCAATTTCTAACTATACCGAAAATCTACAAATTGAATTTGTGGATTGCCATTTTGATGAACCAAAATTTGATTATTTAGAATGCAAGGAACGTGATATGACTTATAGCGCACCACTTCGGGTGACTTTACGTCTATGTTTTAAGGATTCAGGAATCATTAAAGAATCAGAAGTCTTTATGGGCGATTTCCCATTAATGACTGAAAGTGGAACATTCATTATCAATGGTGCGGAACGTGTTATTGTTTCACAATTAGTTCGTTCTCCAGGGGCTTATCTATCAAAAACTTTAGATAAATCTGGAAAATATTTATATGAAGGAGATTTAATTCCTTCACGTGGTACATGGCTTCAATTTGAATCTGATCAAAAAGATGTTTTATCAGTTAGAATTGATCGTCAAAGAAAAATGAATGCCACTATTTTATTAAAAGCATTAGGATTAGAAAATAACGCGGAGATTGAAGAATTATTTGGTGTTCGCGATAATTTAAGCGGTACTCTTGAAAAGGATGCGGAAATTAATACTGCGCAAAAAGCATTAAGTGAAATTTTCCGTAAATTAAAACCGGGTGAACCTGTGACTGAGGAAGGCGTTGTCAATTATTTATATCAAAAGTTCTTTGATCATAAACGCTACGACTTAGGGAAAGCAGGCCGCTATAAATATAATGAAAAACTTGGAATTTACAATCGCTTAGTAAATCGTGTTTTAGCAGAACATTTAGTTTCTGCCGACGGAGAAATTATTTATCCGGAAGGAACATTATTAACTAAAGAAATGGTTGAAGAATTAAAAGAACAAGAATTCTTTGAAAAAGGAGCTCACGTTCGTGAAGTTTCTGTCAACACTCGTTTAGATAGTGCTCATAATAAAGTTAATTTTATTAGAGTTTATGCTGATGAAAATAAGAGCATTATTTCACCAATTGTTGGTACTGATTTAACCATTACCGATGCATGTGTCACCATTCCTGATATTTATGCTATCTTTTCATATTTTATGAATGTCATGGATGGCTTTGGAAGCACTGATGATATTGACCATTTAGGCAATCGTCGTGTGCGTTGTGTCGGTGAATTAATTGAAAATCAATTCCGTATTGGACTTTCTAAAATGGCCAAAGCTGTTAAAGAGAAAATGTCTATTTCGGATGTGGAAAATGTTACGCCACAATCACTTATTAACATTCGTCCATTAACAGCCGCTATTAAAGAATTCTTTGCCACATCACAATTATCACAATTTATGGACCAAACCAATCCGCTTGCGGAATTAACCAATAAACGTCGTTTATCGGCTTTAGGTCCTGGTGGTTTAACTCGTGATCGTGCGTCATTCGATGTTCGTGACGTTCACTATTCTCATTATGGACGTATTTGTCCTATTGAGACACCAGAAGGTCAAAACATTGGTTTGATTAATAATTTAGCGTCTTATGCTAAAGTTAATTCTTATGGATTTATTGAGACTCCATATCGAATTATTGATAAAGAAACAGGTCATGTTTTAGATGATGCTGTATATTTATCTGCCGATGATGAAAGAGGACACATCATTGCACAAGCGAACGTGCGATTAGGCGATGATGGGAGTATTCTTGATTCGAAAGTTATTTCCCGTTTTAATGGTGATAACGTTATTGCTGAAAAAGATCAGATTGATTATATTGACGTATCTCCAAAGCAAATCGTTTCCATTGCTTCGGCATGTATTCCATTCCTTGAGAATGATGATACTACACGGGCATTAATGGGTGCGAACATGCAACGTCAAGCATTACCATTATTAAAACCACATGCTCCTTTTGTTGGAACAGGTATGGAACATGTTATTGCTCGTGATTCGGGCAGTGCCGTTGTTTCTAAAGTAGATGGTTTTGTAACATATGTTGACTCCCGTCGCATTGTTATTAATGATGGTAAAAAAGATCATGAATATCGTTTACAAAAATTTGGACGTAGCAATCAAGGCACATGTATGAACCAAACACCAATTGTCAAAGTTGGTCAACAAGTTAAAGCTCATGACATTATTGCCGATGGTCCAGCAATGGAAAATGGTGATTTAGCCTTAGGACAAAATGTCACTATTGCTTTCATGACTTGGAATGGTTATAACTATGAAGATGCTGTTATTATGTCCGAAAGACTTGTTAAAGATGATGTTTATACTACTATTCATATTGAAGAATATGTTTTAGAGTGTCGTGATACAAAGTTGGGTGCTGAAGAAATCACTCGTGATGTACCTAATATTAATGAGGATGCTAAATCATTCTTAGATGAACGCGGTATCATTATTCCTGGTGCCGAAGTTAAAGAAGGCGATATTTTAGTTGGTAAAGTAACGCCTAAAGGACAAACAGAACCAACACCAGAAGAAAAATTATTAATGGCTATTTTCTCTGAAAAAACCAAAGATGGTAAAGATTCTTCTCTCCGTGTTCCTCATGGTGGTGCGGGTATTGTCCTTGATGTTAAAACGTTCTCACGTAAAAAAGGCGATGAACTTGCTCCAGGAGTAAATGAGGTCGTCCGTGTCTATATTGTTCAAAAACGAAAAATATCCGAAGGTGATAAGATGTCTGGTCGACATGGTAATAAAGGTGTTATTTCCCGTATTTTACCTGTCGAAGATATGCCATTCTTACCTGATGGTACCCCAATCGATATTATGTTAAATCCCTTAGGTGTTCCTTCTCGTATGAACATTGGACAAATTCTCGAAATACATTTAGGTATGGCCTGTAAAAAATTAGGCATGAAAATTGCCACACCGGTTTTTGATGGCATGACCAATGAAGAAATATTTGGCTTAATGGAAAAAGCTGGTATGGAAAAAGATGGTAAAACCGTTTTATATGATGGCCGCACTGGTGATCGTTTCGATGAGCGTATCTCTGTTGGTGTTATGTACATGATTAAACTCGTTCACATGGTCGATGATAAATTACATGCTCGTTCCACAGGACCATATTCATTAGTAACACAACAACCATTGGGTGGTAAAGCTCAAAATGGTGGACAGCGATTCGGTGAAATGGAAGTTTGGGCTCTTGAAGCATATGGTGCAGCGCACATTCTCCAAGAAATCTTAACTATTAAATCCGATGACCGTGTCGGTCGTAAAAAGACATACGAAGCTATTATTAAGCAACATAGAATTCCAAAATCAGGTATTCCAGAAGCTTTCTTAGTATTACAAAAAGAATTACAAGGTCTCGCTATCGACGTTCGTCTTTTAGACCAAGAAGGACAAGAGATTGATGTAACAGCTATTTCGAAACAAAATGAAGCTGAAGAAAGAAAGATATCATCTTCTATTCGTGATATGACAAGCGAATATATCGTTGATGACGCCGTTGAAGATATTCAAATTGTTGACGATATCAAAGATGATAATTTAGATGAATAGGAGGGAGTTTGAAATATGTTTGATGTTAAACGATTAGCGGCTATTCAAGTTGGATTAGCCTCTCCCGAACAAATTCGTGCATGGTCTCATGGTGAAGTTAAAAAGCCAGAAACCATTAACTATCGTTCACAAAAACCAGAAATGGGCGGTCTCTGCTGTGAAAAAATATTTGGACCAGCAAAAGATTATGAATGCCATTGTGGTAAATACAAAAAAATTCGTTTCCAAGGCATTACATGTGAAAAGTGTGGTGTTGAGGTTATTTCTAAAGAAGTACGTCGGGAAAGAATGGGCCATATTGAGCTCGCTTCCCCATGTACCCATATTTGGTATCTCAAAGGAATTCCTTCCCGTATGGGATTAATTCTTGATGTATCACCAAAAAATCTTGAAGATGTTGTTTATTTTGCTGCTCATATTTGTCTAAATCCTGGTACTTCAAGTGTTTTAACATATCGCGGATTTTTAGATGAAAAGACAGCCCGTCCGGAGTTTATTGCGGCTATTAAGGAATTCCAACCACAAATTGATCCTAATTCCTATGATTATTCTCGTAGCGAGGAATTAATTGCAAAAATGGAAAAACAAAATGAAACTTTTGATTTCCAAACAATTGCGGCTTTTATTTCAAAATATACGGGAGCTGAATTTGGTGAAGGTGCGGAAGCTATTAAACGTTTATTACGTGAAGTGGATTTAGATGCCGAATTAGCCAAAATTCAAGCCGAACTCAAAGAAATTCAAGGTTCTAAAAATCAAAAACGTATCAAATTAATTAAACGTTTAGAAGCTGTTGAAGCCTTCCGCTCAAGCAATAATAAACCAGAATGGATGGTCTTAGATGTTATTCCTGTTATTCCACCTGATTTACGACCAATGTTACCTCTTGATGGTGGTCGTTTTGCTACAGCTGATTTAAATGATTTATATCGTCGTGTTATCACTCGTAACACTCGTTTGAAAAAACTTATCGATATGAATGCACCTTCTGTTATTTTGATGAACGAAAAACGTATGCTTCAAGAAGCGGTTGATGCTTTAATTGATAATGGTCGTCGTAATAAACCAGTACAAGGTGCTGGTGGTCGACCATTAAAATCATTGTCGAGTGCATTAAAAGGTAAACAAGGACGTTTCCGTCAAAATCTTTTAGGTAAACGTGTTGACTATTCTGGTCGTTCCGTTATTGCTGTTGGACCTGATTTGAAAATGTATCAATGTGGATTACCACGAGAAATGGCTATCCAATTACTTCGTCCTTATATCGCTTCTTTATTAATTAAGCGTGGATTTGCTACCGCTCATAAACAAGCCGATAAGATTATTGATCGTTATGAAGAGTCCGTATTTGATATTGTTGAAGAAATTATTGGACAGCATCCAGTATTATTAAATCGTGCTCCAACATTACACCGTTTAGGTATTCAAGCATTCCAACCAAAACTTGTTGATGGTAGGGCGATTCGTTTACACCCCTTAGTGTGTACCGGATTTAATGCTGACTTCGATGGCGACCAAATGGCTGTTCACGTTCCTTTATCAAAAGCGGCTCAAGAAGAGGCGTTGCATTTGATGTTGGCTTCGAACAATATCTTAGGTCCTAAAGATGGTAAACCAATTGTTACACCATCACAAGACATGGTTCTCGGTAACTATTATTTGACTTTAGAATCTACTAAAGAAGATTTCTTAACTAAAGCTGAAGAATGCCGTAAGCGTAACGATATTGAAGAAGCTGAAAAATTCGAATTATATGCAGCTAGTGAAGGCAAAGTATTCCGTAATAAAAATGAAGTACTTTTAGCTTATCAAACGAAGCAAATACATCTTCATAATCGTATTGCTATTCCTGGTTCGGTCTTAAGTAAAGCAGGATTTAGCGAACAAATGAAGAATAGTTATTTAATTACCACTGTTGGTAAGATTATATTTAACGAAATTTATCCAAGTGATTTCCCTTATTTAAATGATGTTTGTAAGAAAAATCTTTTAAATGACTTGGACGAATTCTTTGTTCCAAAAGGCACGGATATTAAAGCATATATTGCTTCATTACCAGTTCGTGAACCATTTGGAAAAAAACAATTAGGGGCTATTATTAATGAAACATTCCGTCGTTATGGTACCACCAAAACGAGTGTTGTTCTTGATAAAATGAAAGATCAAGGATTTACTTATTCAACCGTTGCTGGTATTACCGTTTCTATTGCTGATATTAATATTATTGAAGGCAAAGAAGAATTGATTGCGGAAGGTGATCGTCAAGTTGACGCTATCCAAAAACTTTATGTAAAAGGCTTATTAACTGATAAAGAAAGATATCAACAAGTGGTCGCAGTTTGGGGCGATCGTGATACTGGTGTTTTAAAGAAAGTTGAGAAACTTTTAAAAGATAAAATGGCCAAAGAATCACGTAACCCAATCTTTATGATGAGTGCCTCTGGTGCTCGTGGTAATACTTCCAACTTCTTACAATTAGTTGGTATGCGTGGATTAATGTCCAAGCCATCAGGTGAATCAATTGAATTACCTATTAAATCATGCTTCCGTGAAGGTATGACCGTTAGCGAATTCTTTATTGCTACCCATGGTGCTCGTAAAGGTGGAGCTGATACCGCTTTAAAAACAGCGGACTCTGGATATTTAACACGTCGTTTAGTTGATATTTCTCAAGACGTTATTGTTCGTGAAGAAGATTGTCATACTGACCATGGATTTGTGGTTTCGGAAATTCGTGACACATCGCAAGACGCTATTATTGTACCATTAGAAGATCGTTTAATTGGCCGTTATTCTATTCGCGATATTATTCATCCGGAAACTGGTGAAGTTATTGTTCCAGGTAATACATTGATGGGTGAAGAAGATGCGAAGAAAATTGTCGATGCTGGTATTACTCATGTGGAAATTCGTTCATTATTTGGCTGTGAAACGAAAGATGGTGTCTGTAAGCACTGTTATGGTCGTAATTTGGCAACTGGTAAAGAAGTATCCATTGGTGAAGCGGTTGGTGTTATGGCGGCTCAATCCATTGGGGAACCAGGTACTCAGTTAACCATGAGAACATTCCATACTGGTGGTGTTGCCGGTGGCGATATTACTATGGGTCTTCCTCGTGTTCAAGAATTATTTGAAGCACGTAATCCGAAAGGTGAAGCTCTTATTTCTGAAATTTGTGGTGAAGTCGTCGATATTTCGGAAAGTAGTGGACGTTATACCGTTCGTGTTCGTAATGAATTAGAAGATAAGACATATACAACTAATTTTGGAGCTCGTTTAAGAGTTAAATTAGGACAACAAATTAAAAATGGCGAAAAGATTACCGAAGGTACTATTTCACCGAAGAAACTTCTTGAAGTTGCTGATGTTACTGCGGTTCAAAAGTATATTTTAAAAGAAGTTCAAAAAGTCTATCGTTCACAAGGTATTGCTATTTCTGATAAGCATATTGAAGTTATTGTACGTCAAATGTTACGGAAATTAGTTATCGTTGAAGGTGGAGATACGGAAATGTTACCGGGCACTCGTGTTGATATGGTGGAATTTACTACTCAAAATGAGAAAGCATTAGTGGAAGGTAAACGCCCTGCTGTTGCTCGTCCATTGGTTCTTGGAATTACGAAGGCCGCACTTGAAACAGAGTCATTCTTATCCGCTGCTTCTTTCCAACAAACAACGCACATCTTAACGGATGCCGCTATTAAAGGAAAGATTGATCGTCTCCATGGCTTAAAAGAAAATGTCATTACAGGACGACTAATTCCGGCTGGAACAGGACTTCGTAGCGAAGAAGAAGAGGATGAAGTTATTGATTCCTTCGATGTTGTTGAGACGATGGAAAAAGTCAAGAAACAATATTTAGATAATTAAGTTTTTTAAACAAAATTAGATAAGTTATGATTAGTGTTAATCATTACATAACTTATCTTTTTTATTTAATATATAGAATAAGTTAAGTTTAAATGCTACAATTAACACGTAATTTAAAAAAATAGAAAGGGAATAAACTTTATGAACGAATTAAAAATTGTCGGATGGACAAACTTTGAGTGTGATTTTCCATCACGAAATATGTCAGGGTCAGGACAAGAAATAAAAAAAGTTGTCCAACTTATTGGAGATGAAGTTGTAAAGCATGGATATTCTATTAGTGGAAAAGACCATCAAAATTCATCAACAGGAGTCCCCGTTTTTTCTGATGGAACATGTTTAAGAGCTAGTATGCGAGCATGGGGACAAATCATGTCTGCTATATATTCATCGATTGAGGGTATTAATTTATCTTATATGGATTTTTATATGGATGCTTATAAAAAAACTGTTTTACCGGAATATCGTGAAATAAAAATTGAACCAGGTTATGTAGAAAATGAACTTCCTGGCATGATAATTAATGAAGATGTTCAATTAATTAATTCATCATTACAAATGGGAATGGGATTAATGACTTTGGATAAAGTTATCAAAAACTATGTAGAGTGGGTTAAAAAATCGAACAAAGCTTAAGGACAATAGTAGAAATAATTGACAGTAAAGTATCAATAAATACGTGGTGTTTTGCTGTTTTTTTGTTTACTTTTGATTTGAATTGAATATAATATAAGTAGCCAACATGGCAAAGCGAACTAGGTATCATTCCTTACCTAGTCTTTTTTTTGC
>CAZJKC010000024.1:0-22024 GCA_964546565.1 uncultured Staphylococcaceae bacterium | reverse complement strand
TATCATTTTTCAATTTTTATTATCAATATCATCATCACTTTGCAAAAGAGTGTTTATTTTTTTTCAAATAGTTAATTGCAACAATAAATTCCGCTCCAAGAGGTGATTTGGATCACTTTTATTTATTATATATATATTAATATATTAAATATAATAATCTTTAATAAAAGAATGAAAGAGACTGCTGACTCTATTCTTCAACAGTCTCTCTATAAATCATTATTATTGCTATTCTTTAAATAACACGTACATCGTTAGTAGCGTCAAATACTGAGCACTTCGAGGAATCAATTATTAAATGAACTTCTTTTTGATCGAATCCACGATCCACAATCAAGCAAACTTTCTTATTACTAGTTTCGTCCCCGATAGCAACATGGGCGATGCAAACATCACCATAATCATCTATTTTTAATACAGTGCCAGGAACGCCATTGTCCGCAATTTGTAAATCATGAATGTCAAAAGAAAGTTTGATATCATGACGATAAGCATTCTTGTCTAAAACCGTCGTAATTTTAGTCACCATATCTAAAGGCATAAAAATGCCATATCCTTCGGTCACTACATAGAAATTGATTTCTTTTTTCTTATCAGCATTAACATCTTTGCTCTTAACAAATTTACCAACAAAGCAATCATTATATTGAACCGGTGATAAAAGTTTTTCTTCATCATCAAAAATATGAATACGTGACATATCTAAATGACATTTATAGATATCACCAATTTCCGCATCATCGCTTACAAGAGTAAAGATTTTAGCTTCTTTGGCATCAAGATGAATAAGATGTTTTCCCATTACTCTTTCATCTTTTAATACTTTAAATTCTAAATCATCACCAGGAATCAAGGCGTCGTTTTCAATACCGATGGTTAATTTTTGCCGTTTGCCAATTACTTCTTTAATAACTGGTGGCAATAAAACCTTTTGCCCTTCCAAAATCATATAATCTTTTTCAATAGTAACATCGACATATGATACTTGTGGTATAGGTGGCAAAATAGTCATCTCGGTCTCACCACTAAATAAATGAATACGACTGCTATCAATGTATACTTTAATAATGTCGCCGATTTCATAATGATTTTTGGGAGAGGCTTTTACAATAATACTATTTTTACTGGTTAAAGAATCAGATGTCTCACTTCCAACCAATTCACCATAAACTAAAGTCTCCGCTCCTAATTCTTCAACAGCGGTTATTTCAGCTTTTAAGGTTAAATCTTCATTGTCTCCTTCTAAAAGTAAATCTTCGGGTCGAATGCCAAAAATGATTTTTGTTTTTCCGTCAAGCATTTTATGCTCGACTTTAGAAATATCATTTAAAGGAATCTTGACAAGTTGATGATTAGCTAAAATCATTTCCACAAAATCACCTTTACGTGTCAACGTTGTATCAAAGAAATTCATTTGCGGAGTACCAATAAATCCCGCCACAAATTTATTAATTGGTGAAGTATATAAATTTGTTGGCGTATCAATTTGTTGAACAAATCCTTTTTTCATAACAACAATTCTTGTGCCCATGGTCATCGCTTCAACTTGATCGTGTGTAACATAAATAAATGTAGTGTTTAAGCGTTTATGAAGTTTGGTTATTTCTGTTCTCATGACCGCACGTAATTTAGCATCTAGATTAGAAAGAGGTTCATCTAACAAGAACACTTTGGGTTGACGTACAATAGCCCGGCCTAGCGCCACCCGTTGTCTTTGTCCTCCTGACATTGCTTTCGGTTTGCGATCTAGATATTCTTCTAAATCCAAAATACGTGCTGCTTCTAATACGCGGTCACGAATTTCACTTTCCGGTAAATGTTGATTGCGTAAGCCAAAAGCCATATTATCATATACTGACATATGAGGATAAAGAGCATAGTTTTGGAAAACCATTGCAATATCACGATCTTTTGGTTCCATGTCATTAACTAAAGTATCTCCGATATATAAATCCCCTGCAGAAATCTCTTCTAGTCCTGCAATCATTCTTAATGTAGTTGATTTACCACAACCCGATGGACCAACAAAAACAATGAACTCTTTGTCAGCAATATCGATACAAAAATCACTGACGGCTTTAACACCGTTTTCATATACTTTATAAATATGATTAAGTTTTAAATCTGCCATTTGTCAATTCCTCCTTATTTCAAAACTGTGATTGATAATGGTTGCATTTCAATCTTTTGGCCTTTTTTTAGACTATATAAATTATTAGTAGCTAATGTATAGTCAATATTTAAATCTTGATAATCTGTTTCAAGATTAAGAATCTGTATTTCATCACTTAAATTAATAAGTAAATAAGTAGTTTGATCATTATACGTTTTCGCTAATATAGCATATTCATCAATCGGATCATTATTGTCATCTACAAATGTTATAGCGGTTTGTTTACCACGAGCAATTTCTGGATAATAATAGCGAAGTCTTGTCGCTTTTTTGACAAAATTCAATATTGAATCATTATTTTGTTCTTGCTCCTCAACTGTTCCTGGCACATATCCACTCTTATACACTTGTTCAACAGTTTGCGATCCCGGAGGATTTTTACAAAGAATCTCTTCATCATCAGACCAAAGCATCGCTGTACGATATGATGGGTCACCACCGCTATTAGAGCTAATCATACCAATTTCTTCACCATAATAAACCCACGATGTCCCTGAAAGGATTTGATTAAGCGCTAAAGACATTTTAACATAATCCGGATCAACGGAAATTGAATACACTCCTGAACTAGATTGCGACTCTTTAACAGCAGCATTCGCACTTCTGGACTTGTCGTGATTGCCCAAAAAATTAGCCACAATAGCGTTTTCATTATATTTTTTTACTGTTTCTTCATATTCTACAGCTGCCTCTACAAACGAACTCGCATTATGTTTTGTTGTAGAACTAACCGCTCCTCCTGGAGATGAAAAGGAAAAATTAAAAAAGGAATCTAAGCCCGAACGATAATATGATTGTTCAACAGTTCCCGACCATACTTCCGCCACGAAATAAGGATCAACTCCTTCAGGAGCGACTTCTTTCGCTTTAGTATTAAGCCAATTAAGAAATTCCACATTCTTTTTTTCATCGCTATTGAAGAAATGTAAGGCGGCATCTAGACGAAATCCCTTAACACCTTTATCCATCCAGTATTTCATAATATTGACAATCTCTTCTTTTAAATTTTCATCATTGAGATTTAAATCAGGCATGTTTTCAGAAAAATATGATTCATAATACCAATTCTCAGCACCCGGAACAAGGCGATAAACTCCTGATAATGGCTTATTATCTTTATAATAAAAGTTATAATAATTAACTGTTTTATTTTCATTAATACATTGCTGATTAGGCCGTCCATCTTTATCTGGTGATGAACAAACAGTAGTATTCAAAGCTTTAGTTGCATCTTTAAACCATTTGTGCTTTGCCGACGAATGATTAATTACTAAGTCCATTATGATATTAACATCATATTCATTCGCTTTTTCCATCATAAATTGAAAATCTTCATCAGCATTATCAACATAATAATCTTTATCGATAGCGTAATAATCATCAACATCATATTTATGATAGGAAATAGAAGGATGAATGGGCATTAACCATACACCATTAAACCCCATATCATGAATATACTTCATTTTTAAACCGACTCCACGGAGATCTCCGCTTCCATCACCATCTGAATCATAAAATGAGCCAACAAATATTTCATAATAATTACGATACTTGTCATCAATAATTTGGTCTTTGTATTCCCAATCTTTATCAAATGACTCATCAATAGGCGCTTTTTTACCACATCCACCTAAAGTAGTTGAAAATACGCTCAACCCTATTAATGCATAATAAATACTATTTTTTTTCATTATTATTACTCCTCACCTATTTCATAAATAGCAAATGACCAAGGATTGATAGAAAATTTAGATTGAGTTAAAGATACTTTTCCAATTTCATAAACTGATTTCAAGTGAGGGTATGCTACCGCTACTACACTGCTACATGATGAAGGATTAACAACTATCAATAAACGACCTCTTTTATAAATAAAAGGATAACTATAACTAGTAGCGTGGACCACTTCAAACAAGCGTGATGATAAATCTTTATAATCCTTACGTAACTTAATCAATGCTTTAATGGTATTTAATAAAGAATCTTTTCGATGTAATTGTTCTTCAACATTAACAGGGCTTTGATAATTTAATGGTAAATAGAGATTTTCTTCTTTGGCTATTGAAAAGCCCATATTTAAAGAATTATCCCATTGCATTGGTGTCCGACTACCAGTTCGTTGATATCCACCTTCTTTTGAAGGAAGATTATCATAATAATCCATACCAATTTCGTCACCATTATAAATAAAAGGCACTCCTGGCATTGTTAAAATAAAAGCATAAATAAGTTTTAAAGTATTTTCATCATATCCGTTAGAACGATTAGCCATACGATAAGAATCATGATTGCCCGAAATAAAGCAAACATGACCTTTATAATAATTTGATGCTTGTAAACGTGGTAAATAATCATTTAAAAAACCAACCACATCACCATGACCACTAAAATATGAATAATTAATACCTTGATCAATATATCTAAATAAGCGATTATAACCATTTCCATAATGATCTAAATAAAAGTCACCATGAAAGCCACCTTTTAAAGATTTTTGATGATCAGACCATTCCGATACCAAAACAGCATTAGGATATTCTTCATCAAATATCTCGCGACGAATTTCTTGCCATAATGCGATTGTCGCAACTTTATCATCATCACCTTTGATTAAAGAATCAGCCATATCGACACGGAATCCATCAAACCCTTTCTTTAACCAAAAGCGAATAATCGACTTTAAGTAATTACGTGCGGCTAAACAACGGGGATCAGTATAATGCATTTGCCATTCTGGATATTTAATTTCATTCCACCCATAATTAAAGGCTGGTTGGCATGAAAAGAAATTTACCATGTAATTAGCGTGTCTATCATAACGCCCTGAAATAAATTGCCACCAACCCTGCGGTTTATCCCATGGGGAATTATTCCACACAAATAAATCACTATATTCATTGTGTTGTGTCTCTGCACTTTTTAAGAAAAGCGGATGCTTTTCACTTGCATGTCCCGCTACTAAATCAAGAATGATGTGAATGCCTTTTTGATGAGCTTTTTCTAATAAAAGATCTAAATCATGCATTGTACCAAAGCGTGGATCAACATCAAAAAAGTCACTAATATCATACCCACCATCCATAAATGGTGACTTAAAAATAGGATTCAACCAAATTCCTGTAAAACCTAAATCATGAATATAATCTAAACGTGAAATAATCCCTTGAATATCTCCGTATCCATCACCATTTGAATCCTGAAAAGATGATGGGTATATTTCATAAAATACTGCTTCATCAAACCATTTTGGCATAATTCTACCCCTTTACAGCGCCACCGGTAACGCCAGCGACATAATATTTTTGTGTAGCTAAGAAAAGAATGACAATGGGAATGGAAATTAAAACGGCCCCCGCAAAAAATATCGTAAAACGATACGAGTTACCATCTAAACCTTTTTGCATATTATAAATTCCTAATGGTACTGTCCAATTCATGTTTTTAGTACCACAAATATAAGCTGGTAAAATATAACCAACCCATGGTCCCATAAATGATGTTAAAATCGTATAAACAATAATTGGTTTCGATAAAGGTATCGTTATTTTGAAAAATATTTTCATATTAGAAGCTCCATCAATACGTGCAGCTTCGTCCATGGACTTCGGAATAGTATCAAAGAATCCTTTAGCAATATAAAATCCCATACCAGAAGATGCGCTATAAGCAATGATTAAGCCTATCATATTCGAAAGCCAAGTTGATTCCGATCCAACAGCATTAATTAGTTTCAAAATATTATAAATGGCCGCTAACGCCATAAAGCCCGGGAACATACCAAGAATAAGATTAATGCTCATTAATTTCCGACGCGATTTAAAACGTAAACGCGACATTGCATAAGATACACCGAGAACAAATAATGTGGAAATAATAGTGCTAAAAACAGAAACAAATAATGTATTCCAAATCCAATTAAGATAAGGCCATTGCGAAATTGAATAATCTATTTTAGCCATTCCATTAGATACTATATATCGATCACGAAGTCCTAAAAGATATAAAAAATTATAAATAGTAAAGCCATTCTCAGGAATCAAGGTCATTGACTGACCAGTTTCTGCACGAAAAGCCGTCATTACCGTAAAAATGATTGGAATAATCCAAATAATGGAAATAATAACTAGAAAAATATAAAGAAAGGTATCAATTATTCTCGTTTTAGCTTTCACGCCAATAGATTTCTTTGCCATATTACATGAACGCCTCCTCATCTTTAACACTCTTTGAGTTTTTATACATTATCAATCCAATTATAGAACAGAAAATGAATGATATTATACCGATAGTGGATGCTAAATTAAAGTAATTTTTATTAACCGTCAATTTATATAACCAAGTAATTAATAAATCCGTTTTACCTGCTTCTAATGTTCCCGTTGTTGGTCCACCACCAGATAAGAAGTAAATAACATTGAAGTTATTAATATTACCAATAAACTGCGTAATTGTTGCCGGAGCTGTCACAAATATAATATATGGTAAAGTAATCTTAAAGAATTGCTTAATCGGTGAAGCTCCATCAATTCGAGCTGATTCATATAAATCAGCAGGAATATTCATGAGAATACCCGTATTACTTAAAACAGCATAAGGAATACCGACCCATAAATTAACAATAATAATTGTCGGCTTGGCTAATAAGACTTGATATGTTTTACCAAATAACGTCATCGATTGTGTACCATTATTACTTAACCAATCGATACCGCCTCCTCCAGTTATTACTGAATTTGATACATTATCACCAAAAATACTTTTAACCCATCCTAATTCATAGAAACCCATAGCTTCTAATAATTGATTTAAATAACCGGTTTTTGATAAAAACTTATTCATTGCTAAAAGAGAAACAAATTGTGGAACAGCAATAGATAAAACCAAAGCTGAACGCCATACTTTTTTAAACTTGATGCTCTTTCTATTAATAATTAAAGACATAATAATTCCTAGAATATAGTTTGTAACTGTTGCCAATATTGCCCAAATAATTGTCCATGATAAAATCGGCCAAAATGCCGTTGAAATATTTGATGATCCAAACAAATCTTTAAATGTTTCAAAACCTGTCCAAGTAAATAAATGCGTGGGCGTTTGATGATTAGCATCGTAATTTGTAAAGGCCATCAAAATCATATCAATTAAAGGTAAAATAGTGAAAAAGAAAACTCCAATAATTGGTAACGCTAAAATCAAACGATGGAACTTACTATTAGTGTAATCTAATAATTCTTCTTTAAATGTTTGTGGCTTTCTACCTTCTTCACATTTTTCTTGTAATTTAATAGCGTTTTTATTGCTTGAAATATACACTGCTATAAAGATAATGAGCATTAAAATACCCATGATACCAAATAATAAGAATTTAGCAGAATCATCTCCGGCTACAACTTTAACAGCAGTACAATCAGGAACACCCGGGATAATTTCAGTACAAAATGTTTCCTCATGAGTTTCTACTGTTCCTAATGTAAAGAAACCTATAAGATGATTAATACCCGTCATATTATAGAACAAATAGAAAAAATATAAGACTTGGTAAAGCAACATAACAATTCCATGCCCTATTTGTTTATGACCAATATTTGCACTTCCTAAAAATAAAAAGTTTAGTTTAGTACTGGCATCACCATGCTTAAAGGAATAAAATAAATCACTAAAGCAACGCGCAATAGCGCATCCTATTTTTTTAAGTGAACGTGGAATAAATAACACAATGTCTTTTAAAATACTTCCACATTTAAAGAAAAATTTAGATACTTTAATAGCAAAACGCTCAAAACGAGTCATTTTTAATAAATCTATAAAAGTATAATCAAAAAGTGTCTTTCCTAATTGTTCTCGTTCCTCTTTTTGATAACGGATTGTTTTCAATAAAGGATAAATGCCTAATGAAACAATATTTAAAAAAAGATTATCGGAAGAGTCTTCGTCTTCTTGCTCTATATTAACCGTATTAGATTTTTTAAAAATTATTAAGAATATAGAACCACATAATAATAAAATCAAACATCCAATGATTATAACACTCATTAAACTCATTTGATTATTAATTCCAATTAAGATAAAAATATCTAATAATATCAAACTAAACAAAACCGATAAAGTAAAATATAAAGACCGATGTTTTTTAATCCATATGCGAATTTTTTTAATAAAGTTTGGCATTAGATTAGCCTCCTTAGCATACAACTTTAACAATAAAATTTATACAAATTAAGCCTAAATGGAAAATTACAGCCTAGCCATTAACTGACTAGACTGTAATTAATAAATCAATAACTATGCAGTCAATTTTTTCAAAAGATCTTCTTGTAATTTAGCAGCCCATTCTTCACATAGAGTATCACTAAACTCTTCACCAGCATCTTTTGCGGCAATAAGAGCTTTTCCATATGATTCTGCAGCTGACCACCAGTTAGACATTTGTGAAATACTTGGTTGTAAAACAACGTGTTTATTATCACCAGCTGTTTGTTGTATAGAAGCTTGAGCAATCTTGTTTGAAAGTACAACTTCATTAGAATTAAGTTCAGTTAAGACTGGAGCTTCATTGAATCTTTGTAATTTTGATAAAGCTGAATCTTTATTTGTTAACCACAAAGCAAGTTGTTGCGCTTCAATAGGTTTATTTGTGTATTTAGAAATACCACATTTTTTCCAGTCACCAGTTGCGTACATATAGTATTCGGTACCATCATAATGGAAAACAGGAAGCATGGTTGCTTCTAAATCTTCACCGAATGACGAAATTAAGCTTTCGGAAATCCATGATCCGCCAACAACAGCAACAATATTATCGGCATTATCTTTAGTGAATAATGATTTGATTTCGACATCGCCACCATTAATGAAATTTGGATTTAAAGCATAATTACGGATGGCTTTAGCGGCAATCTTGCCTTCATTTGAATCTAAATTAGCTTGTGTAGGATCTTTGCCGTCTTCACCAAAGAAGCGAACACCAGTACCATACCAGAAAGCTGTTTGATACCATCCATTATCGATATCAAATATCACTTTACCTTTTTCTAAAATTTTATCTAAATCTTTAGCGTCATCAGCGGTAATTTTGGAGCTATCATAATACATGAAATATGTATTTGGTGTATATGGAATACCATATAATTGTTCGCCAACAGTTCCTGATGCATAAATGTTATCGGGCATTGTTCCTTTAACATAATTGCTAACAGATTCACTATATGGATATAAATATCCTCCGTCATATAAGACGCCTAAATGGTCGCCTGAAAAGAAGAATACATCAGCAGCCGCTTCAGGGTCATTCTTAACTTTTTCTTGAATGTCTCCTTCTTGTGCAGCTTGGATATCAACTTTAATATCCTTATTGGCGTTAGATGGGTCAGCTTTAAATGCCTCGATTCTTTCTTCCGCCCATTCAACTTGTTCTGAAGGTACCCATAAACTTAAATAAACTTTTTCTTTTTGAGTACTTTCACTTGTTTTTGTGTTATCGCTTTTATTATCAGTATTACCGCCATTACCGCCACAAGCGACTAAACCGGCAGATAATAAAAGAGCTCCACACAATGGTAAAATAGTCTTTTTCATAAATTTTCCTTTCTTTGAAGCATTTTGCTTCTTTAATAATATATTATATTATTATGATAGCCCTTTCAAGAGAAAAAAAACAATTTTCGTACGGTTTTTCATTGTTTTACGTAAAAAATTGTTATTTTTTTCTTTTTTAATACTTTAATATTAATGTAATGAAGAGTATTTCAATTGATTTAAATAAAAAAGTTATCATTGAAATTAATCTTTGATAACTCTTTATTTTTTAATTGTCGTGTGTAAATCTTGCAACAAAGCTTAAGACGCGTAAGAAAATCATAATAAAATCATAATAGATGTTAAAAGCAAAATAAATAGCAAGATTCTCCGTCATTTGCCCCGATTCTGCAACCATCTTCAAGCGATAAATATCGATAATGGTTATTAATAAAACAAAAGCAAATACGGCAAATGATACAATCCAAGATATAGCGTCATTATAGCCTAATAAGATATTGACTAATGAAAGCATCAAGGCTCCACCGCCTAATCCCATAGCGATAATCGACATGACATTAATATTCGATTTATTAAAATATCCAACAAACGCCATCAATCCAAAACAAATGACGGTCGCACCACAAGCCGTGATAATTGCTTGAATATTTGTAATCGCAATGACCGAGGATATAATTACACCCATGCATATCGAATATAGCATAAATGGCACAATAACCGATCCCTGCTTCTTACTAAATACGCCCTTAAATTGAATAATAAAAACTAAAATAAACTGTAAAATACTTGCACTGATTAATATTGTATAATACACCTCTGGTGATAATACATTAATCAACAAATACGCTCCTAAAAATGCAACCGCAAAAGTAACTAATAACGCAATTGCCATCCATCCAAAGGTCTTACCAATAGCCTTAGTTGAACTTTGGGTTGTGTTAACTTCATATCTTCTTTCCATCAACATAATCTCCTTTCATTAAGAACTATAAAAATAATACCATATAGTTTTCAAAATATAATATTTAAAAAGTAGACACGTCTTATACAGTGTATAAATTATTTAATGATATTTTGAAGCATCGCTTGGAAAGAATCCAATTTTAATGATGCTCCACCTACAAGAGCTCCATCGATATTAGGCATCGTTAAATAATCATGAATGTTTTCAGGTTTAACAGATCCACCATATAATACACGAATACTTTCCGCTACATCTTCACCAAATAAATCTTTTAATGTAGAGCGAATAAATGCACAAACATCTTCAGCGATTTCTTTACTAGCATTCTTGCCAGTACCAATAGACCAAACTGGTTCATAAGCAATAACAATATCTTTAACTGAATCTTTTGTAAGATCCTTTAATCCTACTGATAATTGTTCATAAACAACACTTTTTGTCTCCCCATTCTCATATTGAGTAAGAGTCTCACCAACACAATAAACAGGAGTCATATGACTTTTTAATAAACGAGCTATTTTCTTATTGCATGACGCATTAGTTTCATTGTTGTACATTCTTCTTTCTGAATGACCAATAATAACCCAATCAATACCGATTTCTTCAAGCATCGGTACCGATATTTCGCCAGTATAGGCGCCCGCATCATTTTCATTAACATTTTGAGCAGCCACTATCAAGCTAGGATTATTCTTTTTTATAACATCAAGTCCTAAAAAAGTTGGAGCGACACCAATATCAATATTATTTTTAGCCGCTTGTTTTGCCATTTCTAAAGAAAGACAAGCAAATTCTTTAGCTTCAGCAATGGTTTTATTCATCTTCCAATTGCCAAGTAATAGTTTTTTTCTCATATTTAATTCCTACTTAATAACATCAATACCAGGAAGATGGCCGTCATTTTCAATCATTTCAAGAGAGGCACCGCCACCGGTTGAAACGTGTCCAAATTCTGCTTTGAAACCAAATTGCGCAACTGCCGCAGCGGAATCACCGCCACCGCAAACAGCAAATGCATGGTCTTTAATAGCGGCGCAAGCTTCACAAATAGCAACTGTACCAGCTGTAAATTGTTCTTTTTCAAAAACACCCATTGGTCCATTCCAGAAAACAGTTTTCGCCTTAGAAATTTCATCTTTATATAAAGCAATAGTTTTTGGACCAATATCCATTCCTTCATATCCGGCTGGTAAATTACGACCTTCGGTGGTCACAATTTGCGTTGGATTATCAAAAGAATCAGCTACAACAAAATCCACTGGTAAGACAATACGACCATTGGCCTCTTCTAAACAACGTTTAGCGTAATCCAATTGATCGACTTCACATGGTGAATCACCAATTTCATTACCTAAAGCTTTTAAGAATGTATAAGCCATAGCCCCACCAATTAATATTTTGTCACATTTTTTTAATAAACTTTCAATAACTTTAATTTTATCTGAAACTTTAAAGCCACCTAATATAGCGACATATGGACGATCGTGGCAATCAACTACTTTCGCAAGATTTTCGACTTCTTTTTCTACTAAATAGCCAACAGCGACTTCTTTTCCTTCATTCTTTAAGATTTCGGGAATACCGAATGTGGAAGCATGAGCACGGTGTGCTGAACCAAAGGCATCCATTACAAAAGCATCCGCAAGGGAGGCCCATTCTTTAGCTAATTCAGCATCATTCTTTGTTTCGCCTTTTTCATAACGAGTATTTTGAACTAAAAGAACTTCGCCATCTTTTAAAGCATGGACTAATTCTTTGAGCTCTTCGCCTCTTGTGGCTTCCGAGAAAGCTACATCTTGTCCTAATAATTCGCTTAAGCGAGCCGCTACAGGAGCAAGATTGTTTTTCTTTTTGTTTTCCGCACATTTTATAGGATCTTTGTGGTCAACCTTTCCAAGATGTGACATCAATACAACACGAGCACCTTTAGAAAGTAATTCTTTAATTGTTGGTAAAGCAGCTTTAATACGGTTATCATCTCTAATCGCTCCATCTTTTAAAGGAACATTAAAATCACAACGCACTAAAACAACTTTGCCACCGACATTTATTTCATTAACTTTTTTCATTTTTTATTCTCCTTTTTTGAAAAAAATAGGCGTCTTTTATGACGCCTATGCATGTTTATTTGTTTAATTATGCCTTAGCAAATGCTTTTGCTAAACGCACAAATTGGCATGTATAAGAATTTTCATTATCATACCAGGCAACGACTTGAACATGATATAAGCCATCACTAATTTTGCTAACCATTGTTTGAGTAGCATCAAATAATGAACCATAGGTAATACCAACAATATCCGATGAAACTAATGGTTCTTCAGTATAACCAAATGATGGGCTTGCCTTAGCTTTCATAGCGGCATTAATATCAGCAGCGGTCAATTCATCAGCCTTCACAACTGCAACTAAAATAGTGGTTGAACCGGTTGGAACTGGAACACGTTGAGCTGAACCAATGAGTTTACCATTTAATTCAGGAATAACAAGTCCAATAGCTTTAGCAGCACCAGTTGAATTTGGAACAATATTTACAGCAGCAGCACGAGCGCGGCGTAAATCACCTTTTCTATGTGGTCCATCTAAAACCATTTGATCACCAGTATAAGCGTGAACAGTGGTCATAATACCTGATTGAATTGGTGCATAATCATTTAAAGCTTTAGCCATTGGTGCTAAACAGTTGGTAGTACATGAAGCAGCCGAGATAATTAAATCATCATCGGTTAATGTATCTTCATTAACACCATAAACGATTGTCTTTAAATCTTTTCCTGCAGGAGCGGAAATAATAACTTTCTTTGCTCCAGCATTGATGTGTGCCATAGATTTTTCTTTGGAACAATAAAATCCTGTACATTCTAAAACAACATCAACATCTAATTCACCCCATGGGCAGTTAGTCGCATCTTTTTCAGCATAAATGCGGATTTTCTTACCATCAACAGCAATCCATCCTTCACTTGCGCCTTCTTCAGAACAAGTAACCTTGTCTGCAAGAGCGTAACGACCTTGAGCAGAATCGTATTTTAATAAATGAGCCAACATCTTAGGGCTCGTTAAATCGTTGATTGCAACGACTTCATATCCTTCGGCGCCAAACATTTGTCTAAATGCTAAACGTCCAATACGGCCGAATCCATTAATAGCAACTTTAACTGACATATATCATGCCCTCCTTATAAATAAATTTGCTTACGGAGTTTATTATAATACAAATTTATAAATTTGTTGAGAATTTTCTTTACGAAAATACATATTTTTCTTTCTAGTCGTCTTTTTATTACCTTCCAATAGGAAAAAGACCATTTAAAACGTCATTAATTAGTCTTGACCATTTTTTGAAAAAGAAAAAAATTATTTTTTAAATTAGTATCTCGCTAGCGGTATTTCAATTTTTAGCCTACTGATGAAATAATTAAACTGAATAAACGAATTATTTTTACAAAACATGAATAAATAAAAGAAAAAAGACTACCTTTAATAATGAGGTGAGCCTATGTCTGTTATTCCAATGATTATCAAAGAAAGATATGATGGTCGTGCTAGTATGGATATTTTTTCGTTATTGTTAGAAGAAAGAATAATTATGCTATGTGGTGAAATAAATCAAGAAGTTGCTAATTTATTAGTGTCGGAAATGCTTTTTTTAAGTGCCCAAGACCCCCAAAGCCCTATCACTATTTATATCAATTCTCCCGGAGGCTCTGTCCATGCAGGATTAGCCATTTATGATACGATGCGACAAGTACCAAACAAAATTATTACCATTGGCATCGGCCTATGCGCTTCCATGGCTGCTTTCCTTTTAGCATCTGGCGATGAAAGATACGCTATGGAGAATACTGAAATCATGATTCACCAACCATTAGGAGGTTCAGAAGGTCAAGTCAGTGATATGGAAATAACTATTAAACGATTGGTGTATTTAAAAAACAAATTAAATAGTATATTAGCTTTTCACACTAAAAAAGATATCGAGCAAATATCTTTAGATACCGAACGAGACCATTTTTTAAGTGCTAAAGAGGCTAAAGAATATGGCATTATCGATGATCTGATTCACTCTTCAAAGCTTTGAATGCCTTTAAATAAGTATTCCAAAGAAATATTAAAAGCATCTGCAATACGAGATAAAACTTGTAAAGTGGGATTCCGTTTCCCATTTTCTAAATCACATAAATAATTCTTATTTATTTGGGCATAAAAAGCTAAGTCTTCTTGTGTCCATTTTTTTAAATGCCGTAAATATACAATACGCATTCCTAATTGTTTTTCAATTGTCATTATCTTTACCTCTTAAATGAAGGGCCAACTCATGCATTTTACGCATTAAATGATTAATATTAGATTTTGAAACAGTTATACCCATTTCTTGTCCTAATAATTCCGCCAATTCTGCCATCGATGCATCTTCATTTTCTTTTCTTAGTAGACATAATATTTTTAACTTTTCATTAGTAATGTTTTTGATACCTAAACATTCTTCGATAATTAAAATATCCTCTAATTGTTTTTTAGCCGATGCGGTTGTTTTTTGATAATTTGCATTCGCACATATTTGTAATCGGTTGTTGTTATTAATAAAATCTCTTTCGACGCGTACCGCTTCAAACTCTAAACATGAATTGCAAGCTCCTATATAGGCAATAAAATTAACTATTTGATCAGATTTTTTAACATACATCACATATTGATTTCTTCTAACGATAGTTTTGGCATCAAAATCAAGACCTTTATTTTTATTTAAAATTTTCACGATATAATTAATCATATTTTCATCATTCGAAGATATTTCTAAATGATAATGAGAACTAGTTGGGGCATTACATGAGCCTCCTGCTAAAAAGGCCCCTGCTAAAAAACATCGAATGTACTCATCTTTCTTTAAAAAGGATTTATGAACTTTAGGCTCATAAAAATATATTTCTAAATCATTGAGAATCTCATCAACCTTTTGCTCAATTCGAATATTAAAACTTATTTTTTTATCAAAATTCATTTTTTTTCGATAAGCAAAAGATGGCGTAATTTGATAACGCTTTTGTAATATTAAATAAATAAACTTCGCAATTTTGGCATTTTCGGTTTCTAAAACCAAAAAAGTTTTCTTATTTTGAATCAAAAGTCGCCCATTAATTTGGATAAAAGCCGATAATATGGCGCGCATACTCATTTCATCATATTCATATGAAACTAACTCTTCTTTAATTTGTTGTGTATATGATATCGTATTTATCGCCATTTTCTTATCTCCTTCCCTAAAATAATTAATAATTGTTTTTCTTCATATATTTAGTCGCTGATACTCCAGCAATAGCCCCTTCTGAAGCTGCAATAACGATTTGTCTTAAGTCTTTTTTGATAACATCGCCAGCTCCAAATATCCCTTGTAATTTAGTTTGACCATCCTTATCCACAATAAGATATCCTTTCTCATCAGTTAATGACAAATCATTGATAAAATCGGTGTTCGCTAGCGCTCCTACATAAGGGAATAAAGCCGCTACTTCAAGTTCTTTTATACTTTGATTTGATGTATTACGGATAACGATTGATTCCACACGATTATGACCCTTTATTTCGATAACTTCCGAATTCATTTCCAAAGATATATTAGTAATATGTGATAATTGTTCTTGCAAAATATAATCTGCTTTAAAAGTTTCATGACGATGAATAACAATAACTTTTTCACAAATAGATGAAAGATAAATAGCTTCCTCTAAAGCTGAATTACCGCCACCAACAACAGCAACATGCTTCTGCGCATATAATGGACCATCACATACAGCACAAAAAGAAATACCTTTATGTATAAATTCTTTAAAACCCGGAACATTTAATTCTTTTTCTTTTGTTCCACTAGCAATAATTATGGCGTGATAAAAATTATCCTCTTCATTCGTATGAATTATATAACCATCTTCATATGGAATTATTTGCTCGACTTTTTGCGATATTAGAGGCGTATTTAAGGTATTTAATTCTTCATAAAATTTATAAGCCAAATCGGGTCCGCTTATAGAAATAATACCCGGATAATTATTAACAATTGAGGTATTATTAATTTTCCCTCCTGGTACTAAATTCTCATAAATAACCGGCTCATATCCCGCTCTTTTAATATATATGGCACTTGAAATACCGGCAGGCCCTGCACCAATAATTGCTATTTGATGTTTGTTTTTATTCACAAGAAATCACCTCTATTAATTCTCGTACATTGTTTACATAATACTGTGGTTGACAATTTAAGTGTCCTCTAATATTCCATGAAACTAAAGCACAATCAACTCCGGCTTGTTGAGCCGTTAATAAATCAGTATATGCGTCACCAACATATAATACTTCTTTCCTATTGGCGTTAAAAAAAGCAATCGCAGTATTCATACCCATCGGGTCAGGCTTTGGTTTAGGAACATCATCAAGACACACAACATAATCAATATAATCATTCAGTCCTAATATATTCATCGTTACTTCTGTTGCTGATCGTAGCTTTGAAGTAATAATGGCGGTCTTAATATTCTTTTCTTTTAATTCTTGAAGTAATAAAGGGATATCATCATATAAAGAGGCAAAAACGCTATATAAAGGAACGCTAATATGCTTGAATTCCTCAATAAGTTTTTGACAATCTTCATGTGGAAAATGCGTCGAAATCGTATCTTTTAAACTCGGTCCTGAAAAGGAAGTTAATAAGCGAAAATCAACTTTTTGATGAGGATAATACTTTTTAAACAATTGTAAGTAACTTTCAACCACTAACAAGTCCGTATCCGCTAAGGTACCATCTAAATCAAAAAAGACATATTTATATTTATTCATAAGCCACACTCATAACTAGTGGTTTTTTCGTTAAAACCGAATACAAATCAATTATCCAGCCAATTACGCTACCGAAAATAAGCCAGGATACACCTGTATAATAATGACCTTTGATAAACCGATAGAAACCATAGTAAAAGCCATTAATAATCGGTAAGCAACCAATAATCTTCACATAATATGAATGTTCATCCATCTTTTGACTAACTTTTTGACACCACAAATTAAATCCTTGCACTTTTGTTTGATTGTTTCTCACTAAATAGCGTACTAAATGATTAATTATAATACACAAGACTCCCGCTACAATAAAAGCAATTGACATTTGCACTGATGTTCCCATGATAAACTGTTCATCACGCATTGGCTCCATAATCATTCGCACTGTTCCATACCATACTAAATAGCCAAAAGAAATATCACCATCTTCGATCCATTTCTTTAATAAACCGCCCACAATATAAGTTAAAACAAAATAACCTAACACATTCATAAGACCTTCTATCAAGAAAAGAGGAACAACAAAATGGCCTAAACTATTCATGTATTGATTAACAATCACATTTGGTAAAAACCACCAATCACTAGCGTTAGCGACTTGACCATATACTTCAACATTTGTAAAGTTGCCTAATCGGCCAATAGCTTGCGCAATCAAAATACCGGGCACAATTGCATCTGTTAATTTAAAAATACTAATACTGCGTCTTTTTTCAATTAAATGCCAAACTCCAACCCATGCGCCAAAAAGAACACCACCTTGAATAGCTAATCCGCCATTACGAATATTAATGATATCCCAAAAAGTATGGCTGCCCGCTAAAGAACGATTCCATTCGGAAATAACCCACCAGGCTCGTGCTCCCACAATACCTAAAGGAAAAGCAATATAAAATACCACTTCTAACATATCACGAGGGCCACCAAGTTTATGAATTTTATTAGACGCAATTAAATATGACATCGCTGCCCCAAATAAAATAAATATTGCATAAAACGCTATCGTTGGACTTTGCGAATCAAAAGGAATTCCTTTAGGAATATCAATAATAACTGCATCCATTTCATAAACTGCTAAAACACCAAAAATAGTAGTTAACGCTATAAATAAATAACGAAATAGTTTATAAATTTTATTTTCTGTTTTCATAGGATTATTAACATATAATACATGAGCAAAAATAAGCCCGCTAGCGCTTTCTAAACTATAGAATAAACTCACATAGAATAAAAAGGAACGCGTTGTTAATGTTCCTAAAAGAAAAGAAGAACTAAAAGATAAAAGACATGACAAAATAATTATTAATAATACTTGTGTACAAGCACCGATAATTGATGATAATTTTGTTTTTTTTGTGGTCTTTTCATAATCCTTATCCCACATATTATAAAACATATATTCGCTAACTGGGAATAGAAATGCAATAATAGTCCAAAACCAGCTAATATATTTTTCATGTTCTTTTTTAACATTAGTTATTTCCATAAAATAGCCCCCTTTTGTATGTTTAAAATAGCACTTTTTTTATCATTATTCAACTAAGCCACGCCGCTTACGATCTTTTAATAAGACATCTTTTAAATAATGTCCAGTATAAGATTGATCACACGCTGCAACTTCTTCCGGTGTTCCACACACCACAATATTACCGCCTTTATTCCCACCTTCTGGTCCTAAATCAATAATATAATCGGCTACTTTTATAACATCAAGATTATGCTCAATAACCAATACTGTATCACCATTATTAACCATTGATTGTAAAATTTCTAATAACCTTGAAATATCATCAATATGCAATCCGGTAGTGGGTTCATCTAATATATATAAAGTTTGTCCTGTTGGCTTTTTTTGAAGTTCATAAGCGAGCTTTATTCTTTGTGCTTCGCCGCCAGAAAGCGTGGTAGCGTTTTGTCCGAGTTTCACATATCCTAATCCAATGCTCTTTAAAATACTTAATTTTCTCGCAATAGAAGGAGTATTTTCAAAGAAGATACAAGCATCTTCAATGGTCATTTCTAAGATATCGTAAATAGTCTTTCCTTTATAAGTAACTAATAAAGTTTCTTCATTATATCTTGTACCGCCACATTGATCACACTTAACATAAACATCCGGCAAGAAGTTCATCGGAATACGTATGACACCTGCGCCTTGACATTTCTCACATCGTCCTCCTTTAGCGTTAAATGTAAAACGTCCTTTATCAAATCCTTTGGAACGGGCTACGGGCGTATTAGCAAATAATTCTCTAATTTCATCGAATACACCCGTATATGTCGCAGGATTACTACGTGGTGTCTTGCCAATTGGCTCTTGCGATACATTTATCACTTTATCAATGTATGATAAACCGAGAATTTCATCATGTTCACCAGGAATTAAATCGCGACGACCATTTAATACTTGATATAACTTCTTATAAATAATTTCGGTTACCAGCGATGATTTTCCTGATCCTGATACACCCGTAACACAAGTTAAAGTACCTAAAGGAATATCCACAGTAATATTCTTTAAATTATGACAACGAGCCCCTTTAACCACTAAATGATGACCATTGCCTTTTAGTCTTGTCAAAGGAACCGGGATAAACATCTTTCCTGATAAATATTGTCCGGTAATTGAACGAGGTTCATTCATAATATCTTCAATAGAACCCTGTGCTACTATTTCACCACCGTGAATACCCGCACGTGGCCCAATATCGACAAGATAGTCACAAGCGCGCATCGTATCTTCATCATGCTCAACTACAATCAAAGTATTGCCTAAATCACACATAGAAATTAATGTTTCAATCAACAATGAATTATCACGTTGATGCAATCCAATCGAGGGCTCATCTAAAACATACAGAACGCCGCTTAATTTTGAACCTATTTGCGTTGCCAATCGAATTCGTTGTGATTCTCCTCCCGATAATGTCATAGCCATTCTAGCTAAAGTTAAATAATCTAAACCTACATTCTTTAAAAAGGATAAACGCGCTTTTATTTCTTTTAAAATCATTCGAGCAATTTCTTCTTCCATTGGTGAAAGAGTTAAATTATTTAAGAAATCTAATAAGTCTGATATCGATAACTCCGTCATTTCATAAATATTTAAGCCTCCAATTCTCACCGAAAGCACTTGCGGATTTAGCCGCGCACCCTGACATGTTTCACAAACACGATCACGCATAAACGATTCATACCATTCACGCATTATAACACTTTCACTATTTTGATAAAGACGTTCTATTTTTCTTTTAGCCCCTTCAATAAATCCTTTGCGTTTATTAATATTTCCAGAACTACTTTTAATTTCATATTCATGCTCTCTTAAAGAGCCATACAAAACTATTCTTTTTTGATCATCTGTTAATTTATAATAAGATACATCCATTGGTATGTGGTATAGCTCACATAATATACAAAACTCTTGCCATTCCATATTTAAAGTTCCGCAAGTGTTTTTATAATATGCAATAGCCCCTCTTTTCAATGTTTCGTTAGGATTTGGCACCAATAATGCGGGGTCAACTTCCCTTTTAATGCCTAAGCCATTACAATCGGGGCAACATCCTAAAGGGGAATTAAATGAAAACAAACGGGGCTCTAGTTTGGGAACCGAAAATCCGCATATTGGACAAGAATGATGTTCACTAAAAAGACGTTCGTTATTACCAAAATAAGCAATAACATAGCCATGCGCCCAATCTAACGCTAATTCAACAGCTTCATATATACGGCTACGTGATTCTTCTTTTAAAATAATACGATCAATAACAATATCAATCGAATGTTTCTTATTTTTTTCAAGTGGTGGTACTTCGTCTAAACGACATAATATACCATCGACTCGTACTCGTTCAAATCCTTCTTGTTTTAATTTTGCTAATGTTTCTTTATGTGTTCCTTTTTCTTCTTTAACTATTGGTGATAATATTTGTAATCTAGTATTCACTGGTTGTTGATAAATAAAATCAACAATTTGTCGTGGTGTAAAAGATTCTATTCTTTGATGATGTTCTGGACAATATGGTACGCCAATACGAGCATATAAAAGCCGTAAATAATCATATATCTCTGTAACCGTTCCGACTGTTGAACGTGGATTATGTGATGTGGTCTTTTGGTCAATAGAAATGGCTGGTGATAATCCATCAATTGAATCGACATCAGGCTTTTCAAAATTGCCTAAAAACATTCTTGCGTAACTGCTAAGCGATTCCACATATCGTCTTTGACCTTCATTATATATCGTATCAAACGCTAAAGTCGATTTCCCTGATCCCGATAAACCCGTAAAAACAATAAAAGCATCCTTAGGTAATTCTAAGGAAACGTTCTTCAAATTATTTTCACGAGCTCCTTTAATAATGATTTTTTTACTACTCATTTTCCATCACATCCTAATTATTTATTTTAACCTAAAGTAACAATAATATAAATAACTTAACAAAAAAAAATTAATATCCGTTATTTGAAAAAGTAAATTCCGCTAGTAATAGTTGAAAGAAAAAATTAAAAAA
>CAZJKC010000023.1:0-23330 GCA_964546565.1 uncultured Staphylococcaceae bacterium | reverse complement strand
AACCATCGAAACATAAATTTTCGATGGTTTACTTCCCTACAAAACTTTAGAGGATCTCAAGCCCATCCCTACAAAACTTTAGAGCGCCTAGATTTAAACCCTCTTGAAAATTACCTGAATGGAGAAATTTTATTTAAATAGTTTTATAAGGAAAATTATGCGTCGAATGATGTAAGAAGTATTAGCGAATCATTATTTGATCAATTAAGAGAGTACTTAATGATGTATATGGCTGATGACCCATTCTTTTAATTTTTCGAAGTCGTATTTATTATCGGCCAAATTAAGAAAGATATTTGATAATTCTTCTTGTGTATAGGATAATGTAATATTATTTAAAGACAAGACAACTAATAAGGTATGCACTCCAATTCTTTTATTCCCATCTATAAAAGGATGGTTTTGTGTTAATCCACAAGCAAGGCGAACACATTTATCTATTATGGTTGGAAATAAATCAATATTATTAAAGGTTTGTAGAGGTGCCGTTAAAGCGGAGTCTAAAAGATTTTCATCTCGTATACGATTAAATCCACCAGTAAAAGTTATGAGATCATTGTGTAGCTTTAACACCTGTTCTTTTTTTATCCAAATCATTTTGCTAACTCTTTATATGCAATGATATTTTTTTTAATTAGGAGTGCGGATAATTCATCAATAATCTGATCATCGACATATTCTAGTATTTCTTCTTTATTTGTTATCTTGTTATTGGATGTATCTTCATTCTGATTTGTTGTACTAATTTTTTTCATATTATCTCTCTTTTATCTTTTAAGTTTTTGTTTAGATTTTAAAATATTGATGAGGATATATATTCCAATTAAAAAAACAACCGTTAAAATCATAATTATAAACATGGTAGAAACACTGACCGGATTATCAAAAAAGTAAAGATTACAATCAATAGAGTCTTTAATTCCCATTATTACATCATCGGGGAAGCCAATTGAATTCATTTCTCTATATACTCCATTTAAAGAATGGTTTCTTAATAAGGATGTTCCATATGTTCCAGGAAAGAATGATAGTATTGCTTGCAATCCAGAACTAAAATTCGCTATCGGCATATAGGCTCCACAAATAAAACCATAACCAGCACTTACGATGGTACCAACAGCAGAACTTTGTCCATTTGTTGATAAGTTACAGTTAATAATAGAGGAAAGTGCAGTACCAAATAATACGAGAATGATGACATCAATTATTAATAATAAGACATCGATAAATGTTAAATACCAACCGGTTAATAACAAGTAAATATAACAAGCGGCTAAGGTTGTGAAACATATGATTAAGGTTACAGCAGCGCTAGCAAGGAAATAACTTAAAGAAAGTGTTGAACTTTTTATAGGACTCATTGTTAAATCTTTGCGCGCCCCATTGACTTTATCTTGTACCATTAATAAATTTGAGCAAAATGCGACAGTAACGCAACAAACTGCTAAAAGTGATGATATTAATTGTCCACCAACAGTTGCGTTAATTAAACTTTCGCTAATGACAACTTCATCGGGAATAGAACTCACGAAGGAATCATAATAAACATTTCTTAAAAAGGTAGCATATAGTACTAATAAAATTAAAGGTGTAATAAGAGAAGTAAAAAACATCCCTTTATCTTTGAAAAAAAGTTTAATATTTCTTTTTGTTAATGACCAAAGTGCACTCATTTGTCATCACCTCCAACAAGTTTTTTGCCTGTAACTGCTAAAAACACATCGTCCATTTTTCCTTTAGTAACTTCATAATCGCTAAATATTGTTGGATTAGCTAATATAAGAGAAGTGGCTTCTGCAGTGTTTTTAACTTCAATACGATAGCCATCACGTAATATAGAATAAGGTTTATGAAATGATTTTACAACTTCTTCTTCTACATTATAAAGTGTGATATAATCACCGGCATAGGCATTTTTTAAACTTAATGGCGTTCCTTCAGAGACTATTTGACCGCTATCGAGAATGACGACATAATCTGCATCGCTTGCTTCTTCCATATAGTGTGTTGTTAAAAAGACGGTAAGGTTTTCTTTTTTACGAAGGTCATTAACAACATCCCACAAAAGTTTTCGTGTTTGCGGATCTAGACCTGTTGTCGGTTCATCGAAGATTAATATTTTAGGATGATGAATTAAGGCTCGTGCGATATCAATTCTTCTTCTTTGTCCACCTGATAATTTGCCGACCGTTCTTTTGATAATGCTTTCGAAATCTAATAGTTTTGATAATTCTTCAATTCTTTTTTCAAAAGCTTTCCCCGTTATACCATATAAAGCCGCGCGACTCTGCAAATTATCATAAACGGATAATGAGTTATCAAGAACAGAATTTTGAAAAACAACACCTAGTTCATTTTTGATTTGATCAAGATGGTTCTCTATATTCATACCATCGATTTCAATGGTCCCGCTATCTTTGAATAATTGTCCACAAATGATGTTAATGGTGGTCGATTTTCCAGCACCATTAACACCCAAAAAAGCAAATAACTCTCCTTCTTTAACGTGAAAACTGATGTTTTGTACAGCTTTAACGTCTCCAAATGATTTGGATAATTGTTCGATTTTTATAATATCTTTCATTTTTTATTACTTCCTTTCTAAGATGATTCTTCAAGATTGTTTTTTATTGAATAAATGACATACACTAGGTGCATATAAAGTAATAATGTAATTTGATGACGTAAAAACTGATAAAGGTGTGGCTTTTTTTGCGAAGTGTAGCCTTTATGTATCAATGTTTTTGCATAAAAAGTCACATTAATACATTTTTAAAAAAACGCTATGTAGTTTCTTATTTTACACTATTGAATGCCTTTTGCATCGAAAAAATAATGTGAAGATTGAACAAGTTAACGTTTTTTTTATCATACATCATTCTTTTCTTTTTATATATTTTTTTTGAAACGATGTTAAGAGCAATGTATATAATCTAGTATTTTGATTTAGATGGCATTTTTTCACTTCCATTAGAGGATATCGTTATATAATAAATTATTATATAACGTCATTTACATTATATTGCATAACTTTTATTAGTCAAGATTTTGTTTGGTAATAAAAAAATGAAATTATTAAAGGCTTTTTATTAACTCGTTCCATTTATATGCCAACAAAAAGACCAGTAAGTTATCATTGTCTTATTATTTTATGTTAAAATAATAAAAGTGATGAAGAGGAAAGAAGTTTATGAACGTGAAGGAAATTGAAAAATTAGCGTATGATGCTAAAGCAAGATTTGATACCTTATGTCAGGTTATGACAGATATTGCAAAACGTTTAGATGATCAAATTGTTAAAAAATACTATAAAGGAAATCGAAAGTTTTTTTTAGAAAACTTCGTCATCATTTATCTTTTTGCTTTATTAATTATTGCTTGTTCTGATAAATCGTTAGAGTATAACGAATATGTTTTTTTAAGATTATTATCTGATGGGCATTATTCTTTTGAAGAATGTCTTGATAGTTTTGAAAAAAAATATCATAAAAAAGATTTTAATTATGAAGATTTTTCAGAATTAAATTCTCAACAAACGAAGGAATTTTTAGAATATTATTATTCTGGACTTTTTAAAAGTTGTTCGCAATTATTAATGATAACGATTGAAAGTATAAAAGAATTCAATATTCGTCAATATTTTCACACTATTGAGGAATGTAGTGAAGATATAGTGCATTCTTTATTATGGATTGATAATCGTAGCAATGATCAAGAATTAGAAAACGCTAAAAGAATAATGCGTTGCCTTTTTATTGATCCTTTTAAAAAAGTGACATTAGATAGTAAGTACGCAAATGATAAAGAGTTAAAAAGTATTTGTCAAACCAAACGTAATTGTCGTTCATTAGCGGAACTTTATCATATTGGTCCGCAACTATTTGAAAGAACCAAAGGATTTTTAGTTGATTATGCTCATCATCCCCAATTGATTGAAAATGCTCTCGTTTATATTGAAACTGATAAATCAGTTGGATCGGGTTTTATTGTGAGCAATGAAGGTATGTGTTTGACTTGTGCTCATGTAGTAAGTGAGGCAAAGGTTATTTTTGCACGTGTCACTTTAGAAAATGATCGCAAAGAAATTCATAAGTGCAAACTTCTTTATTGTGATAAAGAAAATGATTATGCTGTTATTAAATTAGAAACGAAGAATCATTATTACTTTGCCTATGAGGAGTCTTATAAGCATTTAAAACTAGGTACGGAAATTGCCATTGTTGGATATCCTTTTGGAATTGGCTTATCTGATGATGTTTTGGAGTTGAGTCCCACTTTAACAAAAGGATATATTTCTTCAAAGCAAACAAAAAACGGACAAAAATTTTATTATTTAGATGCCTCTGCTAGACCAGGAAATTCCGGCGGTCCGGTTTTTGAAGTAGCTACCGGAAAAGTTATCGGCTATTTATGTGGAGCATATGGTGATAAAGATAATAAAATTGTCTTTATGAGAAGCTTAGAAGAGTTTTTAAAAAAAGTGAGCCATATATAGGAAGTGAGATTAAGAATGTTATTAGGAGAGTATACATTTCGGATAACATCGGGATATTTAGACCAATATAAAAGGATTCGCCCTTATGCTATTTTTGATGTCGCGCAAGAAGCAGCTTCAACTCATGCAGAAGAAATTGATATTGGATATCAAAAAATGTTAGAAAAAAATTTAATTTGGATTGTTGCTAGAAATAAATATGTCATAGTTAATGATATTAATGACACGACTTTTTTACATGTTAAAACATGGCCTCATCCACATGGTCGTTTTGAATCAATTCGTGACTTTTCAATTTATAATGATAAAGGCGATTTATGCGTTAAAGGATCAACACTTTGGTGTTTATATAACATAGATTCACATCGTATTGCACGTATGGAAAATGCGGAAGTACATGATGATTTTTGCTTAGATAAGAATTTTATTGAATCATTTGATAAAATTGTAATTGGCGATGAGAGTCAATATCAATATTGTTTTGAACATCAAGTCAATTTAACGGATTTAGATTGGAATCATCATATGAATAATGCACGTTATGCTGAGTTGGTTTATAATGCTTTAGCGGTAGATGAAAACGTAAGAATACAATCAGTTGAGATTAATTATTTAATGCAAGCTAAATTAGGCAATATAATCATTGTTAAAAAGAATATTGAAAAACAGGGATGTTTAAAAGTTATGGGATATATAGGAGTGGACATTTGCTTTGTGGCAAGTGGTATATTGAAATAGTTATGGTAGTTTTATCGGTTAGTAATGTTAGTAAATCTTTTGGTACAGAGACACTTTTCTCGTCACTAACATTTGGTGTAAATGAAAATGATCGGATGGCCATTATTGGCGCAAATGGAACAGGAAAATCGACTCTTTTAAAGATGATTATTGGTCAGGAAGAAATTACTTTAACATCAAGTGGGAAAGGCGCTATTTTTTTTGCAAAAGGAGTTAAATATGGCTATTTATCACAAGATGTTATTGAATCTATAAATCACACGTTAGAGGAAGAAGCTCTTTTAGTGTTCAAAGATTTGATAAAAATGGAGAAAGAATTGGAGTCTTTAGCGGATCTATACGCTTTAAATCCGCATGACGCCAATATTGAAAAACAATATGGAACATTGTTGAGCCGTTTTGAACATTTAGGTGGATATGAATATCGTTATAAGATAAAGATGATGTTATCAAAATTCGGCTTTAATGAAGAGGTTATTGCGCGTCCAATCGCGAGCTTTTCAGGTGGAGAAAGAAGTAAAATGGCTTTTGTAAAATTACTTTTATTAGACCCGGATATTTTGATTCTTGATGAACCGACTAATCATTTAGACGTATCCACTATTGATTGGCTAGAAAATTACTTAAAGACTTATCATGGCGCAATTATCTTTGTTTCTCATGACCGTTATTTTATTAATGCAATAGCGAATAAAGTATTAGAAATTGAAAATCAAAATGTTACTTTGTATAAAGGTAATTTTGATAGTTATGTTGCTCAAAAGAAAGAACGATATGAAACATTGATGCGTGAATATACTATTCAGCAAAAAGAAATAGAGAAAATGAAAAGGTTTATTGAGTTTTATAAGCCTAAACCACGATTTGTTTCGCGAGCAAAAGATCGGGAAAAGAAATTAGAACATATGAAAAAGGTTGATAAGCCTCAAGAAGCGAAAGCGGGAATTAGATTTCAATTTGTAGGCGAAGTACGTTCAGATCGAAAGATATTATACTTAGAAAATTGTTCTATTGGCTTTGATTCGGTTTTAATTAAACCATTTACATTCTATTTGTTTGGCAATGATCGTTTAGCTATTATGGGCGATAATGGAACAGGTAAAACGACTCTTTTAAAATGTATTTTAGGTGAAATGAAGACAATAGGTGGTTATATTCGCCGTTTAATGCCTTTATCTATTGGTTATATTAAGCAAAATGATTTTGTTTTTGGAGATGATAATCAAACTTTGTTAGAGTACTTTGTAAATGAATTTCCTTTAATGGGTGAAAAAGAAATACGCAACCACCTAGGGAAATTTGCGTTTACTAGTGATGAAGTGTTTAAAGTGACAAGTGTTTTATCAGGTGGCGAGAAAATGCGTGTTATTCTTGCTAAAATAGTTTTAAAACATTATGATGTTCTTCTTTTAGATGAACCAACTAACCATTTAGATATGCTCACAAGAGAAGCTCTCATTAATGCATTACAATCATATCAAGGGTGCCTTATTTTCGTTTCTCATGATCGTTATTTTATTGATTCTATTGCTAATAAAATTTTATATATTAATAATCAAGAGCCTTATTATCATGAAGGCAATTATGAATCTTTTAAAGAGCAAGAAAGAGTGTTATTAGATGCACAGAATAATTGTTCTGAAAAAAAGAAAAAGACCGAAGCAACGAGAAAAACAAAAAAAGTCACTGAAAGCGATTTAGAAAAGATTGAAAAAGAGATTGAAGCTATTAAAGAAGAAGAGTGGAAAGAAGAAAACTATATGAATCCTAAAGTGATGAAAGAACTCGAGGAAAAAAGAAAGGAACTTGAGACAGAATACGAACGTATATGGAAAGAACTTTTTGATATCAATTAGAATTATACTTGTTTATTTTGCAATTATTTGTTAATATAAGAAGCGCTGAAGAGGTGATATCAATGTTGATAGATGATTTAAAACAAGCCAATCTTGAAGCTCTTAAAAATCGTGATAAAACGGCAAGAGCAATATTATCTGTTGTTATTAACAAATACAATTTGTTGGCAATTGAACTCTCAAGTAAAGGGAAGACGATTGCCGATAGCGATTTATTATCCATCATTCAAAAATCACTTAAAGAATTAGATGATGAATATCAAGGTTATGCAAGCGTTGGTAACCAAGAAAAAACAAAAGACATTGAACTTCAACGTAAAGTCCTTGAAGCTTATCTTCCTAAAATGCTTACTGAAGAAGAAATAAAAGAAGAAATTCTTAAATTAGAAGATCGCTCTATTCCTAGTGTTATGAAGCATTTTAAAGAAAATTTTGCAGGAAAAGTCGATATGGGACTTGTCAATCGTCTAGCACGTTTATTATAATATATAAGCGAGCTAAATTTAGGGGCGTAGTTAAATGGTATAGCAACGGTCTCCAAAACCGTTATTGCGAGTTCGATTCTTGCCGCCCCTGCCAGTTTTTTAGATATAGCATAGATATAAGAGTCTATGTTTTTTTTATTTTGTTCGACCTTTATAAACGAAAAAAAGTTCGGACGTAAGCGTCAAATATCTCCAAAATAGACAAAAAAGGTTCGAATCTCAAATGATAAATCCAAATGAGGTTCGAACATAGATTGTATAAAGTTGTAAATTCAATATTGTAAATAGAATATGAAACATTATTTTATTTTTATCCACATTACAATAATTAATACTTTTTAATAAAATATTATTTATGCACATCGTAAAATAGGAAAACTAAAACAAAATATTATTATTCTTTTTGATTTTGTCATACGAAAATCATTAGCAAAAATAATTGTTAAAAGAAATGTATGACGCCATAAAAAAATACCACATTTTCCTGTTATTTGATAAGTGTATCAAAGTAGTTAAAAGGCACATTTTTAGGGCTTTTTCTCGTATTTTTAATATTTTTTTTGAATATTTTTCTAAAAAAAGTTGTTTATTTTTTTTTTAAGAGATGTCTTAAACATCATATAGAAATACCTTTTTAATTTGGAAGTTTAATATTTATTAATTCTAGATTTGTTTTTTTAAAATCAATTTAGAATTAGGACTCTAAAGTATAAAAAAAGCGGCACCTTTTAAAAGTGTCGCTTTCACATTAATAATTTTATTTCTTTTTCATTATAATAACGCCTAATAAAGAAAGTATTGACATTAGAATTAATATATTAGAGGATGATTTACCACAACTCTTAGATGAAGTGTTATTATTTTGACTATTTGATGAACTTGTTTCTTCATTTGAAGAAGGTTGATTGGTACTTAGCGTATCATTATTAGATGTGGTATCATTGCTAGATGGAATATCACTACTAGATGGAGTATCACTTGTTGGTGGTTCTGGTACGATTGTTGAGCTATCATCGTCTGGTCCTGGAGTAGGTTCAGGGGGATTATAGGCATCATACAAATCCTTCATATTATGTAGTTTTTCATAAGCGTTAATAGATCCATCAACATCTTCAATCATTGTCTC
Organism: uncultured Staphylococcaceae bacterium; assembly: GCA_964546565.1. GTDB lineage: Bacteria > Bacillota_I > Bacilli_A > RFN20 > CAG-826 > CAG-826. The sequence goes on along the minus strand of CAZJKC010000023.1, from coordinate 14,630 downwards.
TTTAAATGTTACTTGATCATCTGAAGAAAGAGCTTCAAAGGCATTTAAATAATCGTTAACATTGATATAATCCTTGTTTGTATCAGCATACGCTATCGCGGCAATTAATTGTTCAAGAGGTGAATCGTTACCACCAGTCTTACGATATATTGAAGGGCGAAGCATTTTATCAGTTGCTCCTGAAGTATAGGTGGTAAAACGTGGAGAATCAGAATTATATAATATTTCACCACATTTAGTATCGCTATTGGATATGGTAGCATTATTGTTTTCAATACTTATAGACCATGTTGTAGTTCCGCTTTCAAAAGCGACTTTTTTCTTATCAGTTGATCCGAGTAATTGATTGTTATTTGATAATGTCCAATTATCTTCACCACCGCCAAGAGTGAATGTTAAGGCCTCACTTGGGAGTGTTAATGATGATTTATCATTCGCAAATGTTGCGTTAATAGAACTCAAATAAGTACCACTCAAACTACCAGCAACAACATTTTTACTAGGGACAGCTAGTACAATCTCATCTCCACTTTCTAAAGTTGAGACATCACTTACCAATTCCCATTTAACTTCACTAGAAGTATTTTTTGATTTCACAGTTAAGATTAAGGAAGTGGATATATTAGGATGATTTTTAGATGTCGCAGTAATCTTGGTACGACCAATCGATGTAGCGGATATCAATCCACTATTACTTATAGAAGCTACATTAGGATTACTACTTACATAATTAAGCTCCTTATCACTAGCGTTAATAGGATTAAAGTTGACATTTAATTGTTGAGTAGAATTGATAGTCATATCTAAGGATTGATTATCAAATGTAATATCGATTAAATCAACATTTATTTCATCAACAATGATACCATCAATGTCAATGGTATAATCTTGATTGTTATAAGTATAAGTTCCTGTAACGTAAGTATCAAAAATAGATAATGTTGAAGGACTCCATACTATTTGTGAAGTGACATCAGTTTTACTACCATCACCATATTCAACATAGATGGTTAATCCTGTGGGGTCAAAAGTATCACCGTTATTGTAAATGGTCTTTTGTAAAGTGCCAGTATAAGTTAATCCGGTAATCGCTACAGTGGAAACTTCAGCATATTTATATAGTTGAATAGCCCCATTAACATTTGACATATAACGGAAACGATTTTGATCACTTGCGGTATTGTAAGTAAGCGTCTTACTATTTGATTGGATAATAACATTGCCATCACTTAGAGAAATAGTGTTTGGTTGAGCGGTATCAGACACTTCAAGTTTGTTTTTACTTCCTGAGTTATAAATATATTTATTAAGTTTATTCTTAATGGCATAATTGCCATTTGATAAAGAAGAAATAGTAAAGGAAGCATCGTTAATCGCAGAAGTTGCTTCAATAGTTTCATTAGTTATTGGTATATTACTTAAAACATTGTTTGTTACATCAATGCTTTCTAAATTACCATTCATGACCTTATTGCCATTTTCATAAACAAAGATGTATTGTCCAGAATAATCGGCTAATTCCGAAGTTACTTTTTGATATTTATATTCAATTATGACCGGTGAGACGGTTAAAGTAGTGGAATTAGATATGTTAGAGCCATCTTTTGCTGTGGCGGTAATGGTAGTTGAACCATATCCTAAAGAAGTTAATAATCCTGTATCTTCATTAATAGAAGCCACGCTTGGATCGGAAGATGACCAGGTAATATTTTTATTATCGGCATCATTTGGTAAGACAGTCGCGGTAAATTGTACTGTTTCATTAAGGCCGATAGTCTTGTTAGTTGGATCAATAGATATTTCTTTCACTTTGCCATCAGTAACCGATACTAAACAAGTAGCGGATTTTCCATTGGCGGATACGGTTATTGTAGCAGTACCATTTCCTTTGGCGGTGACTACGCCATTATTGACACTAGCCACACTAGAATTTGAAGATGACCAAGTTAAATTAACGTTAGTAGCGTAAGAAGGAGAATATGTCGCGGTTAAAGTTTCACTACTACCAACACGAAGATCTAAAGAAGTTTTATTTAAAGAAATACTAGAGACCGGTATTTCACCATCACTTGTTACAATGACATCGCAATAAGCTTCAAAACCACCATCATCAGTTAAAACACCAATTTTTGTGGAGCCGATACCGGTAGCCGTAACTAATCCGGTACTTTCATCGACGGTAGCGATACTTTCATCATTTGAGATAAATATTACCTCTTTATTAGCGGCATTGCTAGGAGATACCGTAGCCGTTAATTGATAAGTGGCGCCCAGTTTTAAGTTAATTAACGAATCCGAAAGGGAAACGCTATCAATAGGTATACTTAATAAATTAGTGACATCAACTCGACCATAACCATAGATATCATCTTTACCAGCAGTTCCTAAATCATAAGCTGTATCTTTTAAACGACGCTCAATACGATCGGCGGACATATTAGGATACTTACTTTTCAATAAAGCAACACAAGCAGCAGTAGCTGGTGAAGAAAAGGAAGTCCCTTGTGTTTCAATGTAAGAAGTAGAAGAGCCAACACCGGATACATAAACGGAGCCAGGAGCGACCACATCAACATTTGTGCCATGATTAGAATAACTGGCGATAGAAGTACTAGAATTACGAGCAAGAGCACCAACTCCGATAACATAGGAGTTATTTGCTGGGTAACTCTTTTCGTAAGTATTCTCATTTCCAGCTGCGGCAATTAAAACAACATCATTATCGTGGGCGTATTTCATAACATCTTCGAAGTAAGTAGCTACAATTTCTCCATAGCCTTCTTCTTCATATGTTTTGCCATTATATTCATATGAAAAACTATTGACATAAGCTCCAATGGACATATTGATAATATCGGCGCCATTGGCGACAGCGTATTTAATAAGATATTTAATGGATGTAAATGTAAAGTCGGTTTTTAAAAACATCAAATCAACATTAGGAGCAATACCGGAAGTACCGACATTATTAACAGCAGCAGCGATGGTCGCAGCCACATTAGTGCCATGACCGTCTTCATCATCGTCAATGATACTATAATCCATATTGCTATTTTTGACTGATTTTACATAATAATTAGATGGACCTGCACTTTCATCATATACACCTGATAATTCAGAAATGATGGATTTGCCATTAGCGTCAAAGAAATCAACATGTTGATAATTAATACCTGAGTCAATGACAGCAACAGTAACATTTTCACCACGATAATTATCCCAAGTATTACCAATATTAAGATGGTTTAAATGATATTGACTAGAATACATAGGTTCGTCGGTTACTTTATTTGAGTATGAATATGGACTCTGCATGGTTTCAAAAGGCCGTGCATAAATTGTTTTTCCAATATCTTCTTGAATAGCAGTTTCATGAGGAATACCACTGAACAATGATAAGAGTATTGGTGTCATAGTTAGAAGAATATTCTTTCTTTTATTTTTCATAAATCCCCCTTATTAATGAATATGATATCTAACATCTAATTAGATAAAATAATTATTCTCTATTATTAAATAATAGACGTTGACGACTATTTTATTATAAATATAATTAATTAATTGGTCAATTATATATCTAGAATAATATGTAATAATTAACTCTAATCGATTTCCCCTCTAATGAAAAAATAGACACTTGAAATATGTGAATAAACGTTCTTATAATAATTATCAATAGAGAGGAGTATATCGATTAAATCGATAGATTTTATGTATGAAAAAAAACATTGAAAAATTGTTTCTTATTTCTAGTGCTTTACTTATTGTAACAAGTTGTGGGAATCAAAAAATTACTGAAGAAAGTGCTTATGCAGTCGCACAAAACATCATCGCATATCAAAATGAAGAGGCTTTTTTAGCACCGGACATTATTACTTTAAAGCAAAATGTTTGTGGAGCGGCTTATGATAATCAAAATGTTCAACAATATGCCATTGAGCAAAGTTTAATAATGAGTTTAGATTTAAATAACTATACATTTTATTATTATGATTCAACAAAAAACGGGACTTCTGATGCGACATATAGTAAATTATGGGCTTATCAAAATGATGTTAATGAGTTTATTTTTGCTTATGATGATGGCACATACCATACGTATAGTTCTATAGCTGGCACAGTAAATGATTTTCTTTTAGAAATGGAAGATACAATTACGGAAATGGAAGAAATGGCTAAAAGTGCTAGTTTATTAAATCTTGATCAGTATAAAGGAATGTTGATTGATTATGAAATTGTTAATGATAAGAATCCTCTTATTAAGACAACTTATAAATCCACAAAAGAAGGTTATTTAACTATTAATTATACTGTTGATGAAAAGAATGAAGAAACAAAAGCACAAGGAGAAATTAAAACAACAATATGCTTTGAAAATTATCTTTTAAAACAAGAAATGAATAAAACGGAACATACATATTTTGAAGATGGTGAACAAATAATTCTTAAAACATCGACAAGTATCGATATGGATTATCAAGAGTCATTATTTGAAGCTCCCAACCTTCAATTGTTTATGAAGATTTAATTAAGAGCTTAATATTCGTAATCATCAAATAAATAATTATAATTATTTTTCTAGGAAACTTTTGACTTTTAGTTTCCTAGTTTTTATAATGATATCAAAAGAGGTACGAGTCGTGGATATTAATGAAGAAAAAATTAAACAATTGAAGAAAAAAAAGAAAAAGAAAGCGATTGCCTTTATCATTTCCGTGTTGGTAACTATTTTAGGCACTATCACTCTTTTTTTAGTAAGTTCGCGTAATAATAAATCATTAATAATCGTTATTGGTACTCTTTTTTTAGGAACAGGCATAGTAACGGCTTTATATTTTTTATTAGATGGTTTCATTCCCTTGAAAAATAAAATCAAAAAATATATAAGCTTGGTGAATTCTTTTTTTAAAGAAGATGACATTGTTATTGTTGAAAATTTACATTACGAAACGAAAGATCGGGTTTGTTTTATGGCTTTTAAATGCTTGATAAACGAAACTAAAATACGTTTATTATTTGATATCGATAGTCATATTGAGATGAATAAAAAGTATCATGTTATTTATGCTCATGATGTGGTAATGAAAGTGGAGGAATTAAAATGAAAAAATTCCTCAGTAAACATATATTTTTAATTATTTTTGTATATATTATTTCCTTTGTTTTTGTTAACTATTCGTTATCAGCCATACATGCTTATCAAGACTATGAGAAGTTTTCTTTATTTATAGACGCTAAAGAAATAAAAAATGATGAGATGGTTAAATATTTAGAAAAAGAAACAAAACAATGTGGTATTGAAAGCTTTGATTATTATTGTTATCCTCGAAGTTCAACTTCTGATAATAGATTACAAACATCTATGTATCAAAAAGTCGCTAAAGACATCGTGATTATCAGTGAAAATGACCTAAAAGATATGGATGAATCAATTCAACAACATTTTGTACCGATCGATCAATTTATAGACATTAGCGAAATGGATTATTTTGTTTTTGATAATCAAAAATATGGTTTAAAAATTTATGATGTACAAAATGAGACATATAGTCAAGAAATGGGATTTACTAATTTTATTAATTATGAGGATTATTCATCAAATTCATATTTATGTATTCGTTCTTCTTCTGTGCATTTTGGAACGAAAACAAATTATGGAATTACAATATTGAATAATTTAATAAAGTGGGTGAAAGATTATGAAAAATAAGATGAGTTATCAAACACGATTTCAACAATTTAAATATATTATCCGTTATCGTTTCTTTGATTTTGTGACCTTAAGTTTATTATCAAGTATCTTTGCTATTCCTTTTTTATTATTTTATTTATATACAACGGGCATTCAATGGGTTGATAATGATGTCTTTAATGATTTGATAATTAGTCTTCTTATGATTCCTTTGATAATGTTATTTGGTGTTGGACAAGCGGGTAGTTTTTATTTTGCAAAAGTTTTGGCGTTTCAAGAAGGAGCGGTTGTAAAAAATGATTTTTTTGATGGAATTAAGAAAAATATTGGTTCTTTCTTACGAAGTTACTTCTTTATAGGAGTATTTTATGCTTTACTAAAATTTTGTTTTTCTTATTTTACGCACATTGATTTACTTTCTGATGATGTAAAGATTATTTTAAGTGTTATTTTGTGTATTGGTTTTGCTTTTATAGTTTTAGTATCGTTATTTGTACAAACACAATCGATTTTATATAAAGGGTCATGGATACAATTCTTTTCTAATGGTTTACGTTTTGCCTTTGGAACATTTATGAAAAGTTTTTCATTAGTAATAGTTTATCTTATGCCATTTGTTCTTATAGAATTGTTAGTAACTACTGGATTTGAATATCTTTTTATTCTCCTTTTAGCATTAGCGGGATTGGGATTAATTTCGGTTAGTTTTACTTTATATAGTTACACAATTTTCGATCGGACAATTAATCGTCAATATCCAGAGATTATTGGAAAGGGGCTCGAAAAAAATGAAGATTTATCAAAGTGATTATCAACATAAGTGGTTTGAAACTGAAGGATATCTCGTAAATGAAAATGTGCCTATTTCAATAATGGTTGATTCATCTTATAAAGGGCAAATGATATTTGGTTTTGGAGCGGCCATTACTGAAGCGAGTGCTTATTTATATGCTTCTTTAACAGAAGAAAAGAAACATGAGTTTATAAGGGCTCTATTTTCTAAAGAAGGTTTAAATTATTCATTTGTGCGATTATGTATTGGTTCTAGTGATTTTTCATTAGGTGAATATGATTATCAAACGGAACATGGCTTTTCTTTAGCGCATGAAGAAAAGTATTTATTTCCTTTATTAAAGGATATTTTAAAAGTTAAGAAAGTTCATTTCTTTGCTTCTCCATGGTCACCGCCAAAGACAATGAAATCTAATTTAAAAAGACAAAATGGCGGTAGGTTGAAGAAGGAATGTTATATAGAATACGCTAATTATTTAGCCGATTACATTGAACAAATGGAAAAAAGAGGATTTCCGATAGAATACTTAACAATTCAAAATGAGCCGGAAGCCACGCAAACATGGGATTCTTGTTTGTTTAATGAACAAGAAGAAGGCGACTTTATTCTTTGTCTTTATGATATTTTAAAAAATAGAGATATCAGAATTCCTGATTTATATTTGTGGGACCATAATCGTGATGTTTTATTAAGACGTATTGATAATACAATGAAAGCTCATCCGGAATTAATAAATCTTGTGTCCGGTGTAGCGTATCATTGGTATGATTCAGGATGTTCTATGAATATTAAAAAAGTCAAAGAGTTATATCCACAATTTAATTTCCTTTTTTCTGAAGGTTGTATTGAATTACTTTTGTTAAAAGATGATAAAAAAATAGATCTTTATCAAAATGGTTTGCGTTATGCGACAAATTATTTAGAAGACTTACAAAATGGATCCAATGGATTTATTGATTGGAATGCTTTGTTGGACGCTAAAGGAGGACCGAATTATGTCGGTAATTATTGTGAATCGCCGATTATGATATCATCATCTCAAGAATTACAGTATCAGTATTCGTATTATATGATTAAACATTTCTCTTTCTTTTTTGAAAATGGCACGCAAATTATAAGCAGTACTTGTTATGATGATGACTTAAAGGTTGTTGCTATGCAAAATAAAAAAGGAATCGTTATTGTTATTTATAATAAAGGGAAAGATAAATTAATTAATATTCAATATGACCAAAAAATTTATCAATTTAAGAGTAGTAGTAATGCGGTTATTACCGCGTTAATAGAGGAGGATTAATATGGTTACCATTTATGATATTGCAAAAAAATGTGGTGTTTCACCATCAACTGTTTCCAAAGTTATCAATAATTATCATTCTATTCCAGAATCGACGAAACAAAAAGTTTTTCACGCTATGGAAGAACTAGATTATATTCCTAATAGTTCCGCAAAGAATTTATCGAAAGGATCATCGAATAATGTTGGTATTTTATCATGCTTCGGTACTTCAATTACTCCTTTCCAACATCCGTTATTTATCGACATTTTAAATTCCTTTCAAGCTGAAATAAATAAAAAGAATTATGATTTACTTTTCATATCACGAACTTTAGGGACGCAAAAAGGAACTTTCTATAAGAATTGTGTATCACGAAATGTTGATGGCGTTTTAATGCTCGGTGATTTAGATAATCAAGAGATGCTTGAAGTTATTCAAAGCGATATTCCTAGCGTTGGCTTTGATTATAAAGGAGCATTAATGAGTGGCGTATCATCTAATAATTGCCAATTGATGTATGAACTAACAAGTCATTTACTTTCATTAGGACATCGTCAAATAATCTTTATTTCCGGAGAAGATAATGAAATTACGAAAAAACGTATTGAAGGGTTTAAAAAAGCGTTACAGGAATACAATGTAGAATTCAACGATGAAATGGTCATATCATCAAAATATATTGATTTTCAAAATATTGAAGAAATATTATTGTCTTTAATTAATAATAATAAATTACCAACGGCTATTATGTTCCCCGATGATTATTGTGCCGCAAAAGGAATGAGATTATTAAAAAAACATGGTATTAATTGTCCGGAAGATATTTCTATTACTGGTTTTGATGGGATTGAACTAGGAAAATTAATAACTCCTAAATTAACTACAGCTAAACAAAATAGCAATAAAATTGGAAGAGTACTTGCTCGTGCATTAATTGATACGATGCATGATCCTTCCGTTCGAGTATCAATAGAAGTTGATGGTAATATTATTATTGGAGAATCAACAAGAAAAATATAAAGTTCAGATTTTTAAGCCGACAATTCGTCGGTTTTTATTATGCTTATGGAAAAAAAACAAATTTTTATAAAAAATTAGGAAATCGATTTCGTTTTTTTGAAGAAAATGCTTGAAAGCGGTTTCGTAGCGTGCTAATCTTACATTAGAGAAATTGTTTTTCAGGAGGAAAAACTATGAAAAAACAAAAAAGTTTATTAATTTTAGGTGCTGCTATGGTGTTAACTTTAGCTTTGGGAGCATGTAACAATAAAAAGGAAGATAATCCTTCTTCGATAACTCCTAATTCAAGCGTTGAAGAGCCATCATCAAATGCATCGTCATCAATTCTTGATTCAGAACCATCAAGTATTGTTGAACCCGGAACAAGTATTGTGGAACCAAGTACAAGTGTTAATCCACCATCTTCAAGTTCAGATTCTTCTTCATCTTCATCATCTTCGTCAAGTATTGTTAAACCTGATGGTGCAGTGGATTTGATTTTTGCTCAAGAAGGTGACAGTTGTTCACAAGATAATGTTGCTGATTGGTTAAAGGCCGATACTCCTTCATATTGGGCTGATAAGCATTATTGTGGTAGTAACGTTACCTTTAATTATAGCTATACTCATAATGATAAATGGTATGTGTCATATACTACTGAAGGTACTAATCAATGGGGGGCTAATCTACAATTATTTTATAAGAATTCAACTCTAGAGACTGGTAAGAAATATAAACTTACTCTTGATATCGATTCGAATGCTGCTGGTATTATTCGTATTAATGAAGTTGAAAAACAACTTGAAATAGGAAGTAACAAACTTGAAGTCGAGTATATTGAAGGTGGAGAGCAATATGCATCATTTAAATTGATTACTGGTATTTATAATGGTGGTAATCCTATTCAAATCAGTGCTGCTGATTTTGTTATTTCTAATTTAAAATGGGAAGGAATGATTTCACCATTATCGGCTCCAGAAGGTATTGTAATTAGCAAGGTTGCTGAAGGTCACACTATTGCTTTTAGCGCTATTTCGGGAGCGACTGGATATAAAGCCAAAATATATGATGGATCAAAAATTGGTAATGCTGAACAATTAAAATCAGCGGAAGTTTTAAAAGAAGTTGATGTCACTAATGGTGGCTTAATTGATACAAGCGGATTGGATGATAATAAATCTTATAAGGTTTTTGTAAAAGCCTTAGGTGATAATGTTAGTTATGTTGACTCTGATTATAGTGCAAAATGTGGAATTCTTTCTTTAGGTCAACCTCCAGTACAATCACCAGAACAAGACACTACCATTCTTAATGGTGAAGAAGCTAATATTGCAACTGATGCATATTCGTATTGGGCTGATACTAATTGGTGTGGATCACTTGTCGAAATGGATACTGCTTCTGTTAAAGGCAATACCGCAACATTCTCTTATAATGTAAAAAATGGAAGTTGTTCATTTGGTATTCAAATATTCTATAAGAACACTAATTTAGTTAATGGAAGTGAATATACAGTAACATGTCAAATTAGTTCATCTTTTGCTGGTACAGTTGAAATAAATGGTCAACAAGTTACTTTAGTTGCTGGTCTAAATGATGTTTCAATTAAATATACTGAAGGTGGTTCTGAAAGTGCATCATTTAAAATTGTTATCTCAACAGATGTTGCTGCAAGTGCAACATTAAAAATTATTGACTTAAGTTGGGATAATCAAACTAGTACCGGTGGAAATACAGATACCCCAAGTAGTGGAAGTACGGATACCCCAAGTGGTGGAGATACCGGAAGTATAACAGCTGTTGAAGTTAGCCTTGTTGAATTCTATGGAGATTTCTATGCAGGATTTGCTTTTGATAATGAAGCTGATTTTAATAAAGCTTTTGATTCGACAAATTTAAATTATGTCAAAGTTAACAATGCACAAAGATGGTGTGAAAAAGTTGGTAAAATAGGAGAAACTCAATGGCGTTTCAATATTTATGTTGGTGCTGATTTATATGATGGCACTCAAGATATTAATATGGATTGGTATGATAAAGCCGGAAATGTTTATTTTAGCGCTATATATAAAGGAGTCAGCTCTAGCGAAGGCGATGGGGAGACTGTTGTTTCTAAACTTCCAACGCCAATTGGTTTAGTCGCTAATGTATCAGCGGATAATTTATTTGTGACAATTGCTTGGAATGGAACAAGCACAAATAAAGCAAAAGAAGTTCGTTTATATGTATATGAAGAAGATGATGTCACTGAAGTTACTAAAGCATATGACATTGTTATCACAAATGGACAAGTGTTAAGTTTATCGGAGTATTTTGAAGCAGGCCATACATATCATGTATATATTGCCTCAATTGGTGATGGGACAACTACATTAGATTCTAGTCGTAGTGCTGCTGCTAATTTCACTTATTCAGTTGCATAATATCAGGAACTATATATATTTTAAGGAGTAAAAATAATGAAAATAATGAAAAAGAAATCATTTATATTTGTTTTAAGTTTCTTATTGTTATCTAGTAGCGTATTAGCTACAACAAATATTGGATATAGCAATAATATCGTTGTCAAGGCTGCTGATTCTGATGCGAAACCAATCGCTATTGATGCTAGTCAGACAAAAATACAAGGCGCTGGTGCTTTTGTTTTCTTAACGGATAAACCTAACATTACTATCGACGATTTTGAAATAACATTTGTTGATTTTATTTCGACACAGTTTGCCAATTATCGCGATAATTTACTTGCAACTGGTGCTAAAAAAGTACGTTACAATCAAGATACAGGAGAATTGTATTTTGAATTTGCTAATGGATTTCCAGATGATTCAGGCACTACTATGATTTTTAACATTACTTATGAATTAGATGGTGTTACTTATTCGCAAAATGTTGAATTCCTAGCAAATGCTTATCAAGAGCCTAATGCTACTCCTAAAGCACCAACTAATTTAAAACTTAATAAGATTACTGGTAATAATCAAGCAGTGACTATTGATTTTACTGAATCTAGTAACGCAACGGGATATAAATTATATATTACCGATAGTAGCAATAATCCAGTAACTGGATATGATGGCTTAGGCATTACTAATGGATATACCTTAGATATTTCTTCATTTGCTGAAGGAACATACGATGTTTGTATCAGTGCTTATAATGATAATGGTGAATCAGAGAAAACATCAGAAAAGACATTGAATGTTAATGCTTCTGGAGAAATTGATGAAGAGGCAACAGTAACATTGCCAATCGCTATTGATGCTAGTCAGACAAAAATACAAGGCGCTGGTGCTTTTGTTTTCTTAACGGATAAACCTAACATTACTATCGACGATTTTGAAATAACATTTGTTGATTTTATTTCGACACAGTTTGCCAATTATCGCGATAATTTACTTGCAACTGGTGCTAAAAAAGTACGTTACAATCAAGATACAGGAGAATTGTATTTTGAATTTGCTAATGGATTTCCAGATGATTCAGGCACTACTATGATTTTTAACATTACTTATGAATTAGATGGTGTTACTTATTCGCAAAATGTTGAATTCCTAGCAAATGCTTATCAAGAGCCTAATGCTACTCCTAAAGCACCAACTAATTTAAAACTTAATAAGATTACTGGTAATAATCAAGCAGTGACTATTGATTTTACTGAATCTAGTAACGCAACGGGATATAAATTATATATTACCGATAGTAGCAATAATCCAGTAACTGGATATGATGGCTTAGGCATTACTAATGGATATACCTTAGATATTTCTTCATTTGCTGAAGGAACATACGATGTTTGTATCAGTGCTTATAACGATAATGGTGAATCAGATAAAACATCAGAAAAGACATTGAATGTTAATGCTTCTGGAGAAATTGAAGACGAGGAAATTGTTGCTTCTAAGCTTCCAACGCCAATCGGTTTAGTCGCTAATGTATCAGCGGATAATTTATTTGTGACAATTGCTTGGAATGGAACAAGCACAAATAAAGCAAAAGAAGTTCGTTTATATGTATATGAAGAAGATGATGTCACTGAAGTTACAAAAGCATATGATATTGTAGTTACTAATGGGAAAGCCTTAAGTTTATCGGAATACTTTGAAGAAGGACATACTTATCGTGTATATATTGCCTCAATTGGTGATGGTACAACTACATTAGATTCTGATCGTAGTGCGGCTGCAAGTTTTACATACCCAGTTTCTAGTAAAGAACCATCGGCTCCAACTGGACTCGTTATTAACGAAATTGCTGATACTAAAAAAGCTGTGATTATTGCCTTTGGTGCATCTACTAATGCTGATGGATATAAATTATATATTACAGATAGTAGCGATAATCCAGTAACTGGATATGATGGCTTAATTATTCCCAATGGTTATCGTTTAGACATTTCATCATTTACTACAGGTGATTATGGTGTATATGTCACTGCATATAATACAGTTGGTGAATCTGCTAAATCTACAAAAGCTACTTTAACAGTTAACGAAGTTGATTTCTTTGTTGAAGATTGGGCAGCAATGAGAGCCGCTAACGAAGGTTCTATTTGTGGATATTTAAATGGTGAAAAAGATTCAGCTACATTAGATGCATTATTAGAACGTTATGAAGCATTTAGTAACGATGAAAAAGCCATTATTGATGCGCAAGAAGATGGTGATTGTACAATTGGAACAACAATCGCATATATTAATTCATATTTGGCGATGAATACATCCAATTTACATGCTACCAATAGTAATTTATTAAATGAAACAATAAAATCTAATTTACCATTAGTCTTTGTTATTGCTTCATTGAGTGTTGTTGCTATGATTGGATATTATTACTTAAATAAAAAGAAATTGTCAAAATAATTAAAAACATTAATTAAAAAGGAGATCTTGTTAAATAAAGCAATATCCCCTTTTTATTTTGCCTTGTATTAGCGGAATTTACTTTTTCAAATAACGCGTCTAAAAAAAATAAATAAATCATTTATTGATTGCTTTCTTTCATGATATACTTTAACTAAAGAAAAAAGGAGGATGTTGTATGGCTAATTTTTTAAATTTAGGGAATGAAAAGTTTTTTAAAGATTTAAATTCAGAAGTATTTATTGATAAATCATTATTGATTGCTCGTGTAAATCGATTGATTAAAACTAACGAATCATTTATGTGCGTTACGCGTCCTCGTCGTTTTGGAAAGACCATGGCGTTATCAATGCTAGAAGCATATTATTCAAAAGGCTATGATTCTAAAGAATTATTTAAAGATTTAAAGATATATCAAGATCCTTCTTTTGAAAAGCATTTAAATAAATATAATGTTATTACTATTGATATGGCTGGTGTTGGTACATTATTAAAGAATAAAGATGAAATATTAGATAAGATAACAAGTTTACTTTTAGAAGATTTAAATGAAAGTTTTCCTAATATTCTTACTCATCAATCAACTATTGCTGAAGCCTTAATAAGAATATATTCCGCAACAAAAGAAACCTTTATCTTTTTAATTGATGAATGGGATTATATATATCGGGAATTTGGATATGACACTAATTTATGTAATGCTTATACGGATTTCTTAAGAAGCTTATTTAAAAATAGTGCTTTACTAAATTGTATTGACTTAGTATATATGACCGGGATATTACCAATCAAAAGATATAATTCTCAATCGGCATTAAATAACTTTACGGAATATAATATGATAGATCCTTTTAATCTAACAGAATTTGTAGGCTTTACGGAAGAAGAAGTCACATCATTATGTCATCAATATGGAATGGATATTAATGATATGAAGCATTGGTATAATGGATATCATTATGATAGTGTTGGTGATTTATATAATCCGAAATCAGTAGTTGAAGCTA
>CAZJKC010000022.1:0-25740 GCA_964546565.1 uncultured Staphylococcaceae bacterium | reverse complement strand
TTTATTTATAAACTATATATAAAGAAATGTCGCCAAATTGTTTATTCATTTGTCTTATTAAGTGAAAACGTTTTCTAAAGGAGCATGATTATGCCATTAAAGCTTGAGACTACTCTAATAAAGGCTTTAAAAAAAGGTCAAAAAGAAGAGATTAAAGAAGTATTTGAAGAAATATATAACAAGTATTATAAACTTGTATATTTTTGTTTGACTAAATACTTTACTAATCAAGAAATTATTGAAGATATAACAAATGATGTATTTGTTTTATTCTTTGAAAATGCTGATAAAGTACAAAAATCAATTAAATATTATCTTCTTAAGACTGCTCATAATAGAGCTTTAAATATTCTTTCTAGTAGGCATAATAATGTCGTATTTGATGAGAATGATGTAATATATCATAACGATAATCAAGACCATCTTAATACAGCATATTACTGTTTAGTACATGATTTATCGTTAGCGTTATCTTCAAAAGAAGTTGATATCATTATTTCTCATGCAGTTGATGGCTATACATTTAAGGAAATGGAAGAAATATATCATATGAAAGCAAAAGCCATTAATAAAGTATATGAACGTGCTCTAAAGAAATTTCGTAATAGCGAAAGGGGTAAACAATATGAAAGATAATATGATACAAGAAATAATTGATGAACGTATTGCTAGTAAAGGTGATTTTAATAAAGTTATTGATCAAATCAATATTGATAAATATGTTAAAGATAATAAAAAGCATTGGTCTATGAAAAAAAGTATGGCAATTACCTTAACATCTCTTACTCTCGTCAGCGGGCTTATATTAGCCAATATGAATATGACTAAAGATGATTTTAGTTGGGAAATAATAGAAAAAGAAAAAGAAGATGAAGAACGAGTTCCTAGTGGGGTATATGTACCAAGGTGGGATGAAAAGAATATTATCCAAAAGTACCCGCAATTTACTTATGAGACTATAATATATGAGATTTGGGATCCAACTTATTCAAGACCAATTGATGAAGAATATATTGGTGAATATGTAGGTACTTGTACATGTGAAGGAATTGATGAATATGAAGAAGATGAAGATGAGCGAAAACATATAACAAATGTAAATCTTTATACTATAAATAATATAGATAGTGATTTTGCTCTTGCGGTACGCTTTGTTAATGATAAAGGGTATGAAAATATTTATTATGGTTATGTTAATTGGTTAAAAAAATATGATTCATTAAATGATGTAATGAATGGTTTAAATTTTAGAAATTATGTATCTTTTAAACAAGCTTCATATACATACATAGATAAAAATGGTGAAGACCATTTAATAAAATTTAATGATTATGATGATACAATTATATGGGATATGATATTTGATAATGTCAATATACCTAATGCTTATCTTAATGAAACATATACTAAAGTATCATTTAGTAGCGACTACTTTTCTATTCGTTATTCGTTTGAAGCCTTAGGTATATCCGATAGCAATGCTCATTTCATTGCCTTTGATAAAGATGGTTATATGTATATTAGAATATGTCCAACAAATAAGTACAAAGATATATATTATATAGGGCAAGAAAAAGTAGAAGCCTTAATTAATTATTTTGTTGAGAATGTAAAAGGATATGAAATAGTGTATGTGGATAAGACACCAACGCCTGATTCATCTTCATCTTCTACTAGCGAGCCTATCATCATGAGTGGCGAATATAATCCGCAAGAGGAGTAATGGAATATGAACAAAAGAATAACATTTGTTTTAATATCTTTGATGTCATTTGGCTTATTATCATGTCAAAATAATATAGGTACTTATATTGGTGATACTTTTTTTTCAAAAGATACGCTTAAAGAATACGCTATCGCGGATTTACCAACTCCTGAAGAAGGTCAATTTCTCTTAATTAAAGGTGATAATGAAACGGTATATATAAATTCTAAACAATCAGCATCAGAGTATTTTTTAGATATTTTAGATTACGCTATGCATATTGATTATTTTGATTTTGGTACAGTAGAAGGAATTAAAAGTAATGGCAATGATGTACACCCAACTCAATACTATTTTCATTCAATGCGTGCATATTCATCTATTATTCCGAACAATTATTATTTTAAAGAAGAATCTTCATATATATTCACGTATACATTAGAAGGATATCAAGAAAAGAATGGAGAGCAAGTATTAATTAATCCATACTTAATAAAGTTATGTGATAAAGAAGGATCTATTAAATATCAAGATAATGATGACAATACTCATTTCTTTTATTATGATTATTATTTATCTTTAGAAAATAATATTGAAGTATGGAATAAAGAAAAAATGCCAGAAATATATTTAAAAGATATTATGTTTAGATATGTAGATATTGCTTCTATCAAAAAGATAAGAGTTGAAAATGGCTATATTGGTGTGGCTCCTGGTTCATTCACTAATATTATGTATTCATCTAATGAAAATGATATTAAGAATCTTTATAACGCTTTATTACGCCCATTACGTCTTATTAGTGAAGAAAACGCCTTAGTGACTGGAGGAAGTTATTATCAATATACATTTTATGATGAATTAAATAAGAAATATGAACTTTGTGTGGATAATAAGATTATTTACTATGGAGGAGCTTATTATTATCTTGACTTTACTTTCTTTTACGATATTTATAAATTGAGTTCTTGCCTGCATTCATTTATTACATATAGTGATACATGCGCTATATATGATAATGACAATAATATCGTATGTGATTATAAAGGATTAAGTAATTTTGAATTTAGGCCCTCAGATGCCGTCAATAAAGAAGCTCGATATCATCTTGGTGAAGAATTTGATATGGATATTTATATTATTGACGCTGATACATTTTATATTGAAGAAAATGAGAAAAAATCATTTTATAAAATTGAAACTAGTCAAGACCATTCAAACTTTGCATTTTTATTTCAAAATTAGAATATGATAAGAATTCATTGCTTTACTTTGTAATAATTTTTTTCGCACTTAATGAATGATAAAAACAAGAAATCCCGCATAAAATCGGGATTTTTATGCGTTTATATGGATTATAAAATGTTGCCTGCTATACACTTGAATTATGTATTTATTATGAAATGTACAAGATAGTTTTTTTATTATTGCAATAGTTATTTTATCTTGCAGTTATCACGCAATTTATTATGCAAATATCTTGCAATTTGATGTTTGACAAAGCTCGATAATGTGCTAGAATGAGATTAAGGAGACTATTGATTATGGATAATTTAGGTAAAGAAAATGAGACATTAGAATTTAAAGAATCAATAGCGGAGTTTGATAAAGCTTGTAAGGCAATAGTGGCGATGTTAAATAAAACGGGGTCAGGCACCGTATATTTTGGCGTGAAAGATAATGGTGATGTGATAGGCCATAATATTGGGAAAGATACGTTATCAACTTTAGCGGATAGGATTAAAGATTCTATTAAACCTAGTATATATCCTTCCATATTACCAGTCACTATTGGTGATAAAACAGTCATTAAAGTTAGTTTTTATGGCAAAAACAAACCATATGCATATAAAGGCTCATTTTATATTAGAGTGGAACAACAAAACTTAGTTGTTGATCCGTTAGTATTACGCGAATTAATAAAAGAAAGTCATGAATATAATGATTTATGGGAAAATGAAGTAACTAATTATGGTGTGGAATACATTGATGAAGAAGCAGTTGATATGTTTTACCGTCAAGCTTTAGCGATGGGAAGAATTAATAGATTTGACCATACGAGTGAAGAATTATTGACACAATTGAATTTGATGGTTGAAGGGAAGCTTACCAATGCAGGTATATATTTATTTGGTAAAAACTGTCCACTTGTATATAAAGCTGTTGAATATCCGACAGTAACGAGATTAAATCCGATTGATTTAAAAAGATTTGAAGGTAATATTTTTCAATTGATATTGCAAGTCAATAATTTTATTAATCAAAAGATGAGTTGGAAAGTTGAAATTAATGGCATTCAAAGAACAGAAAAGCCAGAAATTCCAATTGTCGCTATAAGAGAAATAGTTATTAATTCGTTAGTGCATTGTGATTATCATGCTGATTCAGAACATCAAGTAACAATTGATCCAGAAAACATTGAAATATATAATCCAGGTGTTTTTGGTGAATTTACACCGATGGATTATGTTGAAAGGGTATTACCATCACGTACAAAACATAAAGTCATACAAGGTGTAATATATAAAGCTTTTGATGTCGAAACATTAGGACGCGGATTAAGACGAATGGATGATGCATGCAAGGCAAATGATATCGGATGGGATTATTGCAAATATAATTTTGGCTTTTCATTCATTTTTAAAAGAAAGGCACTAAATAATCAAGCATATGAATGCTTATCATCTAATGCCAAAGTCCTTTTTAATTTTATGAAAGAAAACCATAATATTTTAGAAAATTTATCCATAGCTATGAGTGTTCTTCATAAAAGTGCAAGAACGGCTCATGAGGTTATTAAAGAATTGGTCGATAGACAATTAATAGAACGAATCGGCTCAAATAAAACAGGATATTGGAAAATTAGATAATGTGGTATAAATATCTATTTTACGAATATTATATTTTTAGAATTAAATAAAACATTCGCACTTAATAAATGATAAAAACAAGAAATCCCGCATAAAATCGGGATTTTTATGTGTTTATATGAATTATAAAATGTTGCCTGCTATACGCTTGAATTATGTATTTATTATGAAATGTACAAGATAGTTTTTTTATTATTGCAATAGTTATTTTATCTTGCAGTTATCTTGCAATTTATCATGCAAATATCTTGCAATTTTGATTTATTTTATATTTTCTAATCGATATTTTGTCGCGCAATCATTTTTTAAAATAGCGGTTTACAATACTATTTTGTTAAAAATGAAAGGAATGGTACCGTATAATTGGATTTAGCGTCAAAATAGCAGATACAATTATAAAAAGTAAAAAAACGGAAGATAGATAATTTATTTTAAACTAACATATTACAGTAGCGAAGGGTCTAGGAATGACGCTACTACGGAAATCTTGCAAAACTCAACAAATTATAACAAATGGTGGCTTCACTATGATATAATTACTTTTAACGGGATAAGAAGGTTATTATATATAACATAAAGGGAGGTTGTATATATAATGAAAAAACGAATTATAAATGGCATATCACTATTATTTGTAAGTGTCATGAGTTTTTCTTTGGTCGCTCATAAGGAATATAGTCAATATCAAAGTAATGATGTTGTTTTAGCGGCAACCACGGAAAGTGATTTCTTTGCTACTGATCCGATTAATACGGATGAAACCGCCAAAAATTATTACGCTTCTATCAGTTCTGACCTTGAAGGTGATGATTTAAAAGTTGCTCTTTATAATCTTATTCATCCTAAAAAGTGTTCAACTGGTTATAGCGCTATTTGGAATTATTTACCTTATTGTGATGCAGATCCTAGCGATCCTAATGGTAGTAATAATATTGTGGGATTTTATCGTGGTGAAACAGGCTCACGCGGTGAAATGAATAAAGAACATGTTTGGCCAGATTCACGTGGTGGTAATTATATTGAAGGTGACCCCCATATGGTTCGTCCAACATTTACGAAAGACAATAGCGATCGAGGCAATGCTTTCTTTAATGAATCTCCCACCTCTTATGACCCCGGAAGCTTAGGAGTTAATAAATATCGCGGAATTGCCGCACGTATTATCTTCTATTGTGCTGTTCAAGAATATAAAACATTATCTTTAACTGATAAAACAACAGATGATAAAAATAATAAAACGATGGGCAAGTTATCAACATTATTAAAATGGAATTTAGAATATCCTATCGATGATACCGAAATTCTTCGTAATGAAGTATTAAGTGGCGCGCGCAAAGTAAAAGGCACCTCATTTAATTTTAATCGTAATCCTTTTATAGATGATCGTTCATTACCTTGTCGTATATGGGGAGACACTAACGAAACAACCAGAACAGTGTGCTCAAGTTATATGGAAGTCCCTGAATTAGAATCATTATCTATTTCACCTAGTGATGTTAAATTAACACCAGCCGCATCAACGCAATTAAAAGCGGTAGCGAATCCTTCTAGAGCGTCTAATGTTGTGACCTGGTCTAGTAGCGACCCTAATATAGTTAGTGTGACCCAATCAGGGTTAATTACTGCTCATAAAGAAGGTACTGTCACTATTAAAGCTGTTAGTGATGTTAATAAGAGTATTGAAGCGATAACTACAGTAACAGTTCGTACTTGCCAATCTTTATCATTGAGTGGTACTCCGAATAAAGTAGTGTATAGCGAAGGGGAAAAGTTTAATCCAACAGGATTAGTAGTCAAAGCGTTATATAGTGATGGTGACCAAGAATCTATTGACGTTAGTAATTTAACTTGGAAAGATGGTGTGACAGGGGCCACAACATTATCGCAAGGAACAACTAAAGTTGTAGGGTATTATGGAAGTTTATCTGTTACTTATGAAGGTATACAAGTTAATGAAGCATCGATAGAGAGTAGTTATCAAATAAAATTTAAGGATAATAGTGCGGATGGTAGTAGTACATTATCGGAAGCAAATTTAATTCAATGTGTGGAATCGGGAACCGATTATATTAATTCATTTGCCGAAGTATCTAGTATTTTTGAAGGTAAATACGGGTTGAAAATGGGCAGTAGTTCTAAAGATGGTCAAATAGTTATTTATCTTTCGGAAAGTGCTCGAGTAAAAGCCAAATCGGTAAGTCTTGGTTTAGCGAAATATAGACCTACAGAAGCTGCAAGTGTTACGTTTAATAATGAAGCGGCTATTACACCTGTTAGTGATGAAATAACGGAACATAAAATAGATTTAGATGGTAGCGAGCTTACTTCCATAACGATTTCAAGCAAAAAAAGATGCTATTTATCTTATATTAAGATTGAATGCGTTAATGAAGGAGGAACAGTGACGCCACCGATTGATAATGATGAAGAAATTAAAGGTGTACAATTTACCAATATCGGTGATGTTACTATTAAAGTTGGCGAAACAGTACAAATGTTGGTCACTGTTAAGCCGAGCAATGCCTCAATAAATTCATTAGTGTACACTACTGACAATCCTTCCGTAGCGACCATTTCTAATACAGGTTTAGTGACCGCTTGCGGTGTTGGCAGTGCTTTGGTAAAAGTTTCAACAAGCGATGGTAAGTACTATGATTACTATAGTATTAATGTTATTACAAATAATAGCAATGATAATCATGAAAAAGAAAACTGTGCGAAATCATCTATGAACATTTTCTCTTTATTATCATTATTATTGATTTGTGGAGTTGTTATTTTTAAGAAAAAATAGCTATAATTAAATAGTAGAAATCAAAAGGGTATGTAGTTAGTCATACCTTTTTCCATTAATACAAGGAGGATATAAGCGTATGTATTATAAGAAAAGAATTATTCCATTATTATTATTAACGATGATGTTCTCATCATGTTCATTTGATAATAATAGTCCTAATTCATCTATCAATAATAATGGTTTCAACTCATCAATTAATAATAATCAATCTAGTGTAAAAGATGCGGAAGATGATTATAAAGATAATGATACTCCCTTTTCAGGCAATAGCGATATTAGTACGACTACTGAAAATGAATATATCATTACTTCGGCGGGAGAATACACTTTTAAAGGAAAAATTGATGATGCACAAATAATTGTTAGGGCGTCATCGGAAGATAAGGTTGTGATTAATTTAGAAGGTGTTACCATGACCTCTTCAACACGTTCTTTAATTTATGTTGAGTCAGGAGATAAAGTAACTATTAAAGCTAAAGAAGGGACGTATAATGAATTAAAAGACAATCGTCCTTTATCCTTAGATTCGACAATTGAAGATGATGCGGTAATTTATTCAAAAGTTGATCTAGATATTAAAGGCAAAGGCTCATTATATGTTTATACTAGTTTTTATGATGGAATTCATACCAAAAAAGATTTAGAAATAAAAAATCTTACCTTAAAAGTGGACGCTATTAACAATGCTATAAAAGGAAATGATTCCGTGACTATTGAATCGGGTAACATTCTTGCTATATCACGTTCGGGAAATGGAATTAAAACATCAAATTCGGATATTTCTTCAAAAAATAAACAAAGAGGTAATATTGTTATCAATGGCGGTAATATCGAAGTATATGCATCATATGATGGCTTGGATGCTTCATATAATGTGGAAATAGAAGAAACTTCCGAAGATGAAGAAATTTCATTGAAAATATATACCGATAAATACTCTTCTTATAGCGGTGAAGTTAATCCTCTTGATGGAAGTATAATGTATCTTCGGGTGATGGGAAGAAGTTTAGATGAATCAAAACGCTATGCAGCATGCTTTTATAATAGTGATGAAGATTATATTTGGAAAGATGCTAAATATTATAAAACGATAACTAGTGATCGTGGAAATAATTATTATTTCTATCGTGTGGAAGTACCAGAGAATTATGATAATGTGCAATGGTATAGATTTACCTCTTCCCAAACAACTAATTCATTTGATGATTATGATGCTAAAACGGAAGGTGGCAAGATCAATACCAATAAAGACATGTACACTATAACGAATGTCTTTAGCACGACTATCAGCGGTTCATGGGCATCTTATGAGCAAAGTAATCAAATTCAATCAAGTCATAAAAGTGACCATTCCGCAAAAGGAATTAAAGCTAGCAATGAAGTCATTATTAAAAGTGGCACTTTTGAAATTGCAACCAATGATGATGGTATTCATTGTAATGGTGGTGACCTTTTAGAAAATGGTGAGACAGGCCAAGGCAATATTACTATTTCAGGTGGCACATTTAATATATTATCTACCGATGATGGTGTACACGCTGATTCAATTGCAACATTTGAAGGCGATAAAACATTTTTCATTGTCAATGCTTATGAAGGATTAGAAGCTCAACAAATATATATTAAAGATGGTGAATACTATATAACCGCTAGTGATGATGGAATTAATGCATGTACCGGTAGTTTAAAAACCATTATTGATATTAGTGGTGGTTATATTGATGTCACCGTCGGTAGCGGTGATACCGACGCTATCGACTCGAATGGTGATTATCGCCAAACCGGTGGCTTTGTTGTAGCGCGATGTGGGGCTAATGACCAAAGTGGAAATATGGCTGCTCTTGATTTAGATGGCACTTTTTATATGACAGGCGGAACTTTTGTAGGTTTAGGCTCAATGGGTGGAAATTTAAATAATGTTGATGTTAATTCTATCCAATTTGGTGTCTCTTCATCATCAAGACCTGGTGGTGGCGGCCCTGGTGGTTGGTGGGCATTTGGAGGAGGTAGCAGCAGTTACTTTTTTACCAGTGGCTCATACGCTATTGAGAACACGACTATCGCTTTTAACTTATCACAAACATATTCACAATTAACAATTTGTAGTGATCAATTAATATTAAATACAGACTATGTTTTAACAGGTACTTCTAAATCATATAGTTGGACACAAAGTGAAAAACATCAAAGTATGTAAAATTTAAAATACTTAATTAAAAGGCTTAAAGTGACACTTTTGTAAAGAGTCCAATAGCCTTTTTTTGTTAATGGTGATCTGGAAAAAAAGTATTTTTCATAATGTTGAATAAAACATTACGTAATAGTATTTATGTTTTCTTTATAAACATATTATTAATTACTTAATTGATTGGCCCAATTAATTGTGTAGAAAGACAATAATAACTTTAAGAATAGATGTAACCTTACTAGACAAATAGGTTATTATAGGTTATAATAGGTTAAAATAAATGGGAGACTTATATGGAAACGATTGATGAATTAGAAAAAGCTATCACGGAATTGCCAAGAGGTTATATCTCTAATAAAAGAATTGGAGGTAAAGTTCGGCATTATTTACAATGGTTGGAAAATGGAAAAATAAAAAGCCAATATATATCTGATGATGAATATGAAACTATAAAAGAAGGGATAGCAAAGCGAAAAGAACTCGAAAAAAAAATAAAATTACTAAAAAAACAAGCAAAAATTCATCCAAAGAAAAAAGTTGATTATGAAATGAATGTTATTGTAGGACAAGAACTAAAAAAAATGGTTGCTTATGCTATGCAATGGGATAAAAGGGATTGCTATTCTACTCTTAATCGTTATTTACATGAAAATGATTCACCAAGAGTATGTTCGTTATATGGTTTAAGAAGAACAGGAAAAACAACTTTGTTACATCAAGCAATAGGGGAAATGAATAATGAACAGTTCAATCAATCGGCGTATATCAAGGCACGAAAAGGCCAATCGATGTCTATGCTTGATAGAGATTTAAAAAAACTAATGCAAGATGGATATAGATATATATTTATTGATGAAGTTACTTTTTTGGAAGATTTTGTTGATACAGCATCGGTTTTATCTGACATTTATGCGGCTATGGGATTAAGAATAGTATTATCTGGAACGGATTCGTTGGGATTATGGCTTGCTATGCACGAAGAATTGTATGACAGAACATATATGATACATACTACTTGGATTTCATATAGTGAACACGCAAGATTATTAGCTATAGATGATATAGACGAATATATCAGATATGGTGGAACACTTCGAGCAGGAGAAATAGATTTTGATGATGAAGAATTAAAAAGTGAAGAAGTGTCGTTTAGAGATGATGAATCGACGAGAAGATACATTGATACAGCTATTTGTGAAAATATTCAGCATAGCCTAAAATGCTATGAAAGTGGAAGGCATTTCAGACATTTGGAGGACCTTTATAAAAAGAACGAATTAACGAACGCGATCAATCGAGTTATAGAAGATATGAATCATAGTTTTGTATTGGAAGTGTTGGAAAGAGATTTTGTCTCGAATGATTTGTCATTGGCAAAGAAAAATCTCATTCAAAGTAAACAGGTGGGGAAGCACCAATATATTTTAGAAAAAATCGATAGCGGAGCACTAATTGCTCGTTTAATGGAAATTTTAAATATAAAGAACAAATCTAATTTAACCATTAAAGTAACGGAAACGCATGCTTATGAAATCGAGGAATATTTAAAAGCACTTGAATTGATTGAGTATTGTCCTTTAAAAACGATGTCTCCGAACAAGTCTAATAATGATAAAAAAAATATTTTATTTTTGCAGCCTGGAATGAGATATTGTCAAGCACAAGCTCTCATATATTCATTGGAGAATGACGAGATTTTTTCAAGCATTGATGAAATTGGACGCAAGTATGTATGTGATCGTATTTTGGATGAAGTCAAAGGTAGAATGTTAAAAGAAATTGTTTTATTTGAAACAATGAAAAAATTAGATAAGAGATATGATGTATTTAAGTTGTCCTTCCTTGTTGGCGAATATGATATGGTCGTGTATGATAAACAAGAACATTGCTGTGATATTTATGAGATTAAGCACAGCGATAAGATGATATATGATCAAGCAAAGCATTTAATGGATGAAGAAAAAGCTGCTTTGACGGAAAGTCGTTTTGGAAAGATTAAGAGGAAATATGTTCTCTATCGTGGAGAAACTAATAGCGGCGAAAAAGGTATTTTTTATAAGAACGTGTCAGAATATCTTAAAGGACTGCCTTATACAGCAATGACAGAGAATATTAAATAGCTATTTTACAAATTCCTATAAAATATCAAGATATTGATAATTCTTGGGATTTAATTTTGGACTTAAACGAGAAGTTATCACTTCTTATCGATATTTACGAAGATGAACAAATCGAAGTTGAAATGCTTCCAAAAGCACTTAAAAATGCGGAAGAGGTTATCCAAAAAGAAGAAAATATTAAAAAAGCTGTCTCAATGCGGCGATAAAAGCGGCTATATCGTACAATAACCCATTGTTGATTTGATGGTGATCACATGAAAAAATATCTTTTTCAAATATTTTTACCGAATTGTGACACAAATCAATGCTAAAAGAATTCTTTTTCGAAACTAGACGATAAAATTGATAAAAAAATCTTAGTTATTCTTTCTATAATTAATCGCTTGCGAAAATGCTAATGTTTTTGATTTTAAGCACTTCTCATCATCACTTTGCAAAAAAATGTATCAAAATTCAAAAGCAAACATGAGGATAATTTGATTTATTATTAACTTTATTACCAACCAAATTTTATTTATTACCAACTTTATTACCAACCTAGATTGATTTATTACCAACTTTTTGATATGATTTGGTTGGTAATAAAAGGTTAGGTGGTTACATGGAAAGTAAGGAAATAATTGATGAACTTTGCTCATATCAATATGAGAAAGAATGGTTCGAATTCAAAGAAAGTTTTGATAATGACAATGAGCTTGGAGAATATATTTCTGCATTGTCTAATGCTGCTGCTTATGTTGGTAGGAAAAATGCTTATATGGTTTGGGGAATTGCCGACAAAAGCCATGAAATTGTTGGAACTGATTTTGATTTCGATAAGAACGCAAGTCATGGCGAGCCGCTTAAACATTTTCTTGAGAGGCAACTATCCAAGAACGTGAAAATTGATTTTGAGGAAATAATGTATCAGGGAAAACGACTGGTTATTTTGACTATATCAGCGGCAAAATCCATGCCTGTCGATTGGAATGGTCAAAGATTTATTAGAGTCGGATCAAGTAAAGAAAAGATAATGAAGTACCCTGAACGTGAGGCCTTTCTTTTTCGTGTTCTAAGAGAGGGATACCCAACTATTGTAAACACGCCATCGGATTACCAAGAATTGACATTTAATAAACTCTTTGGATTCTATGGTTCAAGGGGGATATTATTGAAGGAAGAAACATTCAAAAAGAATCTTGGTTTGCTAACTGAAGATGGCAAATACAATATCCAGGCCCAACTTCTTTCTGACAACTCGCATATTCCATTGAGGGTATCTATCTTCGACGGGGAGACCAAAGCGTCAAATCTGTTTTCTGTTCGTGAGTTTGGATATAACTGTCTTCTTTACACTCTTGATGAGCTTCTTAGATATGGCGATGTGTTAAATTTGATTCAAGTTGATGAGCGAAACAGGGTGGTTGAAAGGAAAGATGTTCCACTTTTCGAGAGCAAGGCATTTAATGAGGCAATTATCAACGCCGTTCTTCACAACAAATGGGTTGAGGGTAACGAACCAATGATAAGCGTTTTTTCCAATCGAATTGAAATTCTATCAAGAGGAACTTTAGCGCCATCTCAAACAATGGAGGGCTTTTTTTCGGGAGAATCTATTCCGGTTAATGAGAAGCTATCTGAAATATTTCTTCAATTACATATTAGTGAGAAATCGGGCAGAGGGGTACCAAAGATTGTCGAAACCTATGGGCAGCAGGCAATTTCTTTTAACCAAAACTCTATAGTTGTTACGATTCCTTTTAATTGGATCAATGTGGTTGGTAATAAAGCTGGTAATAAAATTAACAACAAAATCGATGCTAGGATGACGCCTAATAGAAGCAAAATAATGTCTGAAGTTAGAAATAACCCAAACATAACCGTAGCTCAGCTATCAATGATTCTTGGAATAAGCATTACAGCGGTCCAAAAAAACATTGTGTATCTAAAAAATATTGGATACATTGAAAGAATTGGTTCCAACAAATCCGGTTACTGGGAAGTAAAAAATTAATCGATTACGAGGATGATAATGTTTTTTTATTTTAAACATCTCTCATCACTACTTTGCAAAAAACGTATCAAAATTTAAAAGCAAACAAAAGGACAATTTGGTTTATTATTAACTTTATTACCAACCAAATTTTATTTATTACCAACTTTATTACCAACTTTTTGATAAGATTTGGTTGGTAATAAAATCAATAATTAGTTGATAATTAACAATAATAGCTAAATTAATAAGAATATTTTTGATGTAAATAAAACCCTAGCGAAACAATTGTTTGATGTGATTGTTTCAACTAGGTGTATGTTGTTTATACTTATTTTATTATTTCCTTGTAGCCTAGTTTGGAAGAGCCAATAGATATAATATATTTATTATTTACTAATTATTCTTTGCATGGTTTTTAAAGTAACTCTAATTACTTATTTTTACATCGTTTTACATTAATAAATATATGTTAATGATATATAAAAAGGTTAGTTGATGAAGAATTTAATTATTATATTTTATATTTTTTTAGACATTCTCTAAAACATTTGTAGCGGTTATATTTATTATAATAGTCATTAGCAATACCATTCTTATAGTAATCTAATCTAATAACATGATTAGCTAATGAATAATATTCATCTTTTATTTTGTTCCCTAGAATATATTGGCATTCTATATCTAATTTTTCAAAAGTATAATCACAAAGTTTTTTCAAAAAATCATCTGTTATAGTGATAGAATTCAACCATTTTTTGATATTAATAATTGTTCTTTCATCATATCCATGATTTTGATAATTATCTGAAAGCAATTCTAATAATTTTAATAATTCACCGACACTGAGATTATCAATATATTTAAAATCTAAAGTCGCTAAAGCAAGATGGAAATTCTTTTTTAAGATTTCTAGTACTTTGTTTTTGTCGCTTATTTTATATAATTCAAAGAAATTATCGTCATTCAAATAATTGGCATTATATAAAGCAATTTTGTATTCCTCATTAGAATCATCTAATTGAACTGCTATTTTAGCATATTTTTCAATATGTATATTAATGGGAAATATTTTAATAGCGGAATCTATGACGCTAGTGATATCTTTATTATTGCTTTCCATATATTGGTAGTACATATCAAATAGTTTTAATGAGGGTGGTTCACCATTATAAGCATATGCTTTGAATAATTTTTCATCGTTAGCGAAATCGAGCAGTAGCGGTACTAATGAAGATGGGAGATTGTTTTTATTTAAATCATCTTTCAATAAGGCTTTTATATTATTTAAAAATTTATCTTTGTCGGATACAAAATTTAAAATTTCATCAATGGTGTTAAGATCATAAAAATTTATTGTTTCAAACATCGAAATAAAGCTTTCATAATCATAATCTTGAGTACCAACAATGGAAAATACCATGTTTTTTATGGTTGTCATTTTTTTAGAATGTTCGTTGTAATCTAAAAAATAAAAAGTATCTTTTAAATCGTAGCTATTGATTTCGCAATAATCATCATCATATTCATCGAATAGTTGAAAATCTATATTCAAGGATAATAATTGTTTTTCTAATTCTAAAAACTTTTCATATTGATGCTTTTCAAATAAAATCAAACAATAATCTACTGCTTGAGCAAGAACAGGAAGAATATCAAAGGAATCACGATACTCGCTATCGGATTCACACCAAGGCTCGTTATCATATATTTGTAACTCTGATATATAATACTCACCATCATCTATATTATCTATAACATCTTTTAATTCCTTTTCGTCAATTCCATAGTCAGCGAGGATATTAATTCCCTTTTTTTCTAAATAATTTGACATTTGATTATTAGAAAGTAATGAAAACAATTCTATGATGGTGCTATTTAGTTCATCAATATCGGCCGTTTTAATTCTATCTTCCATAATTTGTAGAGCTATTTTTCGGTTTATTTTCATATATTTTTTTCCTTTCTAATTCTTATTAAATTAGGGTCTGCAAGATTTAATAATTTGTCTTAACAAAAAAAGTATATTATGAAATTATTGTTGATTCAAGATTTGTATTTATGTTTTCGGATAGTAAAATTATTTTTATCCATAAGAAAAGTTAAATAAAGAATATTGTGAGCAATTTAATCGCTTGTTCTTTTCTTTTAACGATAAATGATAAGCTATCTTTAACAAGAATAAGGAATTAATAGTAGAAAAGAATAAACACTCTAAAAAGCAACTAAGATAATTTTCAAAACATTATTCGGTGTAAAAAGTGTAGTATTGAAGCAATAATTCGTTGTATTTTTTGTGTTTAAATGTAATAATAATGATGAGAATTATTGATAGGAGATAGTTATATGTATCGGGTGGCAATAGAAAAACTTATGCAATGGAAAAATAGTAAATATCGTAAACCTTTAATTGTTGAAGGAGCTCG
This sequence comes from uncultured Staphylococcaceae bacterium, assembly GCA_964546565.1. Taxonomy (GTDB): domain Bacteria; phylum Bacillota_I; class Bacilli_A; order RFN20; family CAG-826; genus CAG-826. The sequence goes on along the minus strand of CAZJKC010000022.1, from coordinate 9,662 downwards.
TCAAGTTGGCAAAACCTGGCTTTTAAAAGAATTTGGAAGTAAGGCATACGAAAATACTATTTATATTAATTTCGATTCTAATAATATAATGGCGGAGTTATTTGCGATTGATTTAGATGTTGAACGCATAATTATGGGCATAGAATTGTATGCAGGAAGCAAAATAAATTCGGATAACACTTTATTAATTTTTGATGAAGTGCAAGAAGTGCCAAAAGCTTTAGCATCACTTAAATATTTTTATGAAAATGCCCCGCAATATCATATTGTATGTGCAGGTTCTTTACTAGGTATTGCTTTACATCAAGGAACTTCTTTTCCTGTTGGGAAAGTTGATTTCATGCAATTATATCCATTATCATTTAAAGAATTTTTAATGGCAATGGGTAAAGAAAAATATGTTGAGTTGCTTGATAGTCATGACTTTAAAATGATCACAAGTTTCAAACAAGTATATATTGATGCGTTAAAACAATATTATTTTGTCGGTGGTATGCCGGAGGCCGTTCAATGCTTTATTGAAAGTAAAGATTTAAATCAAGTCCGCGCTATACAAAGGCGCATTCTTATGTCATATGAGCAAGATTTTTCTAAGCATGCTCCAAATGCCATTGTGCCTCGATTGCGAATGGTGTGGAATAGTATTCCATCGCAATTAACCAAAGAAAAGAAAAAGTTTGTTTATGGACTAATAAAAGAAGGTAGCCGCGCCAAAGAATATGAAATGGCTATTATGTGGCTTAGTGATTGTGGACTAATTCATAAGATTAATCGTGTTAATGCTGCGCATATTCCGCTTAAAGCTTATGAAGATTTTAGAGCTTTTAAATTGTATATTGTTGATATAGGCCTTTTAGGATGTATGGTGGGATTGTCTCAGCAAACTTTGCTTGATGGTAATGCTCTTTTTGTAGAATTTAAAGGAGCTTTAACAGAACAATATGTATGTCAACAATTACAAGGTGTTGATGATTATTATCTTTATTATTACTCTAATGATAGAGGTTCATGTGAAGTAGATTTTGTTATTAATACAAATGATTCAATCATTCCTCTTGAAGTAAAAGCGGAAGTCAATTTAAAAGCAAAGAGTTTAAAAACATATTATGAAAAATATCAACCCCGAATAGCTATACGTTCTTCATTAATGGATTATAAAAAAGAAGATTGGGTTATTAATTTACCTTTATATATGGTTGATCAAATTAAAAAGATACTCGATTGATTTTCTATTAATATTTTTGTAACAATTACGACTAACTTTCCAATAGAAAACAAATAATTATAATACAAATAAAAAAGAAGATGGCTTTTACCATCTCATAATGCCGATAATTATTTTCATCATTTCGTTTTCTCTATGATTTATTAACTTTTGCAATTGATTCCATAAAAATCCCCCATTTATTTGAAAGTTGGACGTAAAATCAATATACTTTCAATTATGATGACTTAGAATAAGCTTTTTTTCTAATTAACGTTTGTTTTTTTATACAGATATTAGTTATATTTTGTAAATAATATTAACTTTTCTCGCGAAAAAACGTAAAATGTGTTTTAATATTGTTAACAAGGAGATTTAATTATGAATATCTTTAAAATTATAGCGTTTATGTTTATGACATTATCAGGGGCATATTCTTCTTTTGATAATTCATATAAACAAGAAAAGATTGATAATATAGTGGTAGATAAATACGCTACTACGACAAGTGTTGATAGTTTTTATACATCGAATGAAACATATAATGTGACTGGCTTATCAGGAGATGCTCTTTTAGAATCTTTAGCGGGTTTAATGCAGGATGAACATACAACATATACCACATATGACCAAATAAAGACATACACTATTAATACAGATACGGATCCTGATAATTCAGATAACATCATATTGTTATATACCGGTCAATCAGTATCGGGAACTTGGGATGGTGGAACAACATGGAATAGAGAACATGTTTGGCCTCAAAGTTTATCGAATGGCTTGTATGGAACATCAGGAGCCGGCTCAGACATTCATCACATAAGGCCCGCTAGTCAAAGTTACAATTCATCACGTGGTAATAAGCCTTTTGCTGATTTAGATGAAACAGCATCAGATGTTAAAGAAAAAGGTTATGGAAATTATTACAATGATACCTATTGGGAGCCACGTGATAGCGTTAAAGGTGATATAGCACGTATTCTCATGTATATGTATACGCACTATTCAACTGAAGTTTCAGCTAATACTGATTTTAGTAAAGCCGGTAATTTAAAGATAACATCTATTGTTTATGGCGGTAGTAATTCGGATTCTTCTAGTTGGAATTTATTAATGGACTGGAATGAGTTAGATCCTGTTGATTCTTTCGAACAATATCGAAATGAAAAATGTGCGCAATATACAGGGACAAGGAATCCCTATATTGATCATCCGGAATTTGCCAGGATGATATGGGATAGCTCCTATAGCGGACAAGGCGCTTTACTTGATGATGGTAGCGAAGATGATGGTGGTGAAATTGAATCCATCCAATTATCTTCTAGTAGCATGGATCTTACAGTAGGGTCATCAAAATTACTAAGTGTTACCTATACACCAAGTAATGCTTCTAATAAATATGTCACATGGCAAACAAGTGACGCCAATGTCGCGACGGTTACTAATGGATATGTCACTGGTATTAGTGAAGGCAATGCGACGATAAGAGCGACAACTGATAACGGAAAAGAAGCTACTTGTGAAGTTACAGTATCTTCTTTATCAAGTGGAGACGAAGATGAAGATACAACTAATCCCACAGTAAAATATACAGTTGAAAGTAAAAATAGTGTTTCTAGTGAAGGGGAAGCTCCTTCTAGTAGTAGTGCAGTTTATTCACAAAGTTATAGTACAACACATCAAATCACTAACGGTAATAACGCAACATTAACTTTATCAGGATATCAAAATGTTCAAATTACCAATGTAACTTTAAACATGAAATCAAATAAAAGTCAGGGTTCTGGTACGATTACAATTAAAGCCGGAACTACATCACTTTATGATAGCGGAGAGAAAACATTTCAAGAAATATCCGGTGCCTATAGTTCGACATATACAGATGTTAATATTACTAATTTACAAGAATATGTTATTAAAGAGAACGAAGAAGTTGTTATTGAAATCAACGCCACAATTAATTCATTATACATAAAATCCTATTCTATAACTTATAAGATTATAAGTGAAAGTGGTTCGACTGATATACCCGTAACGGGTGTTTCTTTAAGTGCGACATCATTAAATATGAATGTTAATGAGACCGCAACTATATCGGTGACGATAAGCCCACAAGACGCTACATATAGTGAAATAAATTGGCAAAGTAGTGATGCTTCTGTTGTTAAAGTTGAAAATGGTGTGTTAACAGCTTTAAAGGCCGGTAATGCCACTATAAAAGCTATAGTTAATGGTATATTTGCGGAATGTGAAGTAATCGTGACGGCCCCTATTATCACCATTACAAGTACTACTTATTATCAAATGGTGACAAGCAGTGATGAATTAATAGAAGGCGATATTTATGTGATAGCCTCTTATAATAATGATTATGCGATGAGTACGACACAAAATAAGAATAATCGTGGTATTGTGAATATAAATAAAACGACAGATGTTTATTCTTATTTATATGAAGATAATACAGAAACAAGTTCAATTCAAGAATTAACGTTAGGAATAAATGATGGTGATTATACATTTTATACGGGAACAGGTTATTTAACAGCATCAGGTGGTACAAATAAAAATTATTTAACCACATCATCGAGTGTTGATACCACTAGTAAATGGGAAATATCTATCGATAGTAGTGGGAAAGCCTCAATTATTACTACCGATAATAGTGTTAGTCGAAATACCATTCGTTATAATAGTTCAAGTTCTATCATCTCGTGTTATGCTTCGGGGCAAGGTGATATATGTTTATATCGGATAAGTGACGCTAATAAGTTAATTGATGAATGGCTTAATATGCGTAATGTGTCGAGCAATAATTTCTGTGATTTATTAGCGGCAAATGATGCTAGTATTATTTCTTTAATTAATAAATATGATAATCTTGATACTTTTGGTCAAAGTATAGTTCAAGGTTGTGATGATGTAACTAATAGTTATGGAACATGTAAGATTGGTGATTCAATTGCCTTTGCGAAAAGTTATTTAGCGATAAATGGAAGTTCAAAGGTACAGTATTCTAATTTGATGAATAAATCCAACAATGAGAAGGTGTTTCTATTCATTATGATGTTAATGTTTGCTACGATGGGATTATATGCTTATTATGCTAAGAAAAAATATAATCGTTTCAAAGATTGATAAAGGTGAGAAAAATGATATATGACTGTTTTTTTAGTTATCAAAAAGAGGATTTACCTTTAGTAGAATCGCTTGCTAATGAATTAGAAAATAGGGGCTTTTCTTGTTGGTATGCACCACGTAATATTGTTGGAAGATATGGAAAAGCTATTGCGGATGGCATTAGCCACTCGAAAGTATTTATTTTAGTTCTTAATGAGCGGTCAGCCGTATCAGAAGCTGTCTTAAATGAAGTTGAATTAGCCCATAATGTGGCTAAAAATAGTCACAATGATCTCGCCGTTATTCAGCCATTGTGTACCAATGATTTCGATATGAATGATATAAACTTCCAAGAAATGATGTATTATATACGGCGTTATCAATTTGTTTATATCAAAGATAATGAAAGTATTGATAGAATTGCTAATTCATTAATTAAATCTCAAAAGTATCTTATAAGTAAAAGTGATGACCGGCAAAAGAGTTATTATGTCGTGCAAAAGGCAGAAGACCAACGCTTAAAAAAGCAAAATGAAATTTCTCGTTTGTTTGATATTGATCTTTATCAAGAAATATTTAAGAAATATCAAAATAGTAATGTCTTAGATGTTGGATGTGGAACAGGGGAAATGTTAATTCCTATTACACAACAATTTTCTTTGGCTAATTTTGTTGGCATCGATAAAAGTGAACGTCAAATTTTAATAGCAAAAGAAAAATATCAAATGAATAATTATCATTTTGAAATTATAGATATTGAAACTACTTCTTTTGAAGATAATCTCATATCATTGATGAAAACATTAGATATTGATAAATTTGATATTATTAATATTTCTATGGTATTGTTGCATTTAAAAAAGCCAGTTGAAGTTCTTAAAATATTAAGAAAGTATTTAGCAGATGATGGCATAATGACTATTCGTGATATTGATGATGGATTAAATTTTGCTTGGCCGGATCCAAAGCATTATTTTGATAGAATATACAAAATATGTCGCAATAACGAACAATCAGGTAATCGACAAAACGGTCGCCAAATTTATCATGATTTGGTTATGTCTAGTTTCTCGCATATTCAATTGTTAAAGCAAGGATTATCAACTGCAGGAATGAATTCTGAGCAAAAAGATATTTTGTTTCAAATTTATTTTCCTTTTATTTTAGCTAATGCCCAGGAAATGAAAGATAAATATCCCCGTAGCGTTGAATATCATGAAGATTATTTATGGCTTCAAAATGTTATTGAAGAAATTCATGATTGTTTTAAAAAAGATGACTTTATTTTTTCTTTAGGATTTGTCTTTTATATAGCTAAAAAATAAGTAAAAGAATATTTCATAAAAAAAGCAAAGCCCTTCTTATGAAGTGTTTTGCCCTTTTTTGTTTGTTATTTCTTTTTGATTTCAAATCCCATCGATAATATTAATTTAATAGTGGCCATAGCTGTATTACGATCATATTCTTTTTCACTTTCGGATAATTCTGAATATGGAACAAGACAAGGAGTTTCTTTCTTTTCATCATTTCGTGAAGGGCCATAGGTCCATCCATTGCGTATACGTTCTTCCGCCCATACGTCATGGACATTTTCCGCAATTAATTCGGTAAGTTCTTTTAAATCAGATGATAATTCAATTTTCGATGTATCGATTGGTTTTGGTGTATACATAATATCAGTCCTTTCATAATTTTTTGGCTTTACGAATAATTTGAGGAATAGATGATACGAGTTGATAATCATTTTCCTTGAAATCATTTTTTCCTAAGCCTAATTTATCATATTCTTCTTGGACGATTTTTAATTCATCCCAAGAAACTAGACAAGCATGAATATGGGTATCATTGTCTTTTTGTTTTTTAAGGATGGTCATAGTTTCAATATCAGCTTTTCGCCATCCTTCACAACGCATATAGGCATTCCATCGCTCATGCTCATTTATAGCGAGTCTATCTTTAATAGTTTGATCAGATAATATCTTTTCTATTTGTTGAAGTTGTTCTTCGGTAAGATCGTTTATGGAAGAAATATCGATTCCGCATTGATGAAGTTTAACGGGAATATGTAAAGCACTTGCCATTGATGAACGCCGATTATATGACGAAGAATAAAATTTTCGACATGCTGTTTGATAATCTTCATACTGTTCTGAATAAAAAAGATGAATAGCTAAAGCTAGTTTTTCTAATTCGGAATTAAAGAGTGTACATTCTGAATATATAGATTCGATAGTGCCAAAGAAATGAATGTTTCGATCAGATAATAACTTATTATGACTCATGTTATTGCTCTTTGTCGAATTGCGTACACGAGTATATATAGGAGGTGTCTTTTTAAAATCGATACGGCGGAATATTTGATAAACATTATCAGCTGTTTGAACGTTTAAATCATCAGAGCCTGTGGCAATACAAATAAAGGTCGCATTATGATACTCTTTAATGGTTTCTTCAAATTGTGGCGTTTTAATATCTACTTTAATATAATTAATGTCATAGTAGCTTAGCTCAGGATAATATGCCATTATTTCTTGCTTGATTTGATCAGCATGATTATCTAAAACGATTATTTTTAAGGAATAACCTTCAATTTGACCATTCCATATCGCCGTTTTCATCATTTCTTTTCCTAAATAACCACATCCGATAATTAACATGGTTATTTCTTTATCATCATTAGCAAATTTAAAAATAGGTTGTTTATAAAATAGATTGTTACAGAAAAGGTTTATTTCATTGATAAATCGTAATCTTATAAAGTTATTTTCAGATTCAGGAATCATCTTTTCTAGAAAATTAATATTAACTTCTTTTTGAATAAAAGCATTGATGGTTAAATGACATTTTTTCAATTGTTCTTTTCGTGAAATAAGAACTTCGGAAGCTTCAATATTGTTATCTTCACAACTTGAAAGGAGATTAAATTCATATTCTTTAACTTGCCATTGGGCATGAATTTTTAATGTCTTACAAGATGTATAAAGCAATATTCCATGAAGCATTTTAGCTTGTTGTATTAAATATTTATCGGCATCTTTACAATTACAGAAAATGATTTTTTTACGTCCTGGTGTTTTTTTAATACCTTGCGCCATCGCTAAGGTGTTTTCGTTTATTTCAGAAAAAACATAACATTTTGGGGTAATGATAAAGAAATAATGAATACGATCGATAGAATCACCGATAAACGATAAGATTAAACTAGATGTTAATAAAGGAGCAATAAAAGAAATAAAATAACCTAGCCCCATATAGATATTTCTAGTCACATTAGTTAAGGAAATGGTTTCGAATTGTTCTAAACTTTGACCACCACCAAGGGTTTTAAAGCTATAAAACATTGATGAAATTATATTATAAAACGAAGAATTCCAAACTTTTCCATCACTTTCCCAATTTGTAGGAAGAACGATAAAGAAAATGGCTAAAAAGGCGCAGACGGTCAAATATGGTATCCATTTATCGCGATCATGCCGATTACGAATGGCTAAAATTATCGCAATGATTATAATAATAATCGCTAGTATAAGAAATATAATATCCATGTTCTTTCCTCCATGTTCTTTTTTTATATTGTATAATATTTTATCTTTTTTTCAATCTTGTTTGCTTGTATATAAATACTTATGAATCAAAATAGCTTTCTTTTATCTTTTTTTCACATTCTTTTAGTAATTTAAAGTACTCATTTTTTGTTTTAATGTCTTTTAAACGGATAGAATAAGCGATTATTAAGAGAATGGTTTTCTTTATTTCTCGATAATCTTTCTTAGTCATTGAACATAAGAAGTTATAATACATTATGTTTAATTCTCTAGTTTTATCATAATCTTTTTGATTATAAAGATAAAGTGAGTAATCATGGTGTATATTTGATATGTTAGTGGCAGTCAGTTGGGTATAGCGATGATTTTCACCATATACTTCACATAATATCGGATAATTATTATAAAACATTTCTAAAGTTTTAGTGTATTCTCCTAATTTAGCGTAATTAAGAGCCAAATAGTTTGCCAAAGATATAACCGACGGATTCTTTTCTCCAAGAACTTTAACACTTGATTCATAACAACTAGAAAATAGTTTGATAGAGATATCATAATGGCCTTGTCGATAATAGAAACTAGCAATATTATTGAGTGTTTGTAAAGTATCAGGATGTTCTTCGCCCAATGTTTCTTTAAATAAATTATAACATGTAATGCTTACGTTTATAGCGCTTTCGTGGTCACCAAACCTATTATAAGCAATCCCTAAATTACTGAGAGTGATAAGTGTTGAGCTATTTTTTTCTCCTAATACTTCACATTGCAACTTATGGCAAGATAGTAATAAATTGATAGCCTCAGTATGATTGCCTAATTTAGAATAACATGTTCCTAGAGTGTTAAGGGAATATAAAGTTTGAGGATGTTTTTCCCCTAATACTTCACAACGTAAATCATAGCATTTAATAATAAGTTCTAATGCTTTTTGATAATCTTCAAGATCATTATAAACTTGTGCGAGATTACTAAGTGATGATAAAGCATCAGGATGTCTTTCTCCTAATATTTTGCAACAAAGTTCATAGCATTTGGTATGCAATTTTATCGAAGTGTCATAATCCCGTATTTTCCGATATGTTTCGGCTAAATTATTAAGTGAAGTTAAAGTATCATGATGTTTTTCACCTAACACTTCACATCTTAGTGCATAACATTTTTCATTCAATTCTAAGGCTTTTTGGTAATCCCCTAAATCATTATAAGTAGCAGCTAAATTATTAAGGGCAATTAAAGTGCGAGGATGCTTTTCACCGAACACTTTACAATACAAATCATAGCATTTATTACAATATTCTAAACTATTTTGGAAATATCTTATACAACTATAAGAATACGCTAAATTATTAAGTGTGGTTAAGGTATCAGAATGGGTTTCCCCTAATACTTCACGTTGTAAGTCATAACATTTGATATTTAATTCGATAGCCTTCTGGTAATCCCCTAAATTGCTATAAGTAGTTGCTAAATTGCTTAATGTCGCTAAAGTATTAGGATTTTTCTCTCCTAATTTATCACAATATATATGGTAGCATCTTGTTAATAATTCTAATCCTTTTTCACAATCTTCTTTATTTCTAAGGTTTAAATAAGCTACTCCTAGATTATTGAGCCAAACAATAGTTTGTTCATTTTCTTCGCCATATTTTTTGATACAATAATCAGTTAACTTTTGGGCCCACTTTAATGCCTCTTGATAATTAATACTTACTTTATAGCCATCGCTATACGTATCATATAAAGCTTCCATAGCTTCGGGGTATTCTTGATTGGCTGAAGAAGTAATAAGT
>CAZJKC010000021.1:0-25762 GCA_964546565.1 uncultured Staphylococcaceae bacterium | reverse complement strand
GTCAAGAGATTTTTAAACAAATTTTTGAAAAAATAAAAAAACACTTAGATTTTTTGTCTAAGTGAAATATAAAAGAGTCGATTTAGATTAGGCGGCTCTATTATTAGGCTCTTTAACTTCTGGGGTGGCTAGCGAAATTAAGTCAACCACTCTAAAAGTTATAGATATTAAACTTCAAGATAAAAGATCTCTTATAATTTAGGTGTCAAATCCAATTATTAAGGAGGTCTTTTCGCATGGATTTTAACACATTGCTTGCAAGATTTGGTTTCGATAGTTCCAATTTTGTAAATAAGATTATTAATACTGTTGAAATTGATGAGGGAATTATATATGAAGTTGAAGAAAGATGTTCAAAGAATATATGTCTATTTGAAGGATCAATCGAAAAGCATTTCATGAAACCAAACTGAAAAAAAAGTTTAACAATGCAATCGCATAAGGCAACAATTAAAACATTCAAAGAATTATTAATGTTTATTATGGATATAAAAAATTCAAAAGATTCCTAGCTAGAATCATGTTGATTTAATTTACAAAAAGAAAGGATGATGTACTATAAGAATACACCATCCTAGATTTTGGGGTTTTATATTTTACGACCACTTTAACTCACTCCAGAAGTTAAAGTGCCTATTATTTGTTATTATTCTAATTCAAAGGCACCAGTATATAACTGATAATAGGTACCTTTAGCTTCAATTAATTCATCATGAGATCCACGTTCAATAATACGACCATGGTCGAGTACCATAATGGCGTCACTGTTTTGAATGGTTGATAAACGGTGAGCAATCACAAAGACTGTTCGTCCTTTCATCAATTGATCAGTACCTTTTTGGACCATTCTTTCAGTGCGTGTATCGATACTTGAAGTAGCTTCGTCAAGAATCATAACTGGAGCATCAGCTACAGCAGCTCGTGCAATAGATAATAATTGACGTTGACCTTGGGATAGATTAGCCCCATCACCACTTAGCATGGTGTTAAAGCCCTCAGGAAGTCGAGTAATAAAATCATATGCATTAGCAATACGTGCTGCTTCATATACTTCTTCATCACTAGCGTCTAATCTTCCATAACGAATATTGTCCATAACGGTACCGGTGAAAAGACTTGTGTCTTGTAAGACGATACCAAGAGAACGTCGTAAGTCAGCTTTCTTTATTTTGTTAATGTTAATTCCGTCATAACGGATTTTACCATCAGCAATATCGTAAAAGCGGTTAATAAGATTAGTAATTGTTGTTTTGCCGGCACCGGTTGCCCCCACAAAGGCTATTTGTTGACCGGGATGAGCATAAATAGAGACATCGTGTAAAACAATTTTTTCAGGAACGTAACCAAAATCAACTTCAGTTAAAACTATGTCACCCTTGAGTTCGGTATATGAAATTGTTCCATCATTATGTGGATGTTTCCAAGCATAGAATCGTGTTCTTTTGTCAGTTTCTATAAATGTTCCATCTTCATTATATTCAATATTAACAAGAGTTACATACCCATCATCTACTTCACTTTGTTCATCCATTAATTCAAAGATTCGTGAAGCACCGGCTAAACCCATAACAATAAAGGTTAATTGTTGAGAAAGATTGTTAATATTATTTGAGAACATTCTTGACATCATCAAGAAAGAAATGATAACGGAGTAGGATATTTCATTGACACCAGTAATGGTTAAATTAGGAACTTTATTAATTAATAATACGCTACCGACGACCGCTAATATGACATATAGTAAGTTACCAATATTACCGGTTATCGGACCAAGAATGTTTCCGTTAATGTTGCCTTCTGTTGCGACATGACATAAGTCATCATTTATGGCGTCAAATTCTTCAATAGATTTTTGTTCATGACAGAATACTTTAATAACTTTCAATCCATTGATTGATTCTTCGATATAACCTTCTACTTTACCAAGAGCTTTTTGTTGTTTGACAAAGTATTTGGCTGATTTTCCACCAGTCACTTTGGCATTCAAGACCATTAAGACAGCGCCCAAAATGACAATTGCGGTCAATATCACGCTAAAGCTAAGCATAACAATTAATAAGGCAATAATGGTGAATGATGTTTGGAATATCATTGGAATTGATTGACTGACTAATTGTCTAATCGTATCTGTATCGTTTGTATATATTGACATAATATCACCATGAGCGTGGGTATCGAAATATTTGATGGGTAAGGTTTCCATATGGTCAAACATTTCTTTACGAATATAGTTTAGAAATTTTTGAGTGGTGATAGCCATGATATAGTTCCATCCAAAGGATGATAACAAACCAATAATATAGATACCAGCCATTAGTAATAAGGCATTCTTTAATTCTTGGCCAACTTCCCATAAGCCGGGTCTTATATTAGTAGCTATTCCGCCATATTGTTTGATTAAACCTTCTAATATGCTAGTAATTTTTTCAACAAAAACTGAGGAAGCAATATTGCTAATAGATGCAAATAACAAGCAAATAAAGGTTAAAATCATTTGCCATTTGTACTCTTTAAATAAAATCTTAATTAAGCGTTTTAAAGTACCTTTTTTGGCTTTTCCATGAGATTTTGGATTTTGCATACGAGCCATAATTATTTACCTCCTTTGCGATTTTGGGTGTAATAGATTTCTTGATAGATCGCATTGGTCGCTAACAACTGTTCATGAGTACCAATTTGATCGATATGCCCATTATCTAAAACGATAATTTGATCAGCATCTTCAATCGATGAAATACGTTGCGCAATAATAATTTTGGTAGTGTTGGGAATTTTTTCTTTAAGACCAATTCTAATTAATTTATCAGTCTTGGTGTCGACAGCAGAGGTTGAGTCATCTAAAATAAGAATTTTTGGTTTTTTCAATATCGCTCGAGCTATACAAAGACGTTGTTTTTGTCCACCGGAGACATTTGTCCCACCTTGTTCAATATAGGTTTGATAGCCATCAGGGAATGATTTAATAAAGTCATCGGCTTGAGCAATATGAGCGGCATGTTCAATTTCTTCATGGGAGGCATGCAAATCACCCCAGCGGAGATTTTCTTCGATAGTGCCGGAAAAGAGAACGTTTTTTTGTAAGACTACAGCGACATTATTTCTTAATGTATCTAAGTCATATTCTTTGACGGAATGGCCTCCAACTAATAATTCGCCTTCAGTAATATCGTATAATCGTGAAATAAGATTGACTAGTGATGTTTTGCCAGATCCAGTCGCACCAATAATACCGATAAATTGTCCACTTTCAATATGGATATTAATATTTTCTAATGTGTATTTTTGAGCACTTTTCTTATATTTAAATTTGACATCTTTAAAATAAACAGAGCCATCTTCGAGAGCGTATATAGGATTACTTGGGTTAGTAATAGTCGGTTCTTCTTCTAAAACAGAAGAGATACGACTAATACATTCTAGGGACATTGATAACATGACAATAATCATCGAAATCATCATTAAAGCCATCAATATTTGCACTCCATATGTTAATAAGGAAGAGAATTGACCAATAGATAATTCTCCCCATATAATCTTTATATTTTCTCCATTTGTTTCAAGATTAGCAGTTTTATATATCAACTGTGTACCGAAGAAACATACTAAAATATTTGATAAATGAATAGCGAAATTCATAATAGGATTATTAAAAGCTAATATCTTTTCCGCTTTAATAAAATCTTTGGTGAGATTGTCGCTAGCGGCGTTGAATTTTTGTTGTTCAAATCCTTCACGGACATATGATTTTACTACGCGGATACCAGAAATGTTTTCTTGTACTGATTCATTTAAGGCGTCGTAGCGTTTAAAGACTTTTTTGAATATGGGCATTGATAATTTCATTAATAATAAGAGCCCGAAGGCGACAAAAGGAATAATGACAATAAATATCCAAGCCATTTTACCACCACTAACAAAGCCCATAATAATTGAGAATAAAAGCATTAGAGGTGCCCTTATAACAATACGAATGCACATTTGAAAAGATTGTTGAGTATTGGTAACATCAGTGGTCATAATTGTCACTAAAGTTGATGAAGAGAATTTATCGATATTCTCAAATGAAAAAGATTGCAACTTTTTATTTAAATCACTACGTAAGTTACGAGCAAATCCTGTGGAGGCAATCGCGGCAAAGCGACCTCCAAGAATACCGCAAGCAAGAGAGAATAAAGCCATCACAACTAGAAGAATAATGTATATCCATAAACTACTAAATGAGGCGGTATTACTCGTGACATCTTCGATTTTATCAACAAACATTGACATTACGAATGGTAAAGCACATTCCATTCCCGCTTCACCAACCATAAATAAAGGTGTTAACAAAGCAGGAACTTTATACTCGCGTACGCTTTTTAAAATTAATTTAATTTTTTTCCACATAAATTTTTCCTCCTTTTTTATAAGTATTCTTCTTTAATTAAGAATCTTAGTAATAATTTTTTTTGCGGGCAATGGAATTTTTTTATTCCTAATTGCAACCGTTCGTAAAATAAGCCTCTTAATAAAGCCATAAATGTTTGCACCATTTCTTTAGGATTACCATTTAAGAAAGTGTTCTCATTTTGCCCAATAATAATCATTTCTTCAATTATTTGTGGGAAATGTTTATGTTTAGGAGCATGTTTTGGTGGCTTAGGAAGAGTTTTTTGAAAATGACCAGTGAGATAAAAGTACATATAATAACAATTATCTTCGTCATTCCTTAATAAATAAATGATGTGATCGACGAAATGATGCAAAGCTTCGACAGGATTACTATCATTTAACCACTCCCGAGGATAACATCTTTTTGAAGCATTTTTTGATTCTTCCATCATCGCTTGAAAAAGATCATTTTTAGATTTGAAATAATGATAGAATAAGCCATGGGAGCACCCACAAGTTTTAACAATATGATCAATACTTACAGCGTCATAACCTTGAATAGCAAATAGAGGCAAGGCAGCATTGAAAATATCTTGTTTGCGGCTATCTTTAATTTCTTGATATTGCTCGTTAGATCGTGGCACGTTTGACACCTCACTTATCGTTGACTTTTTAGTCAATGAATATCTTAAAACGATAATAAATTAATGTCAAGAAAAATTGGATAACAAAATAAAAAAAAATAAGTCCGATAAATCTATTCTTATGTTTATTAACATAGAAAAATAAAATCATGGACTTATTCAAAGTTTATAATAAAGGCTTTAACCAATAGTTACGGCTACTCGTTTTCCACAAAAAGCGACACCGTATCGATAAATAGTTTTCACACCGCTTGCTTTTAATTCTGCATCATAGTTCTTATTTATTATTTGCTTAAGAGCTTTTTCCGATAAGTCTTTTAGTTGGACATCGCTACAATTACGAACTGCTTTTATTTCAATTATTATTCCGGGAAGATTTTGTTTTATTGGTTTTAATTGAATATCATATCGACCATCGCCGGATTCTTTATTGGAAGAAACAAAGAAACCGCCAAGTAAAGCGCATAAACCAAGGGTGAAACCATGATAAAAGTTTTCACCATAAGTATCAAAGCAACTGATAGACTGCATGAGTAATAATTGGAGATATTTTTGTAGTTTTTCTTTGTCCCCTGTAAATATTGCTTCTTGTATTGAAATGGCTGTTGGTTGCGGAATAATACTTTCCATTTTTTGTAGTATTTCCTTATGATAAACAAAAGCAATTTCTTTATTTGGCAAAGCAACTTCACACATAAAATCACCATTAAACGAGGGGGTGGCATTTAAATTTTTTAAATAACCGGTTACTAAAAGAAAACTATAGATTGTGGTGGGATTATTTTTTATTTGTGGGTAAATAACATCTGTATCAATATAGGTAACAAATGTTTGACCATTAACTAAAGAGGTGAGTTTTTCATAAATCTCTTTATCGGCTTCTCCTATCACTTCACTAATAATATCGTTACTCCTTGTTGATTGCCAAAATGCACGGGGCTCACATTCATTGCTAAAGTAATTAATAACTGACCAGGGATTAAATATATCTGTTTTTCCAAAACGATAACCATCATACCACTCACATATTTCATCGTATTTATCTGAAACGCCATAATACTTTGCCATTTCCTTGATTTCATCTGGAGTGAAACCGAAATATGTACTGTATTTATTATCCAAAATAGAACGAATGGTTAAATTGTTTAGTCCGCTAAAAATACTTTCTTTAGCAACGCGCAGAATACCGGTTAAAAAACCAAATGATAAATGCTTATTGTCTTTGAATCCTCCTGAAAAGAGATTGCGCATAAAAAGAATGACCTTATCATAATAATTCATAAAATAACCTTGTTGAATTGGAACGTCATACTCATCAATGATAATGATAGGGGCAATATCGTAATAAGAGTGTAGCATGCTTGATAAATCAAGAAGAGCATTAGCTAATTCCACTTCATTGGTATTTCCGGATAGTAATTTGTTAAATTTATTTTTTTCATATTCGTTACATTTTTTTGATGATTTTAATTCAATATGCCTGGACGCTTCTTTTGCAAAAATATCTTTTATAGCAGCAAAGGTTTCGTCCCATGTATTAAATTTTATGTCTTTAAAGCTAATAAAAATAACAGGATATTTTCCTTGATAATCACGATATTTTTTACCACAATTCCATATTTTTTTGGTTTTAAAATAGATAGATGTATCTTCTTCACTTTTTTCAAAGAAAGTTTTGAGCATATCCATATTTAATGTTTTTCCAAAACGACGTGGACGTGTAAAAAGTGTTACCATTGGTCTTTCATCAATAAAGTCTTTTATCATCATTGTTTTATCGACATAATAATATTCAGAAGAGGCAATACGATAATCAGAGATGCCAATAGGAAGAGGCCGTCTTTTTATTGTATCTTTTTTATAAGCACCTGATTTAATACGACCATCAACGGGTTTAGTAACATCATCGGGAATAAGCCATTTCTTTCCTTTTTTTATTGCACCTTTTATTTTTCCTTTGCTGCATAGAGAAGATATGCGCCTTTCAGATATAATCCATTTCTCAGCCAATTCTTTAACCGATATATAATTTGACATAATACTTCTCCTTTTTCCTTTACTACAACAATATTATAAGCTTTTTTCGGAACAATATAAAAAATAATCGATAAAGTACGGAAATATATCAAAAAAATATGACATGATTCCGATTTTTTTTTGTTTACAAAAACTCAATAATAAAAAAGAAGTCTTTCTGCGCTTTTTAGGTGATATTGTTTTTTTGTGAACAGCGATAAAATAATAATCCAATATATAGCACATCCCAAACCCTTTCTTTATAATGGCATCAGTCATACCCATTTTAGCGGCAGTATTATGGGAAAGTTTCTTATTATCGTTTTCGTTTATTTTAGCAATATTACGTATATGTTAATCTTTTGCAAATAAGTTTGATATCTTCGTATATCTAAGTGGCTATTATCTTGGCTTATTAAAACATAACTCCTATTTTTTTTGCTTTAAGTTATTTGTTTAAATGGTTTATTATTGTGTCGTCAATTTTATTTTTACTGAGTGCTTTAAATGTTTTGTACGAAAAGTATCGTCAATGTCGCAAAAAGACATTCGTCAACAAAACGCTCTAAATAAGCATTTATTTTTGTCATATTCGAGATATCAACGAAATCAATTGATGCATAAACTGTATCAGTTTCAAATTGATTGATTATATATCGCATTTGTTTTAGGTTAGTTACTTTAACCATATCAGAAATACTGTACTTTTTTATGAATTAATATTCGGCTTTATGCAGTAAGCATTAATTGTCTTAAATCTCTATTATTTATGACACCGTTTTATGAAACGAAAACATAAAAAAACCAACAAAGATTTTCGTCAATGTTGCATTTTTCTTATCTTGATAACTCTTAATCGGTAGTTTCTCTTGAATTAATTTTGTTGTTCTTATGAAAAACTACCTTTCTGCACCTTTTAACTATTTTATCTTGGACGTTCAGTTTTTATACGACGAACAATGTCGATAGCGGATATTGCAATACCGAGAATGGAGAAGAATCCGCTTAATACCATATCTCTAACAAATAGTGATTTAAATGTCACGCTTGAGCCTTCGATAATGGGGCCATCATAATTCATCAAGAACTTAAAGGCTTCAAATCCTCTTTGATCATAACCAGATGTATTAACTAGGATATTATTAGCGCTTATAATATACACAATAAATGTGACAAGCAACATCATAATTAATGTTGTTGCGGCGATAATGATAATGGACATGTAATTTGATTTGCCACCCATTTTTTTATATAAATAATAACCAAGAACTGCCGCAATAATAGAACACCAGGCGGAAACATAACCTACAAGATACAAAATAATTGATAAAAATGCTCCAACTACTGCGCCAATTAAAGCACCGCAAAAACCTTTAAGATAATTATTGGGAGAAGCGACAAATTTTTCTTTTTCTTCTTTGACTCTAGTTTGATGCTCTTCGGCATAATCTTTATGGACTCTTATTTGGCTATTGTCTTTGATGATATAGCAACTGTTTTCATCGGTTAATTCAAGTGATGTGAACGGGCAATGATCAAAACCAATAACGTTATTAGATGATAAAATAGAAACAATATCATCGGTAACTTTATATAAATCATTAACCGCTTTTTTAACAGTAAAACCATTGGTATTAATAATAAATCCATAGGAAGTAAACTCAATGCGTGTTAATTTATTTGGACAATTAGAAATATAAGCATTTAACTGCTCTTTAATTTGATTGTCTAATACGCAAGTGAAAATTAATTGTAATGGTGTTGTAGCGTTAAATATAGAAAAGTATAAATTAACTTCATATTCCTTTATTACGCCATAAAAATTTGTTTTGCTAATCGAATTTAAAGCATAATGATCAGCAAATTTTTTAATATCTTTATTCATTTTTTAAATACCTTCTCTTTTCTAAATGATAGCAAATTATAATTTTATAGACAAGTTTTTTTTCAAAATATGACAAATTATCGCATATGCTTTAATAAAGAATTGATTTCTTCTTTAGTTAAGGCTCGATATTGTCCGTTAGGTAAATCCCCAAGAGTGATTTGATCCATGCGCGAACGATGTAAAGATATAACATGATAACCAAAAGCCGCAAACATCCTTTTGACTTGATGATACTTGCCTTCATGTAAGATGACACGGGCATGATAATCATCAACAATGGTTAATTCAGAAGGTAAAGAATGATAATTATCATCAAGAATAACACCTTTTTTAAATTCACTAATTAAAGCTTCTTTTAAAGGATAATCAACGGTGACTTCATATTCTTTTTCAACGTGTGAAATAGGCGATAATAAAAAGTGATTTAATTTTCCATTGTTGGTAATAATTAATACTCCGGTAGTGTCTAAATCTAATCTTCCCACGATTGATAAATTCCGATAAGGTTCATGAATTAATTGTAAAACAGTGGGATATTTATTATCAGTAGAGGCTGAAACATAGCCACTTGGTTTATTTAATAAGAAATATTGGAATTCTTGGTATTCAATCAAGGTATCATTTACAAATACTTGATCATTATTTTCATCAATGGCAATGGGAGTATTAACCACTTCATTATTAATACGTACAGAACCCTTTTTAATAAGACTTTTAACCTCTTTTCGTGTGCCTAATCCGGCATGAGACAAATAAAAATCTAAGCGCATTCAGGCTCACCACCTAAGTTAAGATGAAATAGCTTCTTTAAAAGATGATGCATTAATATACCAATTACTCCACCAAGAATCATTGCCGATAATACATCAGTAGGATAATGTACACACAAGAAAAGACGGCTTAAACCCATCAGTATCGCGGTGATAAAGGCGGGAACGTATAGTTTCTTTTCCTTAGTCATGAAGAGAAAACAAGCACAATTAAAAGAAGTACAAGTGTGTCCAGAGGGGAAAGAACTACCTCCTGGTAACAAGCCGCCAATAAGTTTATTAGCGACTTTGCTTAAAGAAGTATTATAAACAAATAAAGAATTGACAAATTCCGCTAAAGAAGCGCTCTTTTCATAAGGACGCATACGCATAATAATCTTTTTGAGTATTAAGTCATTAATGATAAATCCGACCAATAGTGATACCAACATCACAATTCCAATTTTTCGATATTTCTTGATACAAATTAAAACAATACCAAAAACAATCCATAGCAAACCGATATCATTGGTGACGGAAAAATATTTTATGATTTTATTGATAAAATCAGACGCATGC
Source organism: uncultured Staphylococcaceae bacterium (assembly GCA_964546565.1). Lineage (GTDB taxonomy): Bacteria > Bacillota_I > Bacilli_A > RFN20 > CAG-826 > CAG-826. Next base: position 15,515 of record CAZJKC010000021.1, on the reverse strand, counting down.
AACCATTTATTAATCCATTCTAAAAAAGCAATTTCCCAAGCCATTTGTTTATCCTCTTTTCTTTTTTATTATAAACAAATAATAAGAATAAAAAAACTAGGAAGAACAAATACTAGTTTGTAGAAAGGAGTGTCATTAATGCCCCATTTACGATGTTATGAAAAAGGGTGTGCATCTAATCATTGCACGCATTGTGTTCTTGATTCTATTAAAATAGGCTTAGATGCTTATTGCCAATCATATCGTGAAAAAAACGAACATAATAAAGATTTAGCCGCCTTTGAATTTGAATATGCTCAAGATATGTGTTTGGCTTCATCTTTCGATGGTCATCCTGTACAATGCGCTAATACGGCATGCCGTTTTCAAGAAACTGGACAGTGTCATCAAAGCCATGTTCGCATTGATAGTCAAGCTCAAGGACCTGTTTGTGTTACTTTTGAGCCGCGCTAAGACGTAAATAAATTTGGCTTGATATGGTACCAATAAATGCAATAAATGGTAAAAATATCATGCTAATAAGACGGAAGGTTATTTCCGGATTACTTCCAGGATTACTCCCATCTTGATATCCTCCAAATGAAGAAATCAGCATTAGCGTTATCGCGGCGATAATGAGAGATAATCTTCGGACAAAACTTGATATCGACATTAAAGCTGCTTCTCTTCGGACATGATAATGATGATAATCATCATCAATTATATCGGCCATTAATAAATCAGGAGTAATTAATAATCCTCCTACTAAAGGAAGAGCTAAGATAATCATGATGATGGTGGATATAAAGTTAAAAGTACAAGATAATAGAAAAATAGCTAATGGAAGTAAGGCAAAGGACCATTGATAAGCAAAACGATGGCCCTTTTTATTAATAATATAATTCCATCCTTTTAAGGATATGATAATCACCATAAAGGCGATCGCGGTCACAATAATCTGTTGGACGCTAGTAATTTTCATCGTATATTTTACTAAAAAAGGTAGAATGGTAATAAGGGTACCGAGAATGGTTAAAAAAGAGGCGGTCGATATTAAATACCAAATAAAAGGTTTATTATCAAAAACGGCAGTCCATGTTTCTTTAAAAGTAAATTTTGCTTCATATACATTTTCATTTTTATAATAATTAGGTTCTTTGATATTCATTAAAGAAACAGTCATTAATCCAATCATAATTAAAGAATATATAAGGCAGGTTTTAAGGTAACCAAAGTGCTCTTTTAATATAGGAGCGGATAATAAAACGATTCCGGTTCCAATTATTTCAAACAAATGTTTCCATGTAGAAGCTTTAGCCCGCAGTTCATCGGTTTGAAAAAGAATGGGGAATAAAGCATTATAATTGACATACATCAAAGATGAAAAATTATCAAACATAGTGGTGATGAAGATATAGTATAAGAAAAAATGAAAAGAAGAGAAGGCCATTTCATTATCGACAAAAAAAGTAAAAAAGAAGGAAGCACTTAAAAGGGGGAGACCAAAGATTAGCCATGTTTTTCTTTTACCATTTTTAAAGGAAAACTTATCTGATAAATATCCAAATAGAAGGTCATTAAGACCATCAAAAATGAGAAAAATAATTTTTGCAAAACTAGCTTGTTGAAGTGTAATTAAAGCGGCTTCATCAACATAATAAGCATAATTGTAGCTAGAAAACATTTGATTAACAAGCGTTAGAGCAAGGAGGATAATTGCATAATAAATAATGTCTTTGTTTTTCATAGGCCCTCCTTTATAATTTTATTCTTTATATGTTATAATATGCACAGATTAAGGAGAATATAGTCGTGAAATTAATTGTTGGTTTAGGAAATCCTGGTAAAGAATATGAAAAAACAAGACATAACATGGGCTTTATGGCTTTAGATGCTTTTGCATCGAAAATGCAAATCGATATTGATAAAGAAGATTTTAAAGGTGTCTATGGTCGCTTACGATTAGAAGATGACGATTATCTCTTACTTAAGCCTTTGACTTTTATGAATTTATCCGGGAATGCGGTTCGTAATATTTGCGATTATTTTAAAATATCTTGTGATGATATTATTGTTATTTACGATGAAATGGCTTTACCTCCAGGCAAAATTAGGCTTCGTGAAAAAGGCTCTAGTGGTGGGCATAAAGGTATGCAGAATATCATTGAAATGATGAAAAGTGATCAAATTAAAAGAATTCGGATTGGTATTGGCGAACCCCAATACAATGTTATCGATTATGTTTTAGGGAAACCATCTAAAGATGATCAAAAACTAATTGATGAAGCGATTAATAAAGTGGTTGAGGCCTTAACACTTATTATTAAGCAAGATTTCCATCATGCGATGTCAAAATATAATTAAAATAGGAAGGAGCGCTATAAAATCTTTTTTATTGATTTTATAAAAGTTGGGAAAAATGGATTTTCTTTTTCAATTATTGAAAAACAATAAAATTGTTGAAGCTTTCAGTAATAATGAAAGCTCTTTTGTCGTTGATGAAGAAGGATCAAGTATCTTAATCGCTAGCGCATACTTAAAGAAAAAACAAGCATATACAATTGTTGCTAGTAATTTATATAGTGCTCAAAAAATATATGATAGTTTATCAAATTATATCGGAGAGGAGAATTGTTTATTTTTCCCTGTTGATGAAATGCTTCGTGTTGAGGCGGTTTCTGCCTCAAAAGAAATGCTCGCACAACGCCTTTTTGTGATGAATGAAGCCTTGAATGATAATCAAAAAGTTATTATTACACATATTTCATCTTTGACAAGGTTTTTACCAAGCCCTACTTTATTTAAAGACTATTCATTGAATTTTAATAAAGGTGGTACTTATTCTTTAAAAGAAGTTGAATTATCGTTGATTAAGATGGGATATCATCGCGTGAATAAGATTGACCATAGTTTCCAATTCGCCATACGTGGTGATATTTTAGATATTTATAGCGTTAATAGTGAAAAACCGATTCGTATCGAATTCTTTGATGATGAAATTGAAAGCATTCGATATTTTGATATTGCCACACAAGAATCTATTGCTCTTATTGATAAAGTGTCGATTCTGCCTGCGACAGATATTATTTTTACTAGTGTTGAAAAAGAACAAATTGAGCAAAAACTAACCAAATGCTTATTAGAAAGTCAAAAAGGGCTTCGTCTAGAGGCTAAAGAAAGATTAAGTATTAAAATAACAAAAGTAATTAATGATTTAAAAAATAATGATGTATCACCAACCCTTTATCAATATTATGGGATGTTACAAAATGAGCATTTTAGTATTTTAGATTATGCTAAAAATAATACCATTGTTGTCGTAAATTATGAAAAATGTTTAGACACGATTTCCATGCTTCAAGAAGAAGAAGCTAATTATTTTTTAGAAATACAGAATGAAGGGGAATTGGTTAAGGGTATTATTAATTATCACGATTTCCATGCTTTATTGATGCGCCCAATTCATATTATTAAAATATCATCATTTCTTAATGGTCAAAGCGATTTACAGTTTAAAATTCGTTCGATTGTTGGTGATTTTTCTTATCAGAATGCGCGTAGTTTAATAGAATCATATTACAACACTAATAAAAAAATAATCATTGCTTTATCCACTCGTCAACAATTGACTGCGATTGCGGAGTTATTGAAAGATATGGAATATGAATATGAAGAAATAAGTGACCATCTTCCTAAGTGTAAAATTGGTTTATTAGTGGAGAATATTGAAACGGGATTTGAATTAATAGAAGAAAAGATTGCCGTTTTATCAAGTCATGAATTGTTTGGTTATCATAATCGCGTGTCGCGTTTCTTGAGTCGATATAAAGAAGCTACAATCATTAAATCGTTTGAAGAATTAAATCCCGGTGATTATGTTGTTCACGAAGAGAATGGTATCGGACAATTTTTAGGTATTAAAACTTTAGTGGTGGACAATGTACATCGTGATTATTTACATATTCAATATGCAGGAAAAGATGTCCTTTATGTTCCGTTAGAACATTTTAAACTAGTGCGTAAATATTCTTGTAAAGAAGGAGCACGTCCTAAAATAAATCGATTAGGCTCTACTGAATGGGAAAAAACTAAAAGAAAAATACGGGATCGTGTCAACGATATTGCCGAAGGTCTTATTCAGTTATATGCGGAAAGAAGTTCTATTTCGGGCTTTGCTTTTAATGAAGATGATGAATTACAAAGAACTTTTGAAAATCAATTCCCGTATGAATTAACCAAAGATCAAGTACGTTCTTTAATCGAAATAAAAGAGGATATGGAAAAGCCTAAACCAATGGATCGTCTACTTTGTGGGGATGTGGGATTTGGTAAGACGGAAATTGCTTTTCGTGCCGCTTTTAAAGCCATTTTAAGCGGTAAACAGGTTGCAATTTTATGTCCAACAACCCTTTTAGCGCGGCAACATTATGAAAGAGCTTTGGAGCGTTTTGGACCATTTGGTATAAAAATTGCTATTTTATCACGCCTTGTTCCTTATAAAAAGCAACAGGAATATATTAGCAAAATCGCTAACGGGGATGTTCATTTAATAATTGGTACGCATCGCCTTCTTTCGAAAAATGTTAAATTCTTTGATTTAGGATTATTAGTTGTTGATGAAGAACAACGATTTGGTGTACGTCAAAAAGAAGTTATTAAAAAGATGAAACAGAATGTTGATGTTTTAACATTGACAGCAACACCGATTCCTCGTACTTTGCAAATGTCATTATTAGGCATTCGGCAAGTATCACAATTGAATACGGCTCCGATTAATCGAATGCCGATACAAACATATGTTATTCCGCAAAAAGAAAGTGTTGTTCGTGAATTAATTGAACGGGAATTGGCTCGAAAAGGGCAAGTGTTCTATTTGCATAATCATGTTAATACTATTTATTCACGGGCACAAAAAATACAAAATATGATTCCTAACGCCCATGTTGCAGTCGTTCATGGTCAAATGGAAAAAGATGATATTGAAGATGTCATGATGCAATTTTATCGAGGGGAAATTGATGTCTTGGTTTGTACTTCAATTATTGAAATTGGTATTGATATCGCTAATGCGAATATGATGATTATTGAAGGTGCTGATCACTTTGGTCTATCACAACTTTATCAAATTAAAGGACGGGTCGGTCGTGGGAGTCGTGTCGCTTATGCTTACTTAATGTTTAAACCTGAAAAAGAATTGACAGAAGACGCTGAAAAACGATTAAAAGCCATTCAAGAATTTACGGAATTAGGAAGTGGATATCGTATTGCGCAACGGGATTTAATGATTCGTGGTGCTGGTGATATATTAGGTGCTGAACAAGCGGGCTTTATTGATACAGTTGGGATTGATATGTATATGAAATTATTGAATGAAGCCATGCATAATAAAAAGCCTGAGACTAATCTTTTTGAAGAAGTCAAACCTTCGAAAACTTTGATGATTGATGCTTATATTCCTGATGAATATGCCACACTAGGCGATAAAATAGTTCTTTATCAAGAAATCGATAGCGTGTCTTCGATTGAAGAGTTAGATAAACTTGAGAAAAAAACACGTGATATATATGGCAAAATACCATTAGAAGTCATGCGTTTATTCTTAAAAAAGAAAGTCGATATGTATTTAGAAACGGATTATTTTGAAGACTATAACGAAGATAAGCAATGTGTTAGTTTAACAATCAGTGCCCATTATTCATTGATTAATGGTATTGGAATGAAACTATTCCGAGGCCTTTCTGATTATTTATCGACTATTAAAGTGTCATTTAATGATAAAAGAATTGTCATCGTTTTCTATAAAAAAGGTGAATGGATTGAAAAATTTGTGCATTTCCTACCACGTGTGATGGAAATACTTTCTCCTTATCATGAATAATTAAAAAACGTCTCATAATAAAAAATGAGGTGTTTAGCAATGAAGCAAATGGAATCAATACGCAGAATAGATGAATTAGGACGGATTGTTATTCCGAAAGGTATTCGTTCTCATTTACGTATTAATGAAGGCGATCGCTTGACTATTGGGGTTAATCAAGAAGGAATAATTGAAATTCAAAAATATAATTCTTTTATTCCTAATTATGATTTATTAAATAATATTGTGACTTCTTTATCTAAAGAAATACGCACTAGCGTGATTATGGTTCGTGACGGTATTATCTTTACAAATGGAAATAGCGAAGATGAATTATTAAAAGTCGGTCAAGAAATAAGCGATCGCTTATATCAAAAGCTATTTGCAAGGAAGAATTACATAGGGGTTAACGAAGAAATAGTTGCAGAACCTAAAAAGTATCATTTTACGATGTTTCCAATTGCTTTTAATAGCGAGATTCTCGGTGGATTAATTGTTATTTATGACAATTCCTTAACTGAAGATATGATAAAGATTATTAATGCTTTTCGGAATTTATTAACTATGGTTTTAAAAGTTTGATAAAATAAAAAAGGTGGGAGGCCAAATATGCGATTAGATAAGTTTTTAAAAGTCTCGCGTTTAATTAAAAGACGAACGGTGGCTAAAGAAGTAATCGATCATGAGCGTGTCCTTGTAAATGGACAAATAGCGAAACCGTCAAAAGAAATACAAGTAGGAGATATTTTAGTATTGCATTTAGGAGCGAAAGAAGTTACTGTTCGTATTACAAATATTATGGATACAGCTTTAAAAAACAATGCTTCCGAAATGTATGAAATAATATCCATAAAAGTGCTAAATTCTAACCTTCCTTCATAATTTGAATAGGGAGGTTTTTTTATGGATGATAAAAAATATCAATTATTAATTAATAATCGTGAAAGTGTTGATTTAAATGGTGTTATTAAACTCGATAGTTTTAACCAAAATGAATTTTTAGTAGAAACAGAATTAGGGTATTTAAATATTAAAGGTGCGAATTTGAGTTTAGGATTAATGGATATGGATAAAGGCACCCTAACTATTCAAGGAAGAATAGATTCTTTATCTTATATCAAAAAAGAAAAAGAGGCCGATAAAGAAAGTTTTTTTAAAAAACTCTTTAAATAGACATGTCGTTATTAGTCCAAATACGTACTTTTTTAGGATTGATAGTTATTACCATGTTTCTTTTAGCGTTTTATAGTGGCTTTAATCGTCTTTTTTATGCTTGGCATGGCAAAATAAAAAGATTGATATTAGAAATACCTCTTTTTCTTGTTTATGCTTATATATACTTTCGTTTTTTAGTTTATACATGTGAGTGTCAATTACATATTCATTTTCTTTTAGCTATCTTTATTGGCTTTTGTGTTTATGAAAAGTATTATGCTATATATATTAACTTATATTTAGAAAGAGTAGCTATTAGGGCAAAAAAATGTATTTTCCTACCTTTTCAAAAACGATTAAAAAGATTTTATGATATAATGAAAATATCACGAAGCAAAAGGAGGAAGACCAATGAAAAGCGAAGCCAAAAACAAACGTCTGATTAGTTACGCTCTCGGCATCTTTTTTCTTTGCTCGCTTCTTTCCTTTTCATTATTATCATTTAAATTAGTTAATATGTATAATGAAAATCGTGATTTAAAGGAAAGAATGGAACGGATTGTTGAAGATTATGACGAGCTTGATAATGATGGTCATGGTAAATATACAAAAATCGATCAAGATGAGGATGTTGATATAACTAAAGGAACGGTTATTTTCTCATTACCTAATACAAAATAATAATGACAAGGAGCGACAAAAAAAGCTCCTTTTTTTTGTTATGTTATAACGGCAAGGAGATGATTAATGTGGAATTAGTAAAAAAAGATATCAAGATCAAAGGGCAAGTCCATGATTATTCTTTGATTGATATGGTGATATTACCATTATTAGGCTGTGGTTTTATACTTATGGAGAACGCTTTTTTATTCAACCCATGGATTCTTTTAATTTTTGTTGTAGCTTATGAACGCTCCTCACGTGCTTATCTTTTATCTACCATAGCGATGATTACACTTGCATATATGAGTCATGTCTCTTATGGATTAGAAATCACTTTAATAAGCATTGTATATTTCTTTTTGACTTTTAATTTTAAAAGAATTAAGTTTAAAAACCAAAAGTACTGTATGTTTTATCCATTGATTATTATCGGTATAATGTTATTAGTTATAAATTTGATAAAAGTTCCCTCAATAACCACTCTTACATATGGGTTAATTAGTATTTTGATAACGGTTATAGCTTCTTTTAATATTTTGCAGTTCTTAAAGAGTATTGATGATGATAGTGAAATTCCTTCTTTATTTAACATGTTATTTTTCTTTTTAGCGTTTTTTTATTCATCGATGTGCTGGTCTGTTTTCGGATTGATCATGGTTCGGCTTTTTATATTGACATTAGATAAAAATAAAAAAGAATTAGCAACGCTTTTTTTAGCCATTGTCGCTCTTTCATTAAATTATATTTATCATTTATCGTTTTCATACATTGTCATGATTGTTTTACCATTATTAATTTCCATGATTTTTCAAAAAAGGTATCTTGCGTATGGCTTATCGCTTTTAATGATATCGTGGAGTCTAGATCCATTGTTTTATCTTAATGGGCTTTTTTATCAAGGATTAATAGCTCTTTTCATATGCTTGATGATGGGAAAAAATAAAACATTATTTCTTCATAAATGGCTCAATAAAGATGGCTTATCTCAACCATTGTTAATAATTGAAAATCAAAAGGATAACAATTTTAAAGTACAAGCTCTTGTTGATTATGTTGACGCATTGAATTTTGAATTAAATGGCGATAGCGTTACTCCACAAGAAAAAGCCCGGCATCGTGTGTATGCGGAAGTTTGCTCACGTTGTGAACATTTACTTTATTGTCCTTTAACAAATTCTTTAATGATGTTATTAGAAAAAAAGATGGCTCATGAAAACAAACAAAGAATTAATCGTGAATGTATTAGACCATATAAACTTACTTTAGCGATTCAACAGGCTTATGCGATTTATTTAACTGAAGATGGTTATTATTTAGAGTCCCAAAAAAGAAAAGAAATGTTACGTGATTTATTGATCAAGATTAAAGAACCTCTCTTAGCGTTGCAGAATGATTATCAAGAACCGCATTTATTAAAAGATATGATAATCTCTAAAGCTTTAGAAAAAGATATTAATATCAGTGATATAACATTTCATGATGAGCACATTATGGTTTATAGCGCTCAAGCTATTATGGACACCAATTATTTATCTTCTCTTATTTATTACTATACCGGTTTGGTTTTTGCATTGGAAAAACAAAGAAAATCATCTTTTCATAACAATTATCAAACTTATTATTCATTATTAAAGGAGCATTCTATTACTTATACGATTCATCAAAAATCAGTGTTGGAGAATCAATCGGGTGATTATTATCTTGTGGAAAGAAATAATGCGAAAATGACCATTCTTTTATGCGATGGGATGGGGCATGATAAAAAGGCGGCCCATACAAGTCTTTCTTTGGCCTCATCTTTTATGGCTCTTTATCGACAGAATCGCGATATTTTATCATGTATTAGCGATGTAAACTCATTATTTCGTGTGAGTGTGAATGATGATAATTATGCAACTTTTGATTTTTGTGAGATTCAATGTCAAACACTCGAATGCAAGTTTTATAAAGGTGGGGCCTCGGTAACGATGATAATTCGTAATAATGAAGTTATAACTATTCCTGTAGGTGGTCTCCCCATAGGCCTTTTAGATGATATCGATATTGATATCCGTTCGATGCAATTACAAAAGAATGATTATTTATTGTTTATCAGTGATGGATTATCGGATTATCTTTTGGCACAAGATCCTAATATTTTTTATGATATTCAAGAAGCAGATCACTTTTTTCGTCATTTATTTCAAATTGGCTTAGAAAAAATGAAACATTCTGATGATGCCACCATGATAATTTGCCATGTGTTATGATAAAATAAAAGAAACGAAGGTGAGTTATTTATGGAATATTTAGATTTTCAATCTTTGTATGTGGTTGCGGTTTCTTTTGGACCGGATTCCATGGCCTTATTAGATATGCTTTATAAAAATCATTATCATTTTGTTGTATGTCATGTGAATTATCATAAAAGACCAGAGAGTAACGAAGAAGAAAAGAAGTTAACAGCTTATTGTCAAGAACGTAAAATCGATTTATATGTTTTACAAGCTGATAATGCACCCCAACATGTGAACTTTCAAGCTTGGGCACGGGATGTCCGTTATCGTTTTTTTGCAAATGTTTATCAAAAAAACAAGGCTTCTGGCCTGTTAGTAGCCCATCAAATGGATGATGATTTAGAAACTTTTTTAATGCAAAAGAAAAAAATCCTTCGTTATTATGGGATTATGCCGCAAAGAGAATTGTATGGTATGAAAGTTATTAGACCGTTATTAAAATGGCGCAAAAAAGAACTTTTAGATTATTGCTTGACAAATAATGTGCCCTTCGCTATCGACTCATCCAATACTAAGGATGATTATGAACGAAACCGTATCCGGCATCATATTATTGAAACCTCCGATCAAAAACGAATTGATGAGATTTTAAATGAAAAAGAAATGTTTAATAAAAAACGTGATGAACAATTTCAAAGAATACAAAAAGTGTATGTTGATAATTGTTTATTAATCGCTCCTTTTTTAGAACTTGACGAAGAAGAGAGAATGTTATGTTTACATGATTTTATCACTCGAAAAGTTGTTGATTATTCATTAAGCAAATATAAAGCTCAATTAATGATTCAAGCCGCTTGTGCGAAACGTCCTAATTGGAAAATTGTTTTAACACCACCTTATTATTTAATCAAAGCATATGATCGATTTTATATTCAACGTGAATCGGAAATAAGCGGGTACTGTTATGTTTTAGAAAAGCCAGGAATATTAGATACTCCATATTTTTATTTGGATTTCCGTCATGATTCATCGAATCGCAATGTTTTTGATTATGATTACCCCTTAATTATTAGGAGTTTTGAACCGGGCGATGTAATAAATATAGGAAGCACTCAAAAGCCTTTACGAAGATTATTCCTAGATTGGAAAATGCCGCTAGAATTACGTCAAAAATGGCCGGTTATTGTTAATAAGAATAATCAAGTTATTTATGTTCCACGATATCGCGCAACATATAAAATAAATTCAGAAGATAATTTTTATGTTAAAAGCAAACTTGGGATTTAAAAAAACACCAATAATTGTTTTAAGACATAGGCTATTTTATGACTAACAAAAATTAAAAAATTGATATGAATATTTACCAAAGTATTGTATAATACTTAATATTAAGGCTTGGCCTTAATATATATTTGTTAAAAATAGTGATTTGACACTAAGAATAATATGGAGGAGGGAAAAGACGTATGAAAGAAAATAAGACAAAAACGATATTTAATTTTATTTGGCCTTATTTGTTAATGATGCTTTTGGTCAGTACTTTTGTATGGGTCACATTTGGAAATTCATCATCGAAAACTATTGTATTGACGCTTGAAGAAACAGCGACCGTACTACATCAAGAAGACGTTCGAGAAGTAACTATTACCCCAAAAGAAAAAATAACGGTCATTGATGGTACATATCTTGTCGATAATAGTGCATCGGGTAAAAAAGATAGTAAAGTGAATTTTACTTGTGAAGTGACATCGCATTATTTTGATACCGCAACGTTCACTTTTGAAGATGTACCAGGTGAAGAATTCACCATCATGGACATTATTACGAAACGTGAAAATACGGAAGGAGCATCCTACTATAAAGATAAATGCAATATTGTTGATGCTTACCAAACCAATTGGTTTATGGAGTGGCTTCCCACCATTTTGTTAGTTGTCGGTGGCGTTATCTTAACTTATTTTGTATTTTCTAAATTAAGTGCATCAGTTAATAGTTCCAATTCGAAAGCTTTAGAATTCAATCAATCACGGGCGCGTCGTGAAGATGCATCAAAAATTCGCTTTGATGATGTAGCTGGCGCTGATGAAGAAAAAGCGGAATTAGTTGAAATGGTTGATTATTTGAAAAATCCTAAAAAATATTCACAATTTGGTGCTAAATTACCAAAAGGTGTTCTTTTAGTGGGGCCACCAGGAACTGGTAAAACATTATTAGCGAAAGCGGTTGCCGGTGAAGCAGGTGTGCCATTTTATTCTATTTCGGGTTCTGATTTTGTGGAAATGTTTGTTGGTGTTGGTGCTGGACGTGTCCGTGACATGTTTAAGAAAGCTAAACAAACTGCTCCTTGTTTAATATTCATTGATGAAATTGATGCGGTCGGTCGTCAAAGAGGCGCTGGTATGGGCGGCGGAAATGATGAACGTGAACAAACATTAAATCAATTATTAGTGGAAATGGATGGCTTCTCGGATAATGCTGGTATTATTGTTATGGCAGCGACTAACCGTGATGACGTTCTTGATCCAGCTTTGTTAAGAGCGGGTCGATTTGATCGTCAAATTACCGTTGATTTACCGGATAGTAAAGGAAGAGCCGCTATCTTAAGAGTACATGCTCGTAATAAAAAGATTGATCCAAGCGTTGATTTTGATCAATTGGCGAAAAGAACAACAGGTTTCTCAGGGGCTGATTTAGAAAATGTATTAAATGAAGCCGCAATTCTTGCTGTACGTACTAATAAAGATCAAGTCACCATGGTAGAAATTGATGAAGCTATTGATCGTCGTATTGGTGGACCGGCTAAATCTTCTCGTGGCATGACCGATAAAGAAAGAAAGCAAGTCGCATATCATGAGGCGGGCCATGCTGTTATTGGTCTTTTCATGCCTTATTCCGATAAAGTTCAAAAAATCACGATTGTCCCTCGTGGACGGACTGGTGGTCATGTTTTAATGGGGCCAGAAGAAGATCGCTTCTTAGCTACTAAGAATGAATTAATCGCGCGTATTATTGGCTATTTAGGTGGGCGCTCATCGGAAGAAATATTCTTTGATGATATTTCGACTGGTGCCCATAATGATATTCAAGTCGCTACACGTATTGCCCGTATGATGGTTACCGAATATGGTATGTCATCTTTAGGACCTATTCAATATGAATCAGATTCCGGATCGGTATTTCTTGGTCGTGATTATACTTCTTCGCAAAAGAATTTCTCAACGCAAATTGCTTATGAAATTGATAAAGAAGTACGAACGATTATTGAAGATGCTCATCAAAAAGCTATTGAAGTTTTAAATGCTCATCGTGATGATGTTATTCTTATTGCTGAAACATTATTAGCTCAAGAAACCATTACATCAGAAGAAATTGCCTATCTTTTAGAGCATCGTAAACTTCCAAGCGTAATAGCGGAGAATGAAACAACTTCCGAAAGCAATGAAGGAGATAAAGGAGAGGATTAATCCTTTCCTTTTTTATCGTAAAATGTGGAAGATAAAAGACATTAATATTGATGGTGTAGTTGTTTTAGCCCCGATGGCGGGTGTGACGAATGTCGCTTATCGTAATTTTGCTAAAGATTTTCATGTGGCTGCTTCCGTATCAGAAATGGTCTCTGATTGTGGACTAATATATAACAATCAAGAAACATATCGCTATTTAGCAAATACTGATAAAGACCATCCTTTTGGTGTCCAATTATTCGGGGGATCGAAAGATACATTATTAAAAGCATTAGAAATATTAGAAAATGGTTTATATGATTATGATTTTATTGATATTAATTTGGGCTGTCCAGTTATGAAAGTGACAAAGACAGGCGCGGGATCATCATGGCTTAAAAGGCCACAAGAATTATATGAAATGATGCATGCCTTAGTCGAACATTCACATAAGCCAATAACCGCCAAAATACGGTTGGGATGGGATGATACCTCGATTAATTTTAAAGAAATTGTGGAATTGTTAGAAAAGGCGGGAGTGGCGATGATTGCCATTCATTCCCGAACGAGAAAAGATTTGTATTCGGGAAAGGCTCGGCATGAATTATTGAAGGATTTACAATTACAAATGCATGTTCCTTTAGTAATAAGTGGTGATATTTTTTCTTTAGAAGATGCGATTATCGCTCAAGAAATAACGAAGGCCTCTGCCATTATGGTGGCAAGAGGAGCGTTAGGGAATCCTTTTTTAATTACCCAAATTGACCATTATTTTAAAACAAAAGAAAAATTACCAAATCCGACTTTAAAAGAAAATTTAGAATATTTAAAAGAACATTATAAACAACTAAAGCAATTAAAAGGGGAAAATATCGCTGTTCGTGAAATGCGAGGCTTAGCCCCCCACTATTTAAAAAGTTATCCAAATATGAAGAAGTGGCGTAATTTATTAGCTAGTACCATAACAACGGAAAAAGATTTGTTTGATATTTTACAACGAATTGAAGAAACAATATAATGTGTAACTTTTCAAAAAGTGAAAAGTATTGTAAACTTAATAACGATTGGAGTGAATAATTATTATGAGTGATGAAAGAGTATTTACCGAACAAGAAGAGAATAGAAGAAAAAAATTAGATAAATATGTTGAAAGAGGTATTGATCCTTTTGGACACGCTTATCATCGTAGCCACTACTCCCAAGAGATACGTAAAGAAATCGAAGGCTTAGATCATGATGCCGTAATAGCAAAAGATCTTCATGTTTCGATAGCGGGTCGTATCATGTTTATACGTGTTATGGGCAAGGCTAGTTTCTTTACTATTCAAGATATCAAAGGTAAGATGCAAGTATATATTAGTATTAATGATGTTGGCGAAGAACAATATTCATTATTTAAAATGGCTGATGTTGGTGACATTGTGGGTGTCGAAGGTACCGTTATGTTGACAAGAACCGGTGAACCAACTGTTAAATGTTTCAAATATGAGCATTTAACGAAAGCATTAAGACCTTTACCAGAAAAGTTTCATGGATTAACTGACAAAGAAGAAAGATATCGTCGTCGTTATGTTGATTTAATTATGAATGAAGAGGCTAAAAAAATTGCTATTATGCGTCCACGCATTATTCGTTCTATTCAAGAATATTGTGATAATTTAGGATTTATTGAAGTTGAGACTCCGGTTTTACAACCAATTCAAGGAGGCGCAACAGCTCGTCCATTTGTGACCCATCATAATGCTCTTGATAGAGAATTTTATCTTCGTATAGCAACCGAATTACCTTTAAAAAGATTAATTGTCGGGGGCTTAGAAAAAGTTTATGAAATTGGTAGACTATTCCGTAATGAAGGAATGGATTTAACCCATAATCCGGAATTCACCACGATTGAATTGTATGAAGCTTATGGTGATTTAAATTCGATGATGAAAATTACCGAAGGTATGATTCGTTATGCGGCCGAAAAAGTTTCTCAAAAAATGGAATTCAAAAATATCTTTAATCCTGAAGGTGAAATGATTGACTTATCGAAACCATTTAGAAAAGTTACGATGTGCGAAATGATTAAAGAAGAAACAGGTATTGATTTTAAAAACAATCATTATACTTTTGAAGAGGCTTGTGCTTTAGCGGAGCAACATCATATTAAAGTGGAAAGTCATTTTACCATTGGTCATATTATTAATGCTTTCTTTGAAA
>CAZJKC010000020.1:0-26977 GCA_964546565.1 uncultured Staphylococcaceae bacterium | reverse complement strand
ATGACATTATATTTATTTAAATGCTTTTCAAAAGAAGGATCTTGATATATTTTTAAATCTTTAAATAATTCATTAGAATCATAACCTTTTGAATAATATGCTTCTAGCATTGATAACGCCATGGTCTTTCCAAAGCGACGAGGACGCGTAACGCACATAAAACGAGGCGAATCATAATCCTTGATATTTAAATTACAATACTTAATCAACATTGATTTATCAATAAATATTCTTTGATGAACAATGCTTGCGAACTTCTCATTACCTAAATTTAAAAAATTAGCCATACAACACCCTCCTTTTTTTCTTTAAATAAATTATATCATGAATGGTCATAAACACTAAATATTTTGTTTAACAATTTTTAAAAGATTATCAAATATCTACAAAAACAAAATTAGATGTTTTAAAACATTATCGTTTGTAACTTTATAATTTTAAATCTCGTGTTTAATATCTATTTTAAAAGTGATTTTAACAATAAAAATTAGTTAAGAATCAACAATAAACTCCTAGCTATTATCTTTATAAATGTGAACCAATGGATCTCTAGTAAACAGTCTAGCTATAAGAGTTTTTGCGAGGTCGAAATAATCACCTCAATGATTAACCATTGGTTCGCTATCATAATAATAAATGCTTATAAAAAAGAAAAGCCAAGAAGATTATTTTTCCTCTTGGTTTTATCATATGAATGAAAAACACGTCTTTCCTTAAAAATACTTCCTTTGATGAAGTTTTACTGGTAATTTAATAATTGTTTTTTCTCTTTTAATATCTTTAAGCCTTAATTCTAATAAATCAAACGCTTTTTCACATATTTCATCATAATCATAATCAATAGATGTAATATCAACTAATCCGCAAACACGAGTAGAAAGGCAATCAAAGCCAATAATATGTAATCGTGGATAAACTCTACGAACATTAGGTATTTCTTTATTTAATATTTTTAATAAATTATAAGCTAATTCATCATTGAAACAAAAAATACCTAAATAGCCTTGATTTATTAAATTAATCATTTGACTATTAATTTGCTTTTGATCAAGAATTATACACTCGCTCGATGGTAATAGACTCTTTAATGTTGAAACAAATGATTTTTGACGTCTTTTAGAACATTCAGCATTTGGCATTTTAATATACACAAATTTATCTAATTTATGGTAATTAACCAAGTAATTAGCGGCTAATTGCCCACCCATTTCATCATCAAGGTAAATCTCATCTATATAATCTTTATTGATTTGACGACCAATTATAACTAAAGGTATCTGATTCAACTTTGCATTTTCTATAACAGAATCTTCTGGCTCTAATAATGAAATAATACCATCAATCCGTTGTGAAATACATTGCTTAAGAACATCTAACTCAAATTTCTTTGTTGAAGCATAAATAATAGTAAAATCATAATTCTCTTCTGAAAATATTTTAACCAACTTTTCACACACAACAGAGAAAAAACTATTCTTTAAACTATTAATAACAACCGCTACTAAACGCTTACCATCACGCTTAATAAATTGCGAAACATTATTTGGCATATAGCCTAACTCATATGCTTTTTGACGAACACGCTCTTTCGTTGAATCACTAATATCATCACAATCTCGTAACGCTCTTGAAACAGTATTAATCGATAAACCTAATTCATAAGCAATACTTTTAAGTCCCGTTGTTCTTGGATTCATAATACTTCACACTCCTAAAGAAAACTAACAAACTTATTGTAAAAGAAATATGTTTTTTTTTCAATAAAAAAAGGACAGTATCTATATTTCAAGATAACTATCCTAATATTTTTATCTAAATAACTATTCGGCTACTGTTGCTGTCACTGGACTTACTTTTAATAAAGTAAAGCTAGAGAATTCAGCAGTAATTGAAATGTCTAAGATATTTGTGTGAAGTCCTTCTAGACCTTGGACATAGTTATATGTTGTTCCATCAGCACCGATTAATACATATGTTAAAGTTAAATCATCTCCAACACGTTTAGCATTAAGTTTAACGGTTCCACCTAAGAACACATTAGCTAAGACATCCAAGAAGTACTCTCCCTCTCCAAAATAAGCTGCACCGGAATTTTGAATATCTGCTATGCCTTTTCCATCGCCATTTCTATCATTGTTCCATGCACACCAGTCAAATCTGAATGTAGCGTCATCTCCGTATGCTTTTCCTTCTGCCCAATGCGAAGAATCGCCATCAGAAATTTCTACTAATGGATGTCTCCATTGATTACCTTCAGAAACAAGAGTTGAAGCTCCGCTATCATCATTAAATGCAGTATCAATTGTCCATTCAGCATTGATTTCAAATTCACCTAATAATCCGTTAGCGATTTCAGTCCAAGTTGAACGATCTTCCCATCCGCCGGATGATTTTCTCAATTCATTAACAACTGAATGTTTATGGGAAGTTCCACAGCAATCCCAATAACCACCATAAAC
Source organism: uncultured Staphylococcaceae bacterium (assembly GCA_964546565.1). Taxonomy (GTDB): domain Bacteria; phylum Bacillota_I; class Bacilli_A; order RFN20; family CAG-826; genus CAG-826. Next base: position 24,518 of record CAZJKC010000020.1, on the reverse strand, counting down.
ATCTTCTTCATCAGCAATCCAAGTTCCTGTATGATTTGAATTACTCATATTTAATGTCGAACGATCTAATGGTAAATCAGAATAAACAGTATCTAATTTTTCTCCACAATACTTACAAGAAGTTGTGTATTGACCATGTTCAGAACATGTTGATTCACTAATAATATTGATATGGCTACGATCATCTTTAGTCCAATATGTATGTTGACCATCGGCATGAAGAACTTCTTGTTCTCTCTTTCCACAAGCCTTACAATAACGTTCTTGTTCACCATCAGATAAACATGTTTTAGCAACTGTTGTATACCAGTTAGACCAATTATGTTCACCTGTTGGGCAATAATGTTCTTCTAATTCATCATTATGGTAAACTAATCCATCAACAGTAATTTTTGGGAATTCACCAATAGTAGTAGAATCCATCCATGAACATGCACGCCATCCAGAAGCAGGATTTGATCCCCATCTAATACCAAGAATGGTATCTTTTGTTGTTCCAGCTTGAATTGTGTCATATGAAATAAATGATTCAAATTTAATATTAAATAAACCAGTTTCCGCATCTTTATCAGAAATTAAACGGACATGTTTATCGGCATTGGTATCGCCATTACCGCTAAACCAAATTTGTCCACTAATACCTTTACCATCTTCACCGTGGAAATAACATTCATAGTTATCATTTTCCCACCAAGAGCCATTAGTATTACCATTCTTTTGAGCTTTTACATAAATGTCAGCGAAAATGTAAACACCTTGGTTGTTTCTTGTGCCATAGAAGTCGATATATTCTCCAGAACCATTTAGTTTATGTGTTATTTTATTAGCTTTAACTTCATCACTCCAAATGGCATCATCCATCTTAGCATCAAATACAACAAATTCTCTCTTATCATCGGTTGCATTAATAGTAATTTCTTTGGTTAATTCACCATATTTAACAGTTATAACAGCTGCGCCCGTTACGCTATCACTTGTGGTAACTAAACCTTTTTCATCTACAGTTGCAATTTCAGGATTACTTGAAGTGTATGTAATTAAGTTTTTATCAAAGTTAATGCAATCGGCAGATACATTAATTTGATATGTTCCACCAACATAAACATAAGCACTATTAGTACTAACATTAATCTCTGTTGGATCTTCATACATTTCACTAACTTCGTCACCAATCAAGACTTTTGAATCATATACAGTAGCGGCGGTGTTAAATCCACCAATCCAAGCATATGTTGGCTCCGAAGCGGCAATTTGAGTAAATGTACCATGAGTATAGCATTTAATTTCATCATCTTTACCAGCCCAGAAATAATAATCAGCGCCATCACGGAGTAAGCCCATACGATATGGAGCTTCTGATTCAACTTTGTGTTCGTTAGAAACATCGAATGAAGTAATAGCTTTCCCCCAATTCCAGTCACTCAACATATCATTTTGACCGACTGCTGCAAGGGTAGTCCATCCAGAAGCCTTTTTACTATCCATTGAGTCGACATAATAGAACATGGTTTGAATTCCGCTAGCGGCATCTGTATGATAAGAATCTTCACTAGTTCCGGTCATAATACCGAATTTAGGATATCCAGCACTGTCATTTGAATCATCAATTGACATGGTGGCTTCAACATAGTATCTAGTTCCATAAACACCATTAAACGCTAAAGCATTATCTGTTCCTAATCCAAAGGTAATAACGCCATCTTCTTCAAAATATGTTGAATAATCTAAATCTGTAGCGTGTGATCTTGATAAATCGAATGGTGAACGTTCAACATTGAATGTCACACTATCAGATTTTGTGGCATCATCCTTACTTGTTGCTGTAATGGTAACTTCTTTTGCTTCTGTAACATTAGCAAACTTAACTGTACCATTAGTAACAGTTGCAACATCGGCATCGGATGTTGACCAGTTAACCTTTAAGCCACTTTGGCTACCTTGTACTGAGGCTTTTAATTTGGTTTTTGCTCCACCTAATACATTAAGTGAAATCTGACCATCTTCACCTGTAATACTTACTGAATCAACAGTAATTGCAGGTGCTTGTGAAATGGGATCATCAGTGCTTGATGATGGTTCATCAATTATTGATGATGGCTCATCACCTGTTGAAGGTTGCACAACAGATGTTGACTCATTGCCACCAGCTGATGATGTAGAATCCGTCTTATTACCACCACAACTTGCTATACCGACGAGCAAGAGGGCAGAAAGAGCGAATATAGGCAATTTCTTTTTCATTATTTATCCTCCTTGTAAATTACCTTAATTTAAGGATTACAACAAAAAAATGTGTAATCGCTTTCATCGACTTCATTGTAATATTATATAGGCCCTATAGCAAACATTAAAATTAATGTTTTTAATATTCATATTTCCCTTTTTGAAATAAATATTATTTCATTTGTCATTTTCACCACATAAAAAGGCTACTGCTTCAACGCAATAGCCCTTATTAACCAATGTTTTCTATTTAATTTGTTTGCGTATCATTTGATTTTTCAACCATCGGAACATTTTCTTTAATCAATTGTTCAAATAAATCATATCCATCTTGATTAGGATGTAATCCATCTTGTTCATAATTTGAATAATTATCGCCATAAAGTTCCATAACATCTAAATAATGAACACGCTCCGTATTTTCGCAGTACTCTTTTAATAAATCATTACTCTTTGCGTGGTCATCCCATAGATAAGCAAAAGTGCCGCTACATCTTGTGATAGAAAAATAATAAATATTCGTTTCTGGATATGCTTCTAAATAATCTTCAATTAAGAATTGAATATTATGAGCACAAATTAGGCCAGCTTCACCATTATCATCAACATTATTAATACCGATATTGATGACAATATTTTTAGGAGCAACTTGCGTCCCGGCTATAATTCTACTATGAATTGCGCGCCAGTGATGAGTTTGTGTGGCGCTTATCCCGATGTTAAGCGTTTTATAATTACCAAAAACCGAATTAAAATTTTTTGTTATATTTGTTCCGTTCGCCCAAAATTCAAAGAAAGAATCCCCAAGGAATAATGTATCATCAGACGTCATTTTTGATTTAACATTATTAACACGACTCTTGGCTTTTCCTATATAATCTCCGACTGTTGATCGCGCGCTAGCTTGTACTTTAAATCTAGTTTGATTTTGCCCTTTATCTTTTTTGGCAAAATGTTCACTACTATAATAAACCCAAGTATAACCATCTTCTAAATAATACACACAATCGTTTTCAATGTAACAAATATCCTCATCCTTAACTTCATAAGAAAATACTTCATTACCGGCTATTTCCGGTTTTGAAAAAATAGGACGAATTTTAATGCCATCAAAATCATCACCATAGACATAAATTGTTTCAAAAGTAACGGTTCCAAAATAGTCATCAGGATATGCCGATGTGCTTTCCGAAGGTGTTTCTTCACTGGTCGATGGAGTCACTATCGAACTTTCTTCCACAGTTGAAGAAGGCGTTTCGACAGAAGATATGTCGCCAATTGAACTATTATTATCATTACTAAGTAAATCATTTTCGTTACAACTACTAAGTAATGATCCTAATAATAAAGTCGATATAAAAAATATTTTCTTTGTTGTTTTCATTTTCTTGCTCCTTTTTAGTATATTTTATAGTACTTTTGTAGTAAGAAAAAATCAATATCTAGCTCACCATTAAAAGTAATGTTTTTAATCGGTTCTTTTAACATCCATTGATGTTTATTAAAGAAATCAATAACATCAAGTCCCGGATTCCTTTCATGAATTAAATTTATAAATGATTCATCATGCAAAGCTACTTCGACTGGTGTTAATAAAGTTATCTCTTGCGGGTCTTGCTTTCTTTTTAAAACTGGTATTTCCTTATTTTCTACAAATTGAATGCCTTCAACATAAACTTCCGTCGTATATAAAATATCGCGAGTATTCTTAGCAATATAGACTTGATACACACCTGCTTCCACTTCTAACTTATCGGATGCGATGTTATAACTTGCTAATAAATCGTTCATAATAGACATTTTTATGACTTTAGTTTCCTGAGCGGGAATCAACACTTTTTCAATACCTTTCAATTCCTTAATAGGACGATATATTGCGGAATCTTTTTTACCAATATATACTTGAATGACATCCTGGCTAGAAAAAGGCGACATATTACTAATTGATAACGAAATGTTTATTTCATTTTGGTTTGTATCAACTTTAAAATCTTGATAAGTAAATTGTGCGTAAGACATGCCTTCACCAAATTCATAATTGATCAACTGATGATCTTCCTTTTTATCATAATATCGATATCCAACATAGATATCATCATCATAATAACTATAATACATTGGTGCCTTTAATAAATCTTTATAGATGGGATTAGCCTCTAGACTACCAACCCATGTTTCAGGTAAACGTCCACTGGGGCACTTATCACCATAAATAATATTTCGTAATGCTTCATACATTCCTTCACCAGAAAGATACCCAATGATAATAGAAGATGCATTCTCCTTTAACGAGGATATATCAACAACTGATCCTGTGATAACAACACTAGCGTATCGCACTTTATTAGCCTTTAAAAAGTCTAGTAATTTTTGTTGTTCGTGATGTAAAGATATACTGCTTCTATCCCATCCTTCAGTTTCATCATTTTCATATTGCCCAACAAATACTAAAACTTGATCATAATTAGCTATTATATCTTTTGTTTTTTCTTCATCAAGCAAATAATTATTAACATCATATCCATCAAGATAATCATAAGGAAGACCGGCCCTGTCTAAAGCATCTAGATAACTAATATTTTGATGCGTATTTACCCAAGCACTACCGCCGCCCACAAAACGAGGATGCGTTGCAAAATAACCTATAACTAATGTTTTTTTATCTTTTTTTAAAGGTAAATAATTATTTTCATTTTTTAATAAGACAAAGGTTTCTTCCGCAAGACCAATGGCTTTTTCATGAATAGCATCAAAATCGTATTCTATCACTGGTTTAACTTTATTAGCTAACCGTTCAACATTTTCAATTATTTCATTTTTGCGTTCAATTATATCCTCTTCTGTGAAGGATACATCATACTCTTGGTCAATATATTCTAGTGTTCTTTTAGAAACAGGCATTTCAACATCTAATCCGCAATGAATAGTTTTACCTTTATGCATGACTGCAGTCCAATCGCTAACGACAAGACCATGATAATGATATTCACCACGTAATTTCTTTTTTATAAAGTATTCCGATTCATTGACATAAACACCATTGACACGATTATATGAAGTCATTAATAAACTTGGTGGCGAATGCTTTATAACATAAGAAAACGGCCATAAATATATTTCATTCAGAGCCCGCAATGATACTTCACTCGAATTAGTGAAACGATAAGGTTCTTGATTGTTTACCGCATAATGCTTAACACATGCCGCTCCCCCATTTTCCTCTAATCCCAATATGTATTGAGATGCTAAATACCCTGCTAAAAAAGGGTCTTCGCTAAAGTATTCAAAATTACGTCCACATATGGCACTTCTTTTAATATTGATTCCGGGAGCAAGAATAACATCAACATCTTTACTCAAACAATCAAGCGCTAAAAGTAAGCCGTTTTGATAACATACTTCTTTACTAAAAGATGCTGCTAGAGCACTCGGTGATAATAAACAAACGGTTTCTAAAACATTTCCTTGATGTTCAAAATCATTAATAGCCGGTTTTCTTAAACCAAGGGGACCATCATTAACTACAATTGGCCGAACACCCTCCTTATTACAACCTATTTCCCAGGCGCTAAGACCCATAAAATACTTATAATTTTGAAATCTTTCTTTTTTATCCATAATACGTACCTCATCTATATAATAATGGATGATATTCTATTTTTCTTACATTATTTTTCATATAAAAAATGTATAAAAAAAACTTATGATTCAGCGTGTTAATCCACTGCTTTTCATAAGTTTTTTGTCAACAGTTTAATTAATGGCAATTGTGAAAAAAAGCCACTTTTAAGAGCTTTATTTAGTTAAAAATAGATGATTGCACAATAAAATACAAATCAAATCAATCCAGCCAAGAATAACACCAACACCAGGAATACAAATTATAAATAATAAAATGGAAATTAAATCTTGTTTCCTTAACGCTACTGATAATCTTACCAATAATTCAACAACCCAGTTCACTCCAGGAATTACAAGAAGAATTAATTGCATTAAACGGGATTGTTTATTAAACCACTTATCAAATGTCATTTTTATAGCTCCTTTCATTTACTTATATTTTAAGTCTATGAATTCTAAAATTCAATATTCCATAGACCAAAAAAATCGACATTATTTTTTTTCTGTCCAATAATAATTTTAAAACGTTATCATTAAATCAATTATCTGATCGAGCAAATCCATTACGCATCTGCCAACTGACAACATAGAGAACTTTTGATAAAGTTTTATCCGTCTCTTCTTTCATCATCTTCGCTAGTTCTATATTAGCGGTTTCAAGAAGTCTCAAATCATTTTTTTCTTTAAATAACTTATCATAATGATGAATTAATTCATGATTACGCGCCATCGTCTTATTTTGATATCTTTCAATGTGAATATTACATAATTGAAAATGGCTATCACCTAAAGCAGCAATTAAACGACTTGACCAATAAAAGTTATCAGTCGCGACATTTAAAGTAGTATTGCTTAAGTATTTAGGAATGGTTGGCACATTAGTGTAAAGAGGAATTAAGGAATTAAAGACATTTGAAGCAAATGCTATCCATTCGATCGCGGCATTCTCTTTTGCACAATAAGGACGAATTTGTGATATATGTAAAAAACTTGTTCGACTAATACCAATCGGCCGATAAATAGGCTTAAATTCTTTAGTCGATAACTTACTATATGGATCATATGGTGTCCCTTGATAATGTGAAGACAAAACATATTTAATATCTTCAATAGTAATTTTATGTTCAGGAACTAATGACCACGGAATATCATCAGATTCAGGATAATAGTCAGCATTATCACCATCCCACTTATATGTTTTATTGTTAAAATATCGACCAATAAACCATGCTCGTGGCGTGTTATAAGTATGGTCAGAGTCATCATGGCTGCCAAATACTAAACGCGGATTAAAATGATTATTCATATTTAAATCGAGATGATTTTCTATCATAAATTCTTTTAAATCTTTCGAACAAAGAAATTCTTTTTGCTCACCAAAAGCATCATCAAAATCAAAATGGTCAAGACCGAATTGATTCGGCATCATGACATAACAATCATCGGGAACACGACGAGCAATGTAATGATGACCGCCAATGGTTTCAAGCCACCACACACTATCGCTATCGGAAAAAGCAATACCATTACTTTCATATGTTCCATATTTTTCTAATAATTCCCCTAAGCGTAAAACGCCTTCTTTAGCGGTTTTAATATAAGGTAAAACTAAAAATACTAAATCCTCTTCGCCAATTCCACCAGGAATTTTCTTTTGTGAATCATATTCAACTAAGGGGTCAGCCCCTAAAACACGCGGATTCGAAGTGATCGTTTCGGTTGCGCTCATCGCCACATTATGTTCATTAATTCCACTAGCGGCCCATATACCTTCATTTTTTTCAACATTTGGGACGTAAGTAAAACGATATGAAAAAGAAGGTAAATCAATCTTGACATGAGAAATCTTTGATTGATATGTTCTTTTCATCGTATTTCTTTCTTTCACCATCACTTTTTTAGCGGTAAAAACTCCTGTTGGCGAATCGTCATTACGCGCGATGATAGTGGAACCATCATAACTTGCTTTTTTTCCTACTAATAAAGTTGTACAAGCCATATTTAATCTCTCCTTCTTTAAGCAAAATAATCTTTGCCTATTGTTTCATTTTGATTTAAGGTAATATATCCTAATTTATCAATTCCTATATCATAATATTGACAAATATAATAAGCATCTTCAGTCAATTCATGAACTTTTGTTCCGTCAAGTAAAATAGCGGCCCTTTCAGCCACAACTAAAATGGTATTGGGTTCTAATTCTACTCTTTTTGTCAATTGCACATTTTCTTTTCCAACATTAATAAGTGTACCTTGGGCATTGTTTTCAATTAACTTAGCGATATAAAATCCACTCGTCTCCAATTCTTCTAAACGTTGAAAGTTAGCATTAGCAAGATAGTCATTAATAATATCTAGTACCGGATTCGGTAATATATATATCCTTCCATGCGTGTGCATCTTAATCAAATCCGAAAAATGTAATATATTAAGACCAATTAAATCATCATTATTGTATAACGCTACTATGTCATCTTTTTTGATAATCTTATTAGCTTTCGCTTTCATATTATAAATAACTATTAAAGTGTCACCTATGGCCTTATAATCATAATAAGCGGCCCATCTCATAGATATTTTCTCCCCAAGCAATAAAAATCATCGGTTTTTAAGTTTTTTAACATATAAATTAATAATTTTTTAGCGTTCAAATAATCGGATGTATCTAAAATTGTTGATGGGGTATGGATGTTACGAGCACATAAACAAAATGTTAATGTGGGAATACCATCAAATTGTTTATGAATATTACCAGCATCCGTTCCTCCAGGAGAAATAAAATACTGAACTTTAGCCTTGGCTTTTTTAGCACATTGTAATTGATAATCGATGAGTTCCTTAAACGCAATCATATTACCATCAATTACTCGTAATAAAACCCCTTCACCAAGTTGACCGAGTTCATTTTTATCACCCGATGAATCTCGAGATGGCGAACAATCGACCACAATTGCTAAATCAGGATGGATTAAATAACTTGAAGATAAAGCCCCACGGCATCCGACTTCTTCTTGTACCGAACCGCCAACATAAAGATCATAAGGAAGATCTACATCTTTTAATTTTTCTAATACTTCAAGACCAAGAACAAGGCCAAAACGATCATCAAAAGCTTTTCCTAATAATCTTTGACCATTATTTAATTCATGGAATGATCCTTCGCATACAACCATCGCCCCGATAAAAATCCCGTTCTCGATAGCGGTATTTCGTGAAGTCATACCAAAATCAAAAAGCATCGCTTTTAATGACGTGGGCTTTTCCCGGTCTTCTTTTGATAGTAAATGAGGTGGTATGGCTCCAATACAGCCACGAATATCCCCTTTTTTACCACGCAAAATAACGCGACTCGCTAATAAAGTTTGGTCATTTATACCTCCTAAAGGAGCCACTTTTACCATTCCATTTTCTAAAATGTCGGTGACGATAAATCCCACTTCATCCATATGGGCCACAACCATAACTTTTTTTGCATTTGGATTCTTTGATTTTTTATAAGCAAAAATGGAGCCTAGATTATCGGTTACAATCGGGTAACCTAATTTTTGATATTGCTCTTTTAAAAAAGCTGCGACATCATTTTCAAGACCTGAAATAGCTAACTTTTCAGTTAATGTTTTAAATAAAAATAATTGATGTTTAGTTAATCTCATTGTGTTCTCCTTTTTATTATCATACGATAAATCGGCTGTCCTAAATTACGGAACTTTCTTTCATATTCACTCATCGCATCAGTCGCAGCATCTAATTGATAATTATCATCCGTTTCTACTACTTTAAAATACTTATCAAAGCCAATATTCCATATTGAATACTCAAATAATTCACAGTTATCTGTTTTCATAATTATTTGCCCATCATCTTTTAAAATATCTTTATATTCGCGTAAAAAGTTATTTGACGTTAAACGTCTTTTTTCATGTCTTGCTTTCGGCCACGGATCAGAAAAATTTAAGTAAATAGTTGTGCACAATCCTGGTGGTAATAAGGGGGCTACAAAAGCAAAATTTTGCCGAATTAAAATAACATTTGTTAATTGATTCTCCACTATTTTTTTAGCTGTCATAGCGAGAGCATCAACATTCATTTCAATTCCTATCCAAAGTTTATCTTTAAACTTTTGGGCCATTTGTAAAATAAAATCACCACGTCCCGTGCCTATTTCTAAGACATATTCGCGATTATGCAAAAAGGCAAAATCATTTTTATCTTTAATCACTTTGACAATATCGGAATGTTCATTTATGAAGGGTTCACTCCATGACTTATGTTTCATTCGCATGTTTCTTTACCTAATGTGTATATGGCATGAGCATAAATAGGCATACTCATAAAGAAATCTTTTAAGAATATTTTTTCATTAGCTTCATGAATATGATCATCGCTATGAGGGAAAGCGGAGCCAAAGGCTAAAGTATTACGACTTTCTTTAGCGTAAGTTCCGCCACCAATAGTCATAATAGGTGTTTCATAATCGCCTGTTTCTTCTTGATAAACACGCAATAAATTAGTGACAAGAGGTGATTTAGGATCAAAACACAAAGCTTGTGAACTGCTAATTAAAGTCGTGACCCCAGGTAAAACACTATTTAAATGTCTCATAACTTTTTGCGGTTCAACATTCTCAGGGTAACGGAAATTAACAATCATATGTAAAACACCTTTTTCATAAGTAATAATACCGACATTATAAGTCGATTCATGTAATAATTCCGAATAATAATAAGCATCAATATTTCTTCCATTAACATCTTGATATGCTTTAGCTAAATCACTTAAATAAGACACATCAAAGGCATTTCCTAATACATCTAACAATTGCACCCCCGCATTAATACCTTGCTCAGGTAATGATCCATGCGCGGCCTTCCCAAATATTGTTAATAAATATTCGCTATCGTCATGTTTAACAATTGTATATTGATAATCTTTTTTTGCTAAATACTCTTCAACATTATCGATACGTTCTAAAAGAGCTTCCGCTTTATCGATAACAGAGTTTGAAACAACTCCGGCATTGATACTTTTGACATGAGGAATGTTAATAGTCACTTTCGTTTCATAATTACTGATTCCTTTTTCTCCATATATCAAAGGAAAATCTCCATCAGGAGTAAATCCATATGTTGGATAACCTTTATTCAATTGATGAAAATAATAATCTAAACAGGCCGAGCCTTTTTCTTCATTACCGCCAATAACTAAGCGTACCGTATAATCATCGTCGATTAAATTATTTTCTTTAAGAGCTAATAAGGCATAAAAAGCCGCCATCGCGGGTCCTTTATCGTCACTCGCACCACGACCATAAAGAATATCATCTTCAATAGCCGCTTCAAAAGGTGGATATTTCCATGTTCCGCTAACAGGGACAACATCGGCATGAGCGTAAACATCAATAAGTTTTTGACCACTTCCCCATTTAATTTCAACACAATATCCATCACATAAATCAACGGCAAAACCTTTTGCTTTTGCTAAAGATGCAATAAAATATAAAGCATCGTGAACACCTTTTCCAAAAGGAGCTCCTTTTTCAATTGTGGTTTCATCATGAATTGAATTAATTTGTAACCACTTTCTTAAATTATCTAAAGCCTCATCATGATAAGGTCTTAATAACGATTTAAAATCTATCATTTTCTCCTCCTAATTCATTAATAACATATATGTAACTAACCAACCGATACTCATCAATGATGAACATATTAAGCTCATTCGATTATATGAATAACCGCGATTATTACTATTCTTTTTAGCCATATGTAATCCCCAGCCACCGATAACTAACGCAATTGGAGGAACAAATGGAGATAATACAAGGCTCAAATTACCAAGTGTTTCACTATAATCTTTTTTTGAAGAAACCTTAATAATATTAGGTACTAGAGCAACACTTACCGGCCATATCACAACACCCGCTACAATCGCCTCTGGTATCGATGAACTTAATAAAACGGAACCCATCATTACCCAATAAGATACATCGCTACCATCAGATATTTTAGCACCATTTATTAAACCAAGCATTCCTAAAACCATCACACTATGTACCAAAGTTAAAAACACAGAAGTAAAAGGAACTAAAAAAGATTTAAAAGCCACTTTCTTTATTTTTTTTATACTTGAGAAAGAAAGTCCAGCTAATAAACCGAAGATAAATCGTGGGAGAACCGATATCAAAGGATTAACAAAATAGGGATCAAGTATAGACACGGGCGCGATAGCAGCTTTTATTAAAGATAACAAACCAAAATATAATCCATAAAGAGCTCCTTTTTTGGTATCACCATAACACGCTCCAATCAAAACGACAATATGAAGAATGGTCACTGATATAACGCCACCTAATGATATAAACCCTAAAGATGGGATAAAAGTCATAATAGCCATAATGGCTAAAAACATCGCATCAATGGCCATGCTACGCATTTTTTTATGCAACATTTTTCTCACCATTATTCTTTAAATAAATATAAAGAAGTCCTTCCAAAATTAAAAATTCATCAAAAATCATATCCGTATCTAGGTGGTCACGTACCACTTTAGCGTACCCACCTGTTAAAATGTGCTTCGTCGTATATCCTAATTCTTCTTCCATGCGTTTAATCGTTCCTTCAATCGCCGAAATATGACCATAAACAATACCACTTTTCATTGAATCAAAGGTATTCTTTCCAATCACCAGTTTAGGAGCTTCTAATGATACTTCTGGGAGTTGTGCGGTTTTACCGACTAAAGCTTCCATGGAAATCTTAATGCCCGGCATCACTACTCCACCTACAAAAGATCCTTTATTGTCGATGGCAATTATCTTCGTAGCCGTTCCTAAATCAATTATTAAAGATGGATACCCATATTTCTTTATAGCGCCAACACTCACCGAAATTAAATCGGCTCCTACTTCACATGGATTATCCATTTTTAGTAAAACGCCACTTTTTATTTTAGGGCTAACAATCAAAGGTCGAATATTAAACAAAGAACTAATAGCCTTCTTTATTGTATTAGTCAAAATAGGAACAACCGATGATATAATAGCGCCTCTAATATTGACTTTTGATGATATTTTATCCAAAAAAATCCGCATATTAATCGCATAATCATCACTGCTTTTCCGCTTATCAGTTAATGTACGATAAGTCGAAATGAGTTTTTCATTTTGATAAACACCTATAAGAATATTAGTGTTACCAATGTCAACTACTAAAATCATATATACCTCCTGCTACAATCTTATTAATTATCAATAAGTATCGTGCTTTTTTATTATAACGCATCCACCATATATTGAAAATATAAACCCCCATTTTTTAATTAAAAATAATCCATTTAATTAATTGAGCATTTAATTAATTTTTATGTTTGTCATATTGCAATATGCGACACAATATGATAATATGTAACCATAAAAAGGAGGTACGAATTGTACTATGAAAAAATGGAAATCTATTTTACTAGCAGTCTTAGCCGTCGGATCATTAGCAAGCTGCGAAGGAGGAAAAGAAGCAACTATATCCAAACAAGAAGCTGCTGACAAGATTAAAGCAGTAACCGATGAAATGGGTAAAGCATCCGGTTTCAGCGTTAAAGCCAATGCTAATTATGAATATAGTAACTCTTCCACATACGATAAAGTTACAATGGAAGAATCTGGAAAATACTCTGCATCTGCTGATACGATATTTTTATTTAATGAAGAGACTTTGACTGGAGCTCAATGTCTTATTGACCTTAACTATGAAGGTAAAAACAGTGATGGAACAACAACCGGAGAAATAGGATTTGACTTCTTCATCAAAGAAGCCTATGCCTATTCACATATCTTGGTTAATGAATCAATGAAAAGTCCTGATGTAGAAGAACCAGAAGTTTATAGCGAAGACTTATATGGTGTAACATCCCTCGAAAGTTTACTCGAGTCAATTGATTCAATCACTGGCTCAATTGGAGAGATCGATGAAGAAACATCCGCTATGATTAAACAAGTCATTGAAAATCTTCCTGATCCTACTATTAAATCATCAAAAGGTACTGATACTATTACTTGGGCTATTACCGATGATGACCTCAATAAAGCTATTACCGCTTTACTCACATCAACGATGGTCCCAGAAATTGAATTACCTGGTGATATTTCTATTCCTGATGGTATTTCAATTCCAACCGAAATCGAAATTCCTTCTGAATACATGGATCAAATCAACGCAGAAATTCAAGCCATGGTTGATGAAATCGATAAGATGATTGATATTAAAACATTGGAATTTAGCATTTCTTTAGCGGATGGCAAATACATTTCTAATGTTGGTGCTAAAATTGATATTCAAATCAATAATGAATACACTAATGATGATGGCGAAGTTGTAGAATCATCAACTTCCAAAATTAAGTGTGAACTTACAGCCGAAATCAAACTTTTAGCTAGCGACGCTACCATAACTTATCCAGAAGATTTAGATACATGGGCCACAAAAAACAATTCTGATGCTGCTTAATTAATGCTTACTAAGGACTATGAAAATAGTCCTTTTCTTTTGTTCAAAATGAAAAAAAAATTAAAAGAGGTTATATTAAGACAAAATTAATTATCCTTAATAACCTCTTTTTTTACATTTATTAATTTGTTATTTATTAACTTGTTTCATCGATAAAGAAATACGCCCTTTTTTCACATCAACACCAATAACTTTTACCGATACAATATCATTAACACTGACTACTTCTAATGGATGTTTCACAAATCGCGATGATAATTCCGAAATATGAACTAAGCCATCTTGATGAACACCGATATCAACAAAGACACCAAAGTCCATAATGTTACGAACCGTTCCTTTTAAAATCATTCCTTCTTTTAGATCTTCAATCGCCATAACATCACTTCGTAAAATCGGTCCATCAGCGGCATCACGAGGGTCACGTCCAGGCTTTTTCAATTCTTCAATAATATCTTTTAAGGTCGGTTCTCCTACATTTAATTCATCGCATAATTTAGATAAATCAGTTAAACTTTCTAAAGCCGATCGCACTTCTGAAGAATTAATATCATTAATTGTATAACCGAGAGTTTTCAATAAAGCCATCGCTACCGAATATGATTCCGGATGAACGCCGGTATTATCTAGAGGATTGCCATCGGGAATACGAAGGAAGCCGGCACATTGTTCAAAAGCTTTGGGGCCTAATTTTGGTACCGATAATAAATCTTTTCTCTCTTGATATGCCCCATGCTCTTCACGATATGTAACAATCGCTTGCGCTAAAGAAGAAGAAATACCGGAAACATATTCTAAAAGGCTTGGTGATGCACTATTGACATTAACACCTACTGTATTAACACAATTTTCAACGACACCACCTAATACTTCTTTTAATCTTTTTTGATTCATGTCGTGTTGATATTGACCAACACCAATGGATTCAGGAGTAATTTTCACTAATTCCGCTAATGGATCTTGAAGTCGTCTAGCAATGCTAACAGCACTTCTTAAATTAACATCATATGATGGGAATTCTTTGGCCGCTAATTTTGAAGCACTATAAATCGAGGCCCCCGCTTCATTAACAATCACAAATGATACCGGATGTTCAACATGTAATTCTTTTAATAAATCACGAATAAATACTTCTGATTCGCGGCTTGCTGTACCATTTCCAATCGCAATAAGATCAATTTTATATTTTAAAATCATTTTTGATAAAATAGCTTTAGCACTTTCAATTTGACTACGTGGTGGCGTTGGATAAACAACTGTGGTATCTAATACTTTTCCAGTAATATCGACAATGGCAATTTTACATCCATGAGCATAACCGGGATCAAAGCCCATAACAATTTTATTTTTCATTGGCGCAACCAATAATAATTGCCGCAAGTTTTCTTTAAAAACGATCATTGATGCTTCTTCCGCTTTTTCGGTTAAATCATTACGAATCTCAGTATCCATTGAAGGCTTAATCAACCGTTTATACCCATCTTCGATTGCGCTTTTAATAAAGGTCTCAAAAGGTGAATTGGGAATGATAATTTTACGTGCTATATATCTTGTTGCATCTTCATCAGGAACTTCTAAAGAGACTTTCAAAGCTTTTTGTGTTTCACCACGATTTATGGCTAGAATGCGATGCGAAGCTATTTTACTAATGGCTTCTTGATAATCTTTATACATATCATATGTTCCTTTTTCATCAGGAACATTTTCTTTGGTAATTATTTTTCCAAAATTTGAATATAAAAAACGTACATGACGACGATAATCAGGTTCATCAGCCACGATTTCGGCAATAATGTCGCTAGCCCCGTTTAAGGCATCTTCCTTGGTTAATACCTTTTTCTCTTCATTAATAAAAGAAGATGCATATTCATCTAAAGGAGTGGTTTCCTCTTGTTTTAAAATATACTCCGCTAGAGGTTCAAGTCCTTTTTCTTTTGCAATAATAGCCCTTGTTTTCTTTTTCGGCTTATATGGACGATATAAATCTTCTAATTCCGTCATCGTTTTCGCATCGAGAATGGCTTGACGTAATTCATCGGTCATCTTTTCTTGTTCTTCAATCGATTTGATAACCGTTTGTCGACGATCTTCTAAATTCAATAAATACTCATATCGATCATTTAAATTCCGTAATAATTCATCGTCTAAAGATCCGGTAACTTCTTTTCGATAACGAGCAATAAACGGAATGGTATTTCCTTCTTGAAGAAGGGAAATAACCGCATCAACTTGTTCCACTTTAATATTAAATTCTTCTGCTAATATTTTATTTATTTCCATATTAAATAAAGCACCTACCCTTTTTTTATAGCCCTTTTATTTTACCACAACTCGATAAAGTATTAAAGCACTATAACAATAAACCTGTTCATTATTAGTGGTAATAAAAGCCGTATTGGAGTACCGTATTTCAATCAAATTGTTTTCATCAATTCCTTTTAAAAAACGATTGATTTCAAAAGCTAAATCTTTTTCATTTTCTTCATCAAATATCAACACTTGTAACATAAAAAATCACCCACATAATCATGGGTGATAATGGATGCAATAAATGTCGAAATAGCTTATTTCACAACAATATTACAAATTTTATTTTTAACAACAATGACTTTTACGATTTGTTTTTGATCAAGATATTTTTTGACATTTTCATCTTGAAGGGCTAAGTCCTCAACTTCTTCATTAGATGCATCAAGATGAATCTTTATCGTTGAGCGTAATTTACCATTGACTTGAATAGCCATTTCAACTTCACTTTTCACTAATTTACTTTCATCATAAGTAGGCCATGCTTCAAAATCAATAACATCATCATGACCAATCATTGACCAAATTTCTTCACCTAAATGGGGACAAATACACGCAAAAGGTTTTAAAAATCCTTCTAAGTATGGCTTATATACTTCTTTCGCCTTATATACTTCATTAACAAAAATCATCATAGCCGATATTGCGGTATTGAATTGTAAATTTTCAAAATCTTCCGAAACTTTTTTCACCATAGAATGATAAGCATAATCGAGTTCACCATTATTGTTATCCGTCCATTTATCAATCATAGATGACTCACTAAACATACGATAAACGCGGTCCAAGAATCTTCTCATACCATCTAATCCTGAATTATTCCATGGTAAAGAAGCTTCTAATGGCCCCATAAACATCTCATACATTCTTAAAGTATCAGCACCGTATTTTTCAACCACATCATCAGGATTAACCACATTACCGCGTGATTTAGACATCTTTTCGCCATTTTCACCTAATATCATTCCTTGATGGAATAACTTTTTAAATGGTTCATTACAAGATACAACACCTAAATCATAAAGGAACTTATGCCAAAAACGCGCATATAATAAATGTAAAACAGCGTGCTCCGCTCCGCCAACATATAAATCAACAGGTAACCAGTGATCTAAAAGTTTCTTATCTCCAATTGCTTTATTATTATGCGGATCAATATAACGAATGTAATACCAACAAGACCCTGCCCACTGCGGCATCGTATTCGTTTCTCGTGTGTATTCTTCATCATGAAGATTGACATGTAACCATTCCGTTGCATGCACTAATGGTGATTCACCCGTCCCCGATGGTTTGTATTCTTTTAATGGTGGTAAGACCAATGGCAATTGTTCTTTTGCTAAAGGTACAATTGTTCCATCTTTTCGATGTAAGACAGGAATAGGTTCACCCCAATATCTTTGTCTAGAGAATAACCAATCACGGAGTTTATAATTCGTTTTACCATACCCTGAGCCAATTGATTCTAAATATTCAATCATCTTTTCTTTAGCTTCTTTTATTTTAAGACCATTTAAGAAGGAAGAATTGATATGCACTCCATCATCAACATAGGCATTATTTGAAATATCACCTACAATTACTTGATGAATTGGTAAGTGATACTTTTTAGCAAAGGCATAATCACGGTCATCATGCGCCGGAACAGCCATCACCGCTCCCGTACCGTAACTTGCTAAAACATAATCGGCAATGTAAATAGGAACTTCTTCTCCGTTTGCGGGATTTATCGCATAAGCACCAGTGAAAACACCAGTCTTATCTTTATTCAATTCTGTTCTTTCCATATCACTCTTCGATAAACACATATCTTGATATTTATGAACTTCTTCTTTTTGTGCATCACTCACTATTTTTTCTACTAAAGGATGCTCAGGCGCTAAACAACAATATGAACATCCAAATAAAGTATCGGCGCGTGTTGTAAATACTTCAAAAGATTCTTGGTGATTAACAATATTAAAACGAATAATAGCCCCTTTTGAAGCTCCAATCCAATTACGTTGCATCTCAATGGTAGAATTAGGCCAATCAAGGCCATCAAGATCTTTTAATAAACGATCGGCATAAGCTGTAATCTTTAACATCCATTGCCGCATCGGTTTACGAATAACCGGGAATCCACCCACTTCACTTTTACCATCGATAACTTCTTCATTTGCTAAGACTGTTCCTAACTCTGGACAAAAATTGACTGGTTTATATGAGACATACGCTAAATCGTGATCATACAAATTTAAAAAGATCCATTGAGTCCATTTATAATAGTCCACATCAGCAGTAGCTATTTCCCGATCCCAATCGTATGAAAAGCCTAACATCTTTATTTGTTTACGGAAATTATCGATATTTCTTCGCGTAAATGTTTCCGGATGTTGATTAGTCTTAATTGCATATTGTTCAGCCGGCAAGCCAAAAGCATCCCATCCCATAGGATGTAAGACATTAAAGCCTTGCATTCTTTTCATTCTTGCAACAATGTCGGTCGCAGTATAACCTTCTGGATGCCCGACATGAAGACCTTGTCCTGATGGATAAGGAAACATATCAAGCACATAATATTTTGGTTTTGAAAAATCATAAACATCCGTTTTGTATAATTTTCTTTTTTCCCAAATATCTTGCCATTTCTTTTCTACTAATAAATGATCATAAACCATAATATAGCCTCCTATTAAAAATAAAAAAAGCAATCATTCTAAGGACGCTCATAAGCGCGGTACCACCTTAGTTTATAGACTGCTCTATACTCTCTTTTTCGTGATAACGGTTGAAAGCCGGAAAAGTTTTTTTAAGAATGAGAAGATAAGGCTTTTAACTATGTCACACCATCCCATAGTTCTCTTAAATAAAAACACTTATCGTAGTTCTTCTTTTCAATAATTATTATTATATAAAATTTGTATATAGTCAAACAAAAAAATACAAATCATATCGCTTTTATTAATGATTCTAAGGTTCTTATGATTTTTCAATAAAAACGCATCATCCTCTAAAACGATTTCAAACATTGTATTATATATATTTATATATATAAATACAATCGCATAAAAAATGTGTGTTTTTTCCAATTTTAAACATGGTGTATAGATTGCTAATGTTTCAAAAAAACCATAATATAAAGCCATGAAGAGGAAAGAGTATGTTGCTGTTTTTAAATGTCATTTTAATACCTCCCTTATTGATATCTCACTTTCTGACCCTCCTTTTAGTCCTCTTTCTTCTTCATATATCAAGAATAGTGCCTCCGCTATTCTTTGAGTGGTGAAAATATACAAAGAAATTAATAAATAAACTTTGTATTTATCGATATAAATTATTTTTAAAAAAATTAGACATTAATAAATGTCGGAAAGGAACAAAATGAGAAAAAACTTCCTATTTAATATCGTTGTTTATGATGACAATACCATGGATATAGAATCAATTACTGAATTTTCGGACGCCGAAATCGTTAACTTTCTTGGATATGCATACTATAGCTATTTAATTAATCATTTTAAAGACCAAGATTGCTATGAAATATTACGAAAGATTATTAAAGATCCTTTGATAGGAATGCTCAAAGAAGGATACGATGCTTAAAGAAAAAAAAGAATTAAAGGAGGTGAAAGAATATGACAGTAGGAGAATTCAAAGAAACGATTGCAGGATTAAAAGAGCAAGGAATGGATGATAACGACATTGCCATTACCTTGTACACCATGTTTGTGGGTAACGCAATAACGCTCGAAGAATTTGAGAATTTGCTAGCGGTATTAGGATATAGCCTAACAGATGAATTCAAAAACATGAGTCCTGAAGAGCAAAAAAGTCTAGAACTCGATTTTGATGATGAATAAGAAAAAGAAAGAAAAGATAGGCATAAACTTTTTTAAATAAGCGCAATAAAAAAGGGTATTAGCGAATAGGATACCCATTGCGTTAGAACCTATACTACCATTTTAAAATAGCGATAATGCTTAAAGAAATATATTAGAAAGGAATTTAAAAAGAATGAAAGAAACATTAAAAATGATGCACGATAATGGTGCTAAAAATATCGAAACATATACCTGCCGCATTGGCTATGGTATTAAATTCACGTATGGCGGACGTTCATATAAACTAAAAGTAATGAATGACATTTATCATCTAGTAGGTTATGAAGACTTTTTCTCCGTCAATGATGTTTTTGATTTTCTTGATACTCAACATTTAAATAGTGAGATACCTCTAAATAAAAATCTCATATTACGTGATGCTTCAAAAATCAAACATGAAGGCGGAACAGGTCTTTTCAATTTTAATTTCTGTGTTGACCAATATATTGAATATTTAAGCATTAACAAACTCAATCATAGTTTTGAGCAAATGTTGGCCTTCTATAAATGGTGGTCTAAGTTGACATACTACACAACGACTCCACGATATGATTTATTAAAGAAACATAAAGAATCAGTCAAAATCAATAAAGAATAGGATTAAGAAATGAGCATTAAAGAAAAACTCGTATTTAACATCCTAAGATATTCACATATCGCTATTTCCTTTGTTCCATTGATGATTCGTTTCACCCTTTTACTACTCAGCCTTATCTTTTCTTTTATTCATCGTATCACTGGACAAATGCTTGATACCTTTAGTTATTTTCCCGCTAAGTACTTTTTCAAACATGAATGTAATGTCAAAATTTCCTTTGACCAATGGAAGAAAATGAAAAAAGCAAGAGCCAAACGAAAACACAAAAGCAAAAGTAGATAAGTCGAAAAAGAATAGACAAAAACTATAGAGAAAATTAAAATAAAAAAGAGGAACCAAAAAGTGAACAAATTAGATATTTACTATTATAGAATAAAAAATGAACCCTTTCTTAGTTATCTAGAAAATGTCTTTTCTCTATATATTAATAATGATATAACCGAGAATGATATTGATTTTTTCCTAGAAAAAAAAGATATTAGTTTACCTTCCGATTTTTATTCGTTAAGTTCTGAAGAAAAGAAGAAATACCTTCAATATGAAATCTATATAATTAATCCGGTAACTTTTGAAGTCGAAACATACGCAAATTTTAGCAATTATTACTATTATTTGTTAGTTAATCGCGGAAAGAAAAATCGCCAAATAACCAATGAATTAATCAACTATTGTATCGCTTTAGATCAACGCCCTCTATATTTTTTAACGATGCAGAACATTAAGATTCAACAAATCGAATTCTTTACTATCGATAACCCAGAAGTTATTAAATACGCTAATAGCAAGCAAATAACAACGCTTTATGAATTATTGATGGAAGTCTATCGTGATAAGAAAAAAGATGACATTAAAGAAATTGTTACCGAATACTTTATGACTGATGAAGTACCTCATCTTTTCTTTTGTCTCGACTATTTTCCAAATGAATTTGCTTTATACATTGAATTACTACTTTATTCTCTTGGTGATAACACTTTAGCCAATAAGTTACGACTTATTTTTCAAATTTATAGTCCTGAATACTTAAAAATTAAGCCTCAAACACAAGATGTTTCGATCATCAAAAAAGCTAAAAAGAAATTTCAAGAAATAAATATAAGTGCTATTCAAAACTATATGCATGAGCATCAAAGCGATATTGAAAACATGTCACCTAATGGCTATCAGGCATTTTATTATGTTTTTCTTTGTCAAGAATAGGAGCGTAAAATTATGATGAAAAATGAAACAATTACCTATATAACAGAATTAGAAAAACTAAAACTAGATGAAAAAGAAATCGTGACAGCATGTATCGAATTAGCTAGGGACTGTGAATACAATCGGGAGATGATTTTAACTATTAATGAATGTTTAAATGAAAAAGGCTATCGTTATCAATTTATGCTGCCCCCTGATAACAAAGAATCATTTGATAATACGAAATACTTTTCACTAGTTAAAAATGCTAGTAAAAGCACTAATAAAACTCTTGATCTTATTAATTACTTACGCTCTATTAAAGATTCTCGTCTTGTTTTAGTAAGCCTTCATTGTCTTAAAGTTAGTCGCTTAATAAAATTATCTTTAATACCTAATACTGACTTTTATATAGAACATGAAAATGATAATTTATATGATTTGTTTTTTACTTACTATCAACAGGTTGATGTACATCATGAATTATGCTCAACTTTAAAAAGCATTGGCATTCAATATATCAATGAAGATTTCATGCAATTCCGTCTTGATATGGAGTATTTGATTTATTCGATGAACAAGAAGGATAAAAGCAAAGACTTATTTAAAAAACAAAATACAATACGAGTCGCTTTCGCTATCGCGCCTAAAATATTTTTTATAAATGATGATAAAATCTATTTTGAACCAAAAATATCAAAAAAACTGATGTCTTATCTTAAATTAATTGATAAAACATTAATTGAGGAAATGAAAAATAAATATGCCCAAAGTATTGAGAACATCGAAACGCAAAATGGTTATAAAGTTTTATACTATTCACTATATTCACTTTAAAAAAAGAGCTCTTCTGAGCCCTTTTTAATTATTCAATAACTTCAATACTGGATTCAAGAGGCACTACCTTCCATCCATGATTACTGGTATCAAATTGATGTAAAACAACATATAAAGATATCTTTTGTTGTGAAGTGTAATAATCCGTAAATACCGAATACGATACATCATTCTCGTCCATACTTAAATGATTTAAGAAATAAACACCTTTAATAGAAGTCTTTATACCGGTATCACTTAAATCACCATTACTATTATCAGTTAAACCAAAATTGTATTTTTGGGTGCGGCTTTCATCATCAGCGACATAACCGGTGATTTTATATAATTTTCCATAATCTTGAATAGACGGAGGATTGATTTTATCGCCTACATAATACCATGAACTAAAAGCACTTGGTAATTTTTCAATCGCACTTGAATAATCGAAAGTATACGTTTCTTCATCTATAATTAAGCTGCTTGATAACATCATAATAGCGGGTGATGATTTTAAAACACTAATAAGACCAACGAATGAATAATTATTTCCAATAGCGTCTGCGCTACAAATCTTTTTATCATCAATAACTGATATCACATTTTTACCATCGTAAACAAAAACTTTTTTATTTGCATCGCTACGATCAGTCGCTACGACACGTCCTTCAAAACTGACAATTTTTCCGATTGCGGAATACTTTTTATCAAGATTCATTTTATCGATATCTAGATATAAATCACCAATGGAATTGTAATTTTGTGTTATTTTAGTATAGGAATAGTCTTCAGGATTAGAAGTCACATTTTCTAAACTCTGATAAATAACTTCTGCGACATTTAATCCCTTTTTAACTTTTCCTTTTACACGATAATAGCAATTTAAATAACGATTTTTTAAGAAATTATCAAAACCACCTTCTACACGAACATAAAGATAATTTTCTTCTGTTTCATCGGCAAAAAGCATCATTTTATCACTGCCATGAGTGACATATTTTAAATAAATACCTTCAAAACTGACAAGTGGTCCTTCCTCTTCTTCATCTAAAGACGCCGCTATTTCAACAATTTCGCTTATTGTTTTTTCATTAACGGATTCTAAATCTCCGCTAGTAGAATCTTCACTTGATGGAGTATCAAAAGAAGAATAATCAGATGATGAAGTTTCATCAATAAATGATGATGGACTATCTTCTGAAGAAGATGGACTCGTTATATCGTAACTCGTATGCGTATCTGATGACTCAGCAATCGAAATAATATCGCTTTCTCCTGTTTGCGAAGAACAACTCATCAATAAAGTAAATAATAATAAGGCATAAGGAACAATTTTTTTCATATATAACTCCTTTTTTTAACTCGCATTTATTATACATAATTTTAATCTTGAGTTAAAGGTATAAAACACGT
>CAZJKC010000019.1:0-27541 GCA_964546565.1 uncultured Staphylococcaceae bacterium | reverse complement strand
CAACGATAGTGTTAATTCCTTTACCACTTGCTTCTGTTTTATCTATTTTCATAAACACCCTTGTTAATTCAGGGTTAATTGGGACTGAAACTCCTTTTAAAAAATCTTCTTTAGTTTGAACAGATAAAGGAGAACCATATGAGAATATTTCTAAATGATCACTAAATAAATATACGGCTGGTCCTAAATGCTTTGAATAGTCGTTGTGTAAACATGCATTAATCCAACCTTCTCTAAAAGCTTCTTGATCAATCAAATATTCATCTCTTCTTGCTGTATTTCCATCATCAAAAAATGATCTAACAATATTATGTGTTGATTTAATATATGAATTCAAATCATCAATTGCTTTTAGCACAGAACAATTGCCAAATTCTTTTTTAAACATATATTTAGATTGTTTTGTTGGTCCTTCCCACTGAGCAATTTTATAAGACAAATCATTTTGATCAGATAAAATAAAGGCTTGATAATTATATTTACCATCTTTAGTTAATAGATGATTATTAAACTCAAAATTATCATCGCTATAATTAACACCATAAGTATCTAAATATATTTTTAAAATTCTAAAAGTTAAATCTTGTCTTGGTGATATTTCATCTATTAAAGAATATTTTGGAATAACAAGACTAGAAACATATCTATTTTCAATTTCTTCTTCACTCATGCTTTTACAAGTAGTACCAATTCTTATATAACAACCTGAAGCACTTCTACCATATCTTTTGATGTAATACAAAGAGTCACCTTTTTTAACTTCAACTTTAATAATCATTTTACCATCTTCATATATTGCTGAAGGATAAACATAGTTCTTGCAATCAGGTAATATCTTATCAGTAATAATATCTGATATGTTTTTCATTAATTGATCAACATCATTAACACCAATAATAGTACCATCATCTTCAATACCTATATAAATAGTGCCACCATCAGTATTTAAAAACGCAACTACTTCACGAACAAAAGTATCACTTAAAACTCTTTTTAGTTCAACTTTCTCAGTTTCAATATAGCTCATTAGTCATCGTTCCCTTCGGTTTAATTTCGTTTAAATTTTAGCATATGCAATATCTTTATTCAAATTTTATAAATTTTCTTCTCCATAACATTCCATGTTCGAACCGCTTTTAAATTTATTATTTAGGATTCGAACTTTTTGTCTATTTTGGAGATTATTAACGCTTACTTTCCCGACGATATAACTGAATTTTCACTGATTTTGAGTATAATAAAAACCACAACCTATCAAGATGTTCTATCATGTCATCTAATCAGTAACGGGTATATAATCGAATAATAAAGTAAAAAAATACAATTTGATACATTTACCGTAAAATGATAAAACTATTAAATAGTTAACTGCTCATAATTTGCAATTTTATAATTATCAAGCAGTTATTTTGCAATTATCGTCATTATTTAATTTATAACTCTATACTAAAACGATAAGAAGACATATGACAGTCTACTTTATCTTTTAATAATTCTAATAACATTTCTATTAATTATCCATTTATATCATTTACAAATTTATAAAATAACTTACTATTTTATTTCCCAATGGCCTAATTTGGCTGATCCAACATAAATAATATGCTCACTTTTATTTATTATTCTTTGTATAGTTTTTATAGTAACACCGATTTTTTTCAGCCATCTCTTTCCTTGAAATATTTGGATTATTCCTAATCAAATTGATAATAATTTCTTCCATAGATTTTTGAGGGACATTTTCAAATCCTATTTTATCAAATGGTATAGTAACAGTAATAAAATTATCCTCTATCTCAAAAATAGTTTTATCATATTCTTTCAATATAATAGGAATTCCATGACCATTTTGTTCCATTAAATCAAGTTTCATAAACAATCGAATCATAGGTTCGTTAACGGGTACACTTTTGCCTTTAAAGAAGCTATTTAATGTTTGTCCTTTAGGTAAACCACCAATTGAAACTATTTCTAATCTATCATCAAAGACATAAACTGCTGGTGGGACTCCTTGCTTCCAATCATTATGTACAACTGCATTAGTCCATGCTTCGATAAAAGCTTCTTGAGAGAACATTCTTTTTTCTCTTCTAGGGCGAACCGAAGTGTCAATATAAGTTTCATTAATCGAGTCAACATAACTAATAACATTTTTCATCGCCACTACTAAACATTGAAATCCAAATTCTTGTCTTTTTAAAAATGTTGTTTTATCTTTTCCTTTAAATGTTGCAACTTTTATTGAAACATCAGCATTATCTTCTAATAAGCCAGCATAGTAATTATATTCACCACTTCTATTCAAAAGTGAATAAGTTTCATCAAATGATTCTTCATTAATATGTTGACCTTTAGAAATAAGAAGTGTTTTCAAAGCACTAAATGAAAGTTTTTGTCTAACACATCTTTTATCTATAATTGATTCTTCTTCAATTTTCAATGTTTTAATATATTCTCTTTCAATTTGTTCTTCAGTCATACTTCTACAACTAGTACCGACTCTAATGTAGCAACCTTTAGAACTTCTACCAAACTTACCTATTTAATATAACGATTTACCTTTATTGACATTAACCTCTATAATCCATTTTCCTTCTTCCATCCTTGCTGACACATTAACAAACTCTTGTGGATTAGGTAAAATACCATTAGAAATGGTATCAGAAATTTTCTTCATTGTTTCATCAAGTTTATTTGATTCAATACCACAAATAACACCATCATCTTCTACACCAATATAAATAGTGCCACCATCAGTATTTAAAAACGCAACTACTTCACGAACAAAAGTATCACTTAAAGTTCTTTTTAATTCTACTTTCTCAGTTTCAATATAGCTCATTATCAATCGTTCCCTTCGGCTTAATTTCGTTTAAATTTTAGCATATGCAATATCTTTATTCAAATTTTATCAATTTGCTTCTCCATCATTATAATGAACTTTGTCAACATCCGATATTACTATATTCTAGACTAACACATCATAAAAATGCATACTAAATAAAGAAAATGCATTAATAAAGATGCAATTAATTTGCAACTACATAAAATTCCATGTTCGAACCACTTCTAGATTTATTATTTATGATTCGAACTTTTTGTTTATTTTAGAGATTTCTAACGCTTACTTTCCCGACGATATAACTGAATTTTCACTGATTTTGAGTATAATAAAACCCGCAACCAATCGAGATGTTCAATAATATCATCTCTTAAGTAACGGGTATATATTCAAATGGTGAACCATACAGGATTCGAACCTGTGACCCATTGATTAAGAGTCAATTGCTCTACCAGCTGAGCTAATGGTCCAATGCGCTTAATAATAGTAACACGCTTAAAAATGTTTAGCAAGTTTTTTGTCTTTATTTGTTACAAATCTTGTATAGGATAAGATTAATTGTGAATTCTTTTCCTATACAAGATACTTTAATATTACTTACTATTTTTGATTGCCGGTTATACCATCTTTTACTTTATCATTGTTATAATCCCAATAAGGATCTTTTTCTCCGTAACGACCTAAATGATTCTTTTGAGCATATAGCATAGCGTTATATAAATAACTTGTATATGAGACGCCTTTATATTTCATTGTATCGATTTCGCCGAATTCAACATCGCTATAACCTTTTTTCACTATTTTAAAATTTAACAATTCATCATCAATCCATACCCAACCAATCATGCGGCCAAAGGTTTCGACTACCGTACCATCAATCGTCGTTTGAATACGTATTGTGCCAGCTTTTTTTAATTCATTATTTGTGTATTCTTTTGCTTTCATCCCAAATTCTTTGATATTGCCTTCAGAACTTTCAGGAGTGTCAATATTTTGATAACGGCATTTTTGTATAGTACTACCAAATCCTAATTTAGTCATTTCTTCTTTATCTGAAAAATCAAACCATGTCGTATCACCATCAACATATTTATTAACGGTAACATACATTAAACCGCCACCACCATAATAAGTACCATTTTTTTCGATAGTGAATGGTTTTGATAAGTATTCATCAGCAACACGAGGACCCGCTAATAACTCTTTTTCGGTTACAGGTGCCTCAATAGTGCCTAAATACTTTTGTTCATTTTCATCTAGTCTTATCCAGTCATATTCATTAAATGTTTGACGAGCACGAAGAAATTCTTTTTTTCTTGTTAAAGTCATATCAACACATATTTCTTGATTATAAATGCCTTCAACTCCCACAATATCAACAATTTCATTAGTAATAATTATTTCTTAAAATAATAGGTTGTTTACCTGAATACAATAAATCGTCTAATCCAAAATCAGATAAAAGGTCAGCTTTTGATTTTAATTCCTCATCAGCTCTTTTTGAAACAATAACATATGTAGTTTTTCTAGGTAAATTGCCTTCTAACTTTTCACAAAAAAATGTTTTATCATTGTAATAAATTTCCAAATTATAATTTGATAAATCAACACTTTTATTTTTATTATTATATAATTCAACTGCTCTATTCGATTCTATACCATCCATTACTTCCGATATAATTAAGGAATTATTAATATCACATGATGTTAAATTCATCATAAAAGGT
Organism: uncultured Staphylococcaceae bacterium; assembly: GCA_964546565.1. Lineage (GTDB taxonomy): Bacteria > Bacillota_I > Bacilli_A > RFN20 > CAG-826 > CAG-826. The sequence goes on along the minus strand of CAZJKC010000019.1, from coordinate 22,972 downwards.
AAAAATAAAATAATTACTAAATACTTTAAAATAAAACCCTTTTTTAAATGCTTTTTCATAAAATTAAGAACCACCCTTCCATTAAATTATATCAAAACACCTATTGTTTAGCGAATAAAAAAAGGCATATAATCTTAAAACGAATTATATACCTTAAAATATTTAATATTTTTTAAATTTTATTCAGCAAAATAAACGGTAATAGCAAATACAAAGATTCTACCAGCGGCTTTACTACTACTAACTGGTGCCGTTGTAATACTCACATCACTTGATTCACTAATAGTAAATGATAATGTTTCAGGAGTTGCGGTAGTAGTATATGGAGCATTTTGTGCTGTACCACCATTAACGGAAACAGTCGCTTCATTCGTATAACCATTGCCTGTATCTTTATACCAATCATGGCAAAGAATATCAACTTTAACGACCTTCATTGTACCAAAAGTTAGTTTTAATGAACCCACAAGTTTTGAGGTACTAAATTTTATTAAACCAGCAGTATTTTCAAAGGCTCCACCAGTTCCATTACCATCAGTAATATTTTCAGCTACAACAGCTGTTAATGGAGAAGTTCCTTCACCAGAGTAAGCGCCATTAATAACAGTTAAGCCATCGGTGATTTTAGAACCTTTAGCTGTTAATGATGAGAAATCATATGTAGCACTGGTTAAATTGGCATCAACTGGTGTATCAGTGCTAGAAGATGGAGTATCCGTTCCTGAAGATGGTGTATCAGGAGTTGGAGTTGGAGTAGGTGTTGAGGAACCGGAAATATTAGCATTTGTTGAACTATATAATTTACATCCACTATTGTATTCAAGAGTACCATTGTAATTAGTTAAAGTACCATAAACAACAACTTCATCACCAACTACAATTTGATCTTCACTTGTTAAATCTGCACCATTTAACCCTTTACAACGATAAACATAGAATTGTTCAGAATCAGTTTTTCCATCATCAGAAATGTAGAATGAAGCATTTCCATAACCGGCATCAACTGCATATTTAATTTTTGAAATAATACCTTTGGTATAATATGTCTCACTAGTCGAATCACCTGCTTGTAATAAACTTGCACGTTTATTAACATCAGCAACTGTATATGGATCACTTTCTGTACCAGCATGTGCATATGAAACTGTCTTTAATACTTTAACAGTAAATTCTTTATCAGCCTTATGAGAATTATCTAATGTAATATGAGCTGTTAATTTAACAGTATATTCTTGTGAATCAGATGTGGTAACTGTAGCGGCATATGAATTACTGTCGGAATCTAAAGCACCAATAGCAATAACCGAAGTATTATCTGATTCCCAAGTAATAGTTGTACCATATGATCCAGTAGCGGGTAATGTGAAGCTCGCTGCTGTTTCCGAAAGAATTGATAAAGAGGAAACGGCTGTCGCTAATTTGTCATCATCGCTAACATTAACTTGTTTAACAGAATCAATGGCAATGTAGCAATAATCATAAGAGTTATATAATGTATAACCAGTAACATTAATTGTGGTACCATCATACTCAGCTAATTTTGCTTTATCAGTATCATTTGGATAGCAGATAGCGGCACCGGAGCTAACGGATGTACCATCAACAGTAATATTATAATACTTACCATTGATTGTTAATAAACCCGTAATACTGACATAATGTCCGAATAAATCAGCTGGTTTACTATAACCATGAAAAGTATCTAAATCAGCACCAGTCCATGTTTCTAAAGTATATGACATAGCAGCATTTTCTGGAGTGCCTTCTAAAATGGTGATTGTTGGTGGAACTGTAGCACTATAAGAGAATTGTGCAGCATTGTTATAGAATGAAACGCTTCCATCGATTTGGACATAATCACCAACTTTTAAATCGTCAGAGATAGCGGAGCTTGAATATACGAATACATAACCTGTATGATCGCCAACAATAGCGCAACCACTACCAATGGTTAAAACGACACCTTTGTAGCTCACAACTTTTTGAGTGTCTTCTGATGTAAGTGCATTAAATTCAGCCGCGGTAACAGTTGAACCGGCTTCTAACACTTTTACAGTAAATTTTTTAGTGTCAGTGAGTTCTTGACATTTCAAGGTTGCATTGAGAAATGCAAGAGCATATCCACTTTCAAATTCGCCAATTGCTGGTCGATTGACAATTGCGGTCTTGCCATCTTCACTGATGGAAAGATAATTGCTTGCTTCCCCTTGCTCCGTGGTGGCGGTATAAGAAATCGTCACACCTTTAATATCACTAAATGAGGTAATCAATGGAAAATCAGCAACTGTGCTATCTAATCCATCATACACAAGAATAGTCTTGGCTTCTTCTAACTTTTCTTCTGGGGTTAATGAATCTTTTCCACATGATGTCGCAACTGTGGTGACAGCCATGAGTAAAGATAAACCAAAACCTAATTTTGATAATTTTTTCATTTTTTTATCCTTTCTTTTTAAATTTATTTTTTTAGAGATGAATTACTCTAAATAAAACCTTATTCAATACCATGGTAGGTAATATCGGAGGTTACAACGAGCATTAATTGTAATTCTACTTTACCAGTGAATTCACTTTCATAACGGCCCATTAAACCAGCAAAATCGAATGTTACACCATTGTTAGATAAATTAACAAAGTATTTATATGATTTAATTTTCACACCATCTGTATCACGAATTGATGTTTTATCATCAATACGAATTTGGAATTCTTTATTATTTTCATCACGAACATAGATAGTCATGGAATTCTTTTCATAATTGACATTGTTTTTATCTTTTTCATCATTGCCACCATAACCACCAGTAGCCCGTAAATTATTGATTTTAATAAGAGTACCCATTCCAATACCACTATTCGCTTCATCAACGGTAATGGTTTGCATGAAACGTTCATTAACTTCATCAGAAGTCAACGCTTCACCTAAGTCTACCATTCCATCAGTTATGGCTTGTTGCGAATTGTATTTGACATCTACTAACTGATAAGAGCCATTATATTCAGCGACTTTACCTGTTACACCAATGTGATTACCTTTTCGCAAAATACTATAATCTTTATACATCGTAAAGATATAACATCCATACATCTTATAAGTACCATCTTCTTCTTCAAATTCATCTTGAATGTAAGCATCGGTACCCATTGTTCTTGTTACATAACCTTCAAGATACACTTTCTCACCAATGTGCTCTTCAGGGTTAGAGAATATTTCTTGTAACGATGTAATGGTCGCGGCGCCATTATAGAAATCAGGATCAGGGTCTTTTGACCAATAATATAATTTGTGTTTTTGTGCTTGAGCATCAGCATCAAGGAATACATCATTATAAACGCTATCGGAGGTCCCTTTAGATGGTGATAAACCATTTTGAACTAAATCAAGATTTAATAAACGTAATTGTGTGCCATCTTCTTCTTCAACTGGTCTTTCAGATGTCCAAACCCATACTAAATAACGATTGCCCGTCGAATCTGCTTCCGGGCCTTTCTTTTCATTATTTGGCTCGGTTTCAAGAACAATGGTTTGAGCTTTATTTAAAATATCAGCGGTAAATGCTGCTGCTTTCTTTCCCCATGGTTCAATAACACCTGTCGATTCTGGAGTATCGACACCATTGAAACGTCCTTGTATAACATAACTTGTTGAACCAGCATAGAAATGAGCTGTATCACCGTCAACATTCTTTTTTAAAGTAACAATGCCAACACCTGTTTCTCGATAATTTGATGTCTTCCAATTAGTCGATACAATTTTGGTTTGCGATACATAATCAATCATTTCCGATGACCCACAAGAAGTCATAGGGACAATCGCCGCTACCGCAAGTAATGCGATAGCAACGACTTTTTTTATACTTTTAAACATTTTTTCACCTTTTTATAAAGCGGCAATACGACATTCTTCAGCTGCTTTACTAAAAATTTGATCTATTCTCTTATCAAGAGCATCTCCAGTAGTCTTTTCAAAAAGAACAAGAGTTATAATACCACCGCATTGTGTACGGGCTGTGGATGAGCCTTTGAATGCTGGGGAAACGAAATATGAACTTTGAACTTTCTCAGTCGCAGTTAAAGTAGCAACACGAGTATATAATGTTTCATCCTCAGTTCCTAATTTTCCTAAGTGAGCAGTATACTCTTCAGTAGTATATGAACTTGAACGAACTGGTTCATATCCTGTTAAGATTGAGTAATTCGCGCTATTAACGGGTTGAGTAATATGCTTATAGAATAACCATGAAGCTTGTAATTGTTCATCAGTAATCTTACTGTTTTGGAAGAAAACGATGGATGGACCTTGCGAAATTTGATAATCGCGATCGCTACTTTGTTGTGGAATTTGAGCAACTTGAACATCAAAATCATAAATACCATCTGCGTCTTTATTAGGTATATTATATGATGTACCACCAGTTGAACCGATTGACATCACTAATTGACCTTTTTTAAACTTGGTTGAAGTATATGTATTATTTTCTAAAGTACCTTTAGTAACAAAGTAACCTTTGTCATAATAGCCTTTTAAATCTTTAACCATCGCTTTGGCTTGGTCATTGTTAAAATCAAATGAGCCAACACCCGTTTCTTTATCCATGCTTGTATATGGAATACCATATTGAGCTGATAAAGTAATATACATATTGTCATCAGAGTCATAACCTAATGGCGTAATTGAAGAATCAATTTCTTTGATTTTACGGCAAAGATTCCACATAGCCGTTAAATCATTAGGATCTTCTTTATTTTCCCATTTTGTGGGAATAATAGGATCACCATTGGAGTCGACTAATCCATGAGCTTTAAACCATGTCGCATTGTAGAAAAGCACTTCTGTTGATTTTGAGAATGGGAAGGAATAAATACCATTTTTAGCATATTCTTCTCCTTCTTCCCAATAGCCTTGGATATAATCAGCTTTTTCTGCTTCTGTTAAACCAACTATTTCGTCAGTTTCAGCACCATCTTTGTCTAAAACTTTGGCGGTACTATTAACATAACTTGTCATGTCAATAGCGTTATCGATATAGCCTGCAACGTGGTCCGCATAGCACATTGCCATGGTTGGAACTCGCTTAGCAGGAATAGCTTTATTGATTTTACTTTCAATATCGGTATAACCACCTTGTTGTGAATGAGTAACATGAATATTAGGATGTGCCGCCTCAAACGTTTCAATCATCGCGTCTAATTTTTCTTGATTAGCTTTTCCCATACAGTGCCAAAATTCAACTTGGATACGATCATCTTTAGATCCACAACTTGCTAATGATGAAACAACACCAATTGATAATAAGGCTGCTAATGAGAGAAATAAATGTTTTTTCTTCATTTTTTTATTTTCCTTTCTTTTTTATTTATTAAACACCGAAGTGTATTAACCTTTAATACCCGCACGGCCTACGCCACGCATAATGTATTTTCTAAAGAATATAAATAGTAATAATAATGGTACAGTGACACACACGGTAGCGGCCATTTTTAAACCATCATGGGGATTTCCATCCGGAGAAGCGCCATAACTTCTTAATCCGGTTGTAACCAATTTTAAGTTTGGATCATCAACAACTAAGTTAGGCCACACGTATGAGTTCCATGCACCCATCAATTTTAAAATAAAGATAGTAATAAGGGTCGGAGCAGCAAGAGGAACCATGACTTTCCATAAGTATTGCCAATCTGTTTTTCCGTCCACCTTCGCAGCATAATATAATTCATTAGGAATTTGTTTGAAATTTTGTCTTAATAAATAAATATAGAATGTACTAACCCAGAAAGGTACAATCATGGCAGCAAATGTGCCGAATGTCGTATCGAGCCATGATGATACAGTAATATAGTTAGTAATAACCATCATTTCACCAGGAATCATCATTGTCGCTAAAAAGGCTGAGAACAATAATTCTTTACCTTTGAAATTTAATCTTGCAAAAGCAAATGCGGCAAGAATAGTTGTTATTAATGTACCAATAGTAGAGAAGACACCAACAATAATGGTATTTCTCATATAAAGAAGGAAGTCAAATGGATCAACAGTGTGATAACTATCAATTAAATTCCCTTCAAATACGTCTCCTGCTTTTAATCCTTTAAACAAAACAACATAATTAGTCCATTGAATGGTTTGTGGGAAGAAAGTGATTTCATCACGAATTTCTGCACTTGTTTTTAATGAAGTAATAATCATCCAGTAAAAAGGAATAATGATAACAAATGCCATGACAATCAAGAACGCATAAGTGAATACCATACCAATAATACGAGCAATCTTTTCATGTCTTTTAATGGTTTGTACATCGCGTTTGGGCTCATTAATGACCAACGTCAATTCTTTAGCAGAACTAATTTCTTCTTCTGAATAAACCGGTCTTTCATCGAGCGCATTAACTTTCTTTGCTAAAGAAGTATAACTAATTAATCCTATTAAAAGAATAATGAGGCCAATTATAATAATGGCGACCGTTTCCATTGCTCCTTTAATAGCAAAGAATAAGAATAAGTCTAAAATCAATAATGTTAATAAAACTACTAGGACCGCTAATTCAACTTTATGCTTATTGAACCAAAGGAATATTTTTTGCATATCTTTTTATCCCCTTTCCTAATAGTGTACCTTTTTATCCGAAACTCTTTTTTGGATAAAGGTAAATATCATAATAATTATAAATAATAACACCGCGGCCGCGGATGCGAATGCCGGATGGTCGCCAATATTATCATAAATATAGTAAACGACCGTATACATATTAGGATCATTTGCACTTACAGTGCCTTTCTTATCGTTGAACATCGCCACGACTGAAGAATATTCTTTAAATGACCCAATCATTGAAGTAATAAGAATATAAACAATTTGAGGAGATAATAACGGAACCGTTACTTTCCAGAATGTTTTAACTTTAGTAGCTGAATCAATCTTAGCAGCTTGGTAATACTGTTTATCAATGCCTTGTAAGCCACTTAAAAAAATTAAAATCTTATAAGGTAAGGCATGCCAAATAATATAAACACATAAAGCAAACATTCCTCGCCATTGTGGCGCATTCATGTCAATCCAATTAACATTTCCTAAGCCAAAGATGGTATTCCATAAGCCATTTGTTCCCGCAAAGATAACGGCAAATACCATACCAACCGCAATTGAGTTCGTAACATATGGCATAAAGAATATTGTTTGAAATATTTTATTTAAACATTTTATGGAATTAAGGCCAACCGCAATCAACAACGATAAAGCAATTGAACATGGGACCGTTACAATAACAATAATCATCGTATTCGGTAATGCGTATTTAATAAAATCTTCATACGTCAATACTTCTTTGAAGTTACCTAATGTTAGTCCGCCACCTTCTTTGAATACCGAATGAAAGAAAGTTTCATTAGCGTAATAGTCATAATTCTTTAAGAATGAAATCCCGATAGTATGAATCAACGGATAAACTGTGAAAATAAGCATGAGTATTAAAACGGGAGCCAGATATAGCCATGCTTTCCAGTTATTCTTGGTTTCCAAGATTAAATAATCCTTTCTTCAGTATCTTTAGCAAACACGAAACATTTATGTGGTTTGACTCCCAAGGTAATGTGGCCAACAGAAACTTTCTCATCCGCATCAACAATAACTTTAAATGATGGTTTTAAGCAATGAGGATTTTTGCACACAATAGAAATATCACGGCCAAGTGTTTCAATTTGCTCAACTTCCGCATTTAAAACAGGATTATCAACATTCACTAAATAACCTTCTGGACGAATACCAACATAGACCTCTTGATCTTCACAATTTGGTGCATCCAAAATAGCATCATCACCAATATAAACTTTATGATCAACGATATATCCTTCATAAACATTAATCGGTGGGGTGCCAAGGAATTGAGCGACGAACAAATTCACGGGATTATTATAAACATCTTGTGGTTTTCCTCTTTGTTGTTCAACTCCTAATTTCATAACAACGATTTCATCTGAAATACTCATTGCTTCTTCTTGGTCATGAGTAACGAAAACCGTTGTAATACCGGTCTCTTTTTGTAAACGACGGATTTCTTCACGTGTTTGTAAACGAAGACGGGCATCTAAGTTGGATAATGGTTCATCTAACAACAACACTTGTGGTTTTTTTACTAATGCACGTGCAATAGCGACACGTTGTTGTTGACCACCAGAAAGTTGATTTGGTTTACGATCTAATAAATTATCGATTTGTACCAATTTAGCAGCTTCCATAACAAGGATGTCAATTTCTGACGCTTTAAGTTTGCGTTTTTTAGTCACAACTTTAGTTTCTCCTGTCGCGTCATCCGTGACTTCCACTTTATCTTCAACACGAAGATTTTCTAAAGGGAAAGCAATATTCTTTCTGACTGTCATATGGGGATATAATGCATAGTTTTGGAAGACTAAGCCAATCCCACGATTTTCTGGTGATACTTCAGTCACATCTTGATCACCAAACCAAATTTTTCCTTCTGTCGGTTCTAAAAGTCCAGAAATCATATAAAGAGTTGTTGATTTTCCGCAACCAGAAGGGCCGAGAAGGCCGACGAGTTTTCCATCAGGAATAGTAATATCCAAAGCATCAACAGCTTTTGTTCCATTATTATCGCCTTTGTTGCCTTTGAATACTTTCGTCAGTTTTTCTAATCGAATTTCCATAGTATTCCTCCAATAGTACTTATATTATAATTCGAAATGCGCAATCTTTCAACATATAGATAAAACAAATTCGTCATTTTGTTAGTAATAAATGGCAAATGTTTATTATGTTAAAAAAATGGCAAGTAATGCCATTTTTTAAAGGTATTTTTTAAATATTTTAGGATATCGCTTTATAAGAATTGTACATTCTTTATAAAATGTCTCGGTTTTTTAATTAAGACTATTGTCAAGACTTTCTAATTTTCGATGATGCTCCATAAATTCACTTTTGTTTTTAAAAATAACACAAGAATGGGTATCAACACATATTGTTGCAGCTAAATAATCGTGTAAGTATATTTTTTCTTTATGAAAGAACATCATGGTAAAAGATACAAGTAAAGGGATGCCTAGTGTAAAGATAGACAAAATAAATTCTAGAAGATAAAAAGCAAAAAAGCGCATTACAAATTGAACTTTACTAGGTGCAAAACCATTTTTTCTTGAAGCCACACCAATTCCCATTAATTTCTTTCCTAAAGTGGCCCCGTTTTTTAAACATAAAGGAATCACTAAATAGAAACCAACTAAGGGTATAGTTAAAGAAAAAAGTACTTCTGCTATACTTACAATTGTTATTTTTCTTGATAAATTTAGACACTCCGTATCAATACTTAAAAAAGAAAGTGCTTGTTGATATTCGTCATCATAAAAATTTTTCAAGCTATTAAATGTCGCCATACTTGTTTTTTCATATTTTTCAGTAGAAGTGTTATATATGAATAATTGCGAATCAATTTTTCTTTGATTATACGCATTAATCCCAAAATCTTCGTTTTCATAATAAAATGATTCGTTTTCATAATAGGAAATTATTCCTTGATCAATAATTTGAAAATAATTATCTTTTGCTTCTTCCGTATCTTGACTAGATATTGTATAGTAATCAACGATTTTAGAAGGGGCAATTTTCCCTGTATCCGTATCAGTAACATATAGATATAATCCGCTATCGACAAGACGCTTGCCATATGCAATAGCGGTTTCATTAATATTGAAAACTTTATCTGCTATAATAGGTGTTAAATAAGCTTGTAAGATTAAAAACGTTAATCCAATTAAAAAGAAATCGACAATAAAAGAAAACAATCGTTTCGAAAAAGTCGGTAATACTAATTCATTTTTCAAGCCTTGCTCATTATTAGTTGTTGCCACCATTATTGCCTCCTTGTTCTTCGATTATAATCTCTTCAGAAGGATAATCATCGCGCATGATAACTTTGGTCGAAAGAATTAAATCATGCACCGATTGTTGTTTTTTTCCAAAACACATAATAGTCAAGGAAATTAGTAATGGAAGGCCATAAAAGAAAATCGATAAAAGTATTTCTATATAATATAAAATAAGATAACGAAGCAAAATAGTCGTTTTTCTGATGGGTTTATCATTCTTTTCAACAACCGCAATACCATACATCATTTTACCAAGCGTTTGTCCTTTTTTTGAACATAAAGGGATTATTAAAAAGAGAATAATTCCTACGAAAGAAAGCGACCCTATTATTTCAATCATACTAATATTATTTAGTTTCTTGGATGCCTCAACTAACATTTCATCTTGACTAATAATGATATCATAAGCGTTTTGATGAGCTCCTTGATAAAATTCTATTTTATCATTGAGAGTTACACGTGAATTGTATTCAAATTGATTTGTCTCTTGATTAAAATCAAAGACTTTTAGCGTTTCATCTTTATTAGTTTCTGTATTTTTTGCAACAAATGTAGCCTCTTTTTTATAATCTACAAAATTATCTTCGGTATAACATGAAAAATTACCTTCCGTAATTAAAAGATTTAAATTTGTTTCTAACAATAAATAATATTCTTCTTTCTTTTCATCATTTATTTCATCTAATTCATACATGTTATAAATAAAATAATATGTATCATCATTTTCTTCATCTTCTTGATAAAGATGCGTTGATAATAACCTTTCTTTTACTTCAGCTTTATAACTTTCTTGATTATAAAAATTCTTTTGTAAAGACGATACTAAAGTCGAATTTAAAAATGTTGAGAATATAAAAAGACATAATAAATCTAAAATAAAAGCCATGAATCTTTTACCAATTGGAGCAGAAGCAATGTCTTTATCTAAGGGTTTATTGGTCGGATCTATATATTTTGCATTCATCATTGTGATGCCCTCCTTACTCTTGTTGCAATTAAATAAATTATATCATGTTTAACTATTTATTGATACCATATCGCTATTTATCGATAAAATAAAGCATATACGTTCTTTCTTATTCATATACTATTTTGAGGAAATTAGAATGGACAAAAACGGAAAAATCATTTTATATGTTGTTAAACCCGGAGATTCAATCGAAAGCATTGCTTTAAAATTCAACACAACAAAGGAAAACATATTGCGACTGAATAATGGTATTAAATATCATAATATTTATCCCGGTATCCCCTTAAATATCGAATCATATCTTGAGGAAAACAATATTACTAATCAACGTCACGAATTACAAGAAAACAATTGGCTATTATTACTATACAAAAAAATAATTTATATAAGATCATCTATACTTTTTTCTCTTTTCATTCCTTCTTTAAAAAATGAAATGAATAAAAAAGTAAAAGACATTATCAGCGAGTTCTATAACCAAAAGAAAGAAAAAGATAGTGAATCATTACAAATCGAACAATTTGAGCACTATTTAATAGGAGCAAATGAAGAAATTGCATCTGCACTTGCCAATAACGACGTCAATAAAGCCAAAAATTTGATTAGTAATAAAAAAAGAAAGAAAAAAGAATATTTAGAATACTTGGAATCATTAAACAATTCATCAATTTGGAAAAATGAAATCCAATTAATGAAAGATATTGATGAATTATGGCTCGTATTTATTCTCAAATATTCATCGAAACAAATTGAAGAAGCTGAAAATGCTTTTGATAAAATTCTCAAAATAAGCGAAAAAAAATGGTAGAAAAAATTCCTACCATTTAATTTACAAAATATTATTAAATTACTTAATAATTTCGCTAACTGTACCAGCACCAACAGTACGTCCACCTTCACGGATGGAGAATTTGGTACCTTTTTCAATAGCAACTGGGTGAATTAATTCAACGGTTAATTCGACGTTATCACCTGGCATAACGACTTCAACACCTTCTGGTAATGAGACAACACCGGTAATATCAGTTGTACGGAAATAGAATTGAGGACGATAGTTAGCACGGAAAGCTGTATGACGTCCACCTTCTTCTTTGGTTAAAACGTAAACAGAAGCTGTGAATTTGGTGTGTGGAGTAACAGATCCTGGTTTTGCTAAGACTTGACCACGGACGACTTCATCACGGTTAACGCCTCTTAATAAGACACCAGCATTATCGCCAGCTTCAGCGTAATCTAATGATTTACGGAACATTTCAATACCAGTAACGACTGATTTCTTGGTTTCTTTAATACCAACGATTTCAACTTCATCACCGAGTTTTAATTGTCCACGTTCGACTCTACCAGTAACAACGGTACCACGACCAGAAATGGTCATAACATCTTCGATTGGAAGAAGGAATGGTTTATCATTGCTACGAACTGGATCTGGGATATAGCTATCAACATTATCCATTAAGTCTAAAATTGCCTTTTCAGCTTCTGGATTACCATCAAGAGCTAAACGAGCAGAACCACGGATCACTGGGACATCGTCTCCTGGGAAGCCATATGAATTTAATAAATCACGGACATCCATTTCGACTAAGTCGATTAATTCTGGATCGTCAACAAGGTCGGTCTTATTTAAGAAGACAACGATGTATGGAACACCAACTTGGCGAGCAAGTAAGATATGTTCACGAGTTTGAGGCATAACACCATCTGTAGCGGCAACAACAAGGATAGCACCATCCATTTGTGCAGCACCGGTAATCATGTTTTTAACATAGTCAGCGTGCCCTGGGCAGTCCACGTGAGCATAGTGACGTTTGTCGGTTGTGTACTCGATGTGAGCGGTATTGATTGTTATACCACGAGCTTTTTCTTCAGGAGCCGCATCGATTTGGTCATAAGCGGTTGCCTGTGCGCCACCTTTTTTTGAAAGTACATTGGTGATGGCGGCTGTTAATGTTGTTTTACCATGGTCAACGTGTCCAATGGTACCAATATTAACGTGAGTTTTACTTCTATCAAATTTTTCTTTTGCCATTGTTTGAATTTCCTCCTTTTTAAATATTATTCAACGAATTCATATTATAGCAATTTTATAATAAAATCAACAACTAACGATTACTCATGCCGGATTTTTTTATAATTTCTTCGGCAATGAAACGTGGGCATTCACCAAAATGATCAAATTGCATGGTGTAATTTCCACGGCCTTGTGTGAATGAACGAAGATCGGTAACATATCCAAACATTTCCGCTAAAGGTACTTCAGCTTCAATTATCTTGGCGTTTCCTCTTTGTGATTCACCAGTCATTTGTCCACGACGGCGAGCGATATCACCTACAACATCACCATAATATTGTTCAGGGACAGTGACTTCAATTTTCATAATTGGTTCAAGAATTACAGGATCACATTTTTTCGCAGCTTCTTTTAAAGCCATTGAGGCCGCAATCTTATAAGCCGATTCAGAAGAGTCAACATCGTGATAGGAACCATCAAATAATGTGGCTTTAATATCAACGACTGGGAATCCCGCTACAAGACCACGTTCTAATGAATCTTTTAAGCCATCAGCTGTTGGTTTAATGTATTCACGTGGTACGCTTCCACCCACGATAGCGTCAACAAATTCAAATCCTTTATCGGGATTTGGTTCAAAACGAATCCAAACGTGACCATATTGTCCACGACCACCGGATTGCTTAATGTATTTACCTTCACATTCGGCAGTTTTACGAATGGTTTCACGATAGCCAACTTGTGGTGCGCCAACATTACATTGAACATTAAATTCTCTCTTTAAACGATCGACAATAATGTCTAAGTGTAATTCACCAACACCAGCAATAATGGTTTGTCCGGTTTCATTATTGGTATGAACACGGAAAGTTGGATCTTCTTCAGCTAACTTAATCAAAGCAGCTGTCATTTTATCTTGATCAGCTTTTGTTTTTGGTTCAATAGCTTCTTCAATAACTGGTTCTGGGAATTCCATTTGTTCAAGAACAATTGGGAACTTCTCATCACATAAAGTATCACCTGTTGAAGTATTTTTTAATCCAATTGCTGCAGCAATATCACCAGCAGGTACTTCATCAGCTTCTTGACGGTGATTAGAGTGCATATAAACTAAACGAGCAAATCTTTCTTTGGTTCCTTTAGTGGAATTCAAGACATATGATCCACTCTTAGCTGTACCGGTATAAACTCTGAAGAAGGCTAAACGGCCAACAAATGGATCAGTAGCAATCTTGAAAGCTAAAGCCGCTAAAGGAGCATTATCATCAGGAACACATTCGTGTTCAGTACCATCAGGTAAAGTACCAATAGTTGGCTTAATATCTAATGGGCTTGGTAAATAATCAATAACACCATCTAATAATAATTGAATACCTTTATTCTTATAAGCAGAACCACAGAAAACTGGGAAGAATTCACCAGTTAAAACAGCAGTACGGATAGCTTTTTTAATTTCGGCTACGGTTGGTTCTTCACCTTCTAAGATTTTCATCATTAATTCATCATCGAAGGCCGCTAATCTTTCTAATAAATCAGCACGAAGTGTTTCAACTTTATCCGCATATTCTTCTGGTACAGGTATTTCGGTTGGTGGGACGGATTTATCATCACTATATTCCCAACCTTTTCTTTCGATAATATCAATAACGCCTTTTAAACGTGATTCAATACCGATAGGATATTGAACAGGGGCAGCGTTAGCAGCTAAACGAGAATGTAATGTCTCAACACACATTTCAAAATCAGCACCAATAGCGTCTAATTTGTTAACGAAGACAATACGAGGGACACCATACTTTGTTCCTTGACGCCAAACTGTTTCTGTTTGTGGCTCAACACCATTTTTACCATCAAGAACGGTAATAGCACCATCAAGAACACGCAATGAACGTTCGACTTCAACAGTGAAATCGACGTGCCCTGGAGTGTCGATAATGTTAATACGATGGCCTTTCCATTCAGCAGTTGTTGCAGCAGAAGTAATGGTAATACCTCTCTCTTGTTCTTGAACCATCCAGTCCATTGTGGCACCACCATCGTGAACTTCGCCGATTTTATAAATTTTGCCGGTATAATATAAGATACGTTCTGTAGTAGTGGTTTTACCAGCATCAATATGAGCCATAACACCAATATTACGTGTCTCATGTAAGTCAAATTTACGAGCCATAAATTTCTCCTTTCATTATTACCAGCGGTAGTGAGCATAAGCTTTGTTAGCTTCTGCCATTTTATGAGTGTCATCACGTTTCTTAACGGAGGCACCGGTTCCGTTAGCGGCATCAATAATTTCTGCAGCTAATTTATCTTCCATTGTTTTTTCGTTTCTTAAACGAGCATAATTAACTAACCAACGAAGACCTAAAGTAACCTTTCTTTCAGGGGATACTTCTACAGGTACTTGATAGTTTGCTGCACCGATACGACGAACTTTTAATTCATGTTCAGGCATAATATTGTTAATTGCTGTGGCAAATACATCCATTGCTGGTTTGCCGGTTTTAGCTTCGATTTTTGCGAAAGCTTGATATAAGATGGTTTGAGCAGTTCCTCTTTTACCATCAATCATAATTTTGTTAATTAAACGTGTTACGAGTTTTGAATTATAAATTGGATCTGGCAACACATCGCGTTTTGGGACGCTTCCTTTACGTGGCATATATTTTCCTCCTTCCTTTTATTTTGGATATATACTTTTCGTAATTATTTAGCAGCTTTTGGTTTTTTTGTACCATATTGCGAACGTCCTTGACGACGTTTGTCAATACCAGCACAGTCAAGGGTTCCTCTAATAATGTGATAACGAACACCAGGTAAATCTTTAACACGGCCACCACGAATCATGACGGTTGAGTGTTCTTGTAAATTGTGTCCTTCACCACCAATATAAGCGGTAACTTCATAACCATTTGATAAACGCACACGAGCATATTTCCGAAGAGCGGAGTTAGGTTTCTTTGGTGTCATTGTACCTACACGAGTACAAACACCACGCTTTTGTGCAGCGTTTTGAACAGTTTCTTTCTTTGCAAGAGAATTCCAACGTCTATTTAAAGCAGGTGCTTTAGATTTGAAAACACTCTTGGTACGTCCGTGACGGACTAATTGGTTAATTGTTGGCATAATATGTCCTCCTTTCAAGAGACGATAAATATCTTTTTTGTACCACACAATTCCGGGTGTATCATCGATATAACGGAAATATAAGGCACAAACGCTCTTGTATTCTATATTAATTATTTATTGTTGTCAACATTTTTTTATTTATAGTCAACATTTTTTGTTGTTATTTAATTGAGCGAGTAAATTCCGTTTTTAAAAGCAAAAGTGCCTTTTATTTTGACACACCTTAAAATATGATCTTTGCGATTGACTAAAGTTTTCCCAAATTGATGTACTATAGCTACCAATAATAGATAATAATTTATTTCTTTTAATGCTTCTATGAAAATAAAGACTGCATATTTCATTGCTTTTTTATCAGCAATAAAAAAATTATATAAACATAACCATATAATGAGGAAGGGAATACTTATTGCCATCAACGCCAATATTACCATTAATAAACTTATACGCTACTGGAGGATTATATTGATCAATAAATCTATTCAATGTCACAGTACTGGTATTACCGGCTTTTACTTCAAGAGGTATTACACTTCCGTTTTTTTCTATCAAAAATTCCAATTCATGCTCACTATCCGGTCGATAGTAATATAAAGTATATCCACTTTTAATTAAAAGTTCAGCGATAATATTTTCATATATTCCGCCTTTGGCATTTCCTTTAATAGTATTATCGATAATAGTTCTTTTGATTTCAAATCCGTATATAGCGCACAATAATCCGGTATCATTAATATAAAGTTTAAATTGCTCTTCTATAGCATTGGCCATCAAGGGAAGCAATGGCTCATGAATATTATAACAAGTATTGACTAAATTCGAATCTTTTAACCATTGAACGCTACTACCGTATTTTTTACTAGTTTGACCTTTTTCAACTGTTGAGTATTGAAATTTTGTTAGTTCTTTTGCTAATTGTTTTGGAATAGCGTCATAACATCTTCTAACTTTTATTTTTTCAGCTCCTTTAGCGTGTTTAGAAATATCAAATCGATAATTCTCAAGAATACGATTTTGTATCATAGAAACTCTTGTAAAATCATGATGTTGAACATAATCATTTACAACCTCGGGCATACCTCCAACAACCATATATTCACGAAATAAATTCTCAAATTTATCATTAGTATCATTAGGTATTTTTTTCCTTTCTAAAAAAAATTCTTTTAAAATCGGGATAGCTTCTTTATATCCTTCGGCCCAAAGAAATTCTTCAAAATCCAAAGAATACAGCGTTAAAAACTCTTCATAACCAGTCGGTACCGATAATGGCTCTTCAACATTTTCATCGTCGTCTTCCCCATATGTTAATCCCAGTAAACTACCTGAAGTAATAATGTCGTATTGCCCGTCCTCAGCTAAAAACTTAAGCGCTGTCCTTGCTTTACCACAAGCTTGTATTTCATCTAAGAAAATCAAAGTCTTATTTTTAATTAGTCTTATATTACTAATTTGAATAGTCATTCTTTTATAAATAGTTTCAGCATCTAAATCGCCTTCAAAAATTTCTTTTAATTTTTGATTTTTAATAAAATTTATTTCAATGAAACTTTCATATTCATTTTTACCAAATTCACGAACTAAAAATGTCTTTCCAACTTGCCTTGCACCTTTAATCATTAAACAATTTCGATAATGATTTTTTTTCCATTCTAATAATCTTTGATAAGCTTTTCTTTCTAGCATAATTATCTACCTCATTGTTATTTTATCATCAGCAAAAATAATGGTCAACATCTAAAAGGAATAAAAATGGATGTTACTTACATGAGAAAAAGGAATAAAAATGGGTATCGTATATATTAAGAAAAGGAATAAAAATGGATATTTATAAAAAAATGATAGCGTTTTAGAAGATGTTAAAATAAATGGAGTATACAATGGCATATTTAATAAATATAAAGGAAATACAACTTTTTATTATGTCATTTAAATATCTAATTAACTTTATAAAATGATATTGTGATTTTATCTTTAGAAATATCATCTATTTTAAATGAAAAAGGTACTTTTTTATTAGAATGAAAAACAAATGGGTCTTCTGCATAATGCAAACGATCATCGAATGTCGATCCTTTTTGATACAATAAATCGTTAGTAGCAGGTCTCCCTTCATTTTCAAAGTTTGAAGCCCATAACAAAGATATTAACAAGTTATTTTGATATGTTTCAGAAAGAGTATTACTATTCGCCAAATCAAGATGATATGTATGCCTTTCTTGTGGTAAATCAACCACCCCATTTTCGACATCTTCACAATAAGCATGCGTCTTATTGCCTGCATTAGTAACAAAGCCTAAACGCGCATCAACATGATAAACCCTTAATCCCCGCTTATTTAAATTCTTGTATGTCCAATTCACTTCAGAATCATCTTTTTGAAGTCCTGTGGGCGTATAATATTCCAAAAGTAAATACTCATCTAACGGATGATTTTCCCAATTCGGCGATATAACAATACATTCACCTGTTTTTTCAAAAGAATGTAATTCGAAAGTACCTTCATCTTTGATAACATATGGGGTAGTCCAATTTAATATCATTTTTGAAAAAGCATTATGGTCACCAATATTAGCATCCATCATATCAAATCTTGATGTCGCGTAGTATGAATTAGAAGCTATGGAATTCGTTTCCTCCGGATAATAATCTTTAAGTCCTAATATATGCCCTGTTTCATGAATATAAACATGACTATCAACTTTTTCACTTACTTTGCTATCAGGAGCATGAAATAAAAAATTATAACTCGCATATGAATACATTGATGCATAAGGTTTATCCGTATATTTTGATGTCGATTTACTATTATATGTATGAGCCCATAATAAAGCATTTTCATTTCGTTTTATTTCATCATACGGGGCACTTGAAACAAGCCACACCGCATCAATATATCCATCATTATCTTGATCAAATTCTTGAATATCATCGTAATTCTTGCGATACCATTCAACTGCTTTCTCAAGGACATATTCACTTTTAATTGTATAAGAGTTATTTACAACATCTTGGACTGTTTCATTTAAGGAAAACCATGAACTAACTTTACCCGTTAATTCCAATTGACCATAACTTGATTTATTATAATAAGATGCGACCGATTCATAAAAGGTCGCTCCTTTTTTTCCAAAAAATGCATTATGAATATTAATTAAAGCCTTTTCAGCTCCTCCTTTTAAATCATTAGCTAGATAATCGCTAAACTCAACGGGAATTACTAATATTTTTTGTTTTCCGATTGAGGATAAATACTTTGTATTTTTATTACATTCTTCAAAATAAGATTTATTAAACTCTTTTTCTCTAATATAAAAAGACCCTTGTTCATCAATATGTGTGTTAATAACATCAATAGGTTGATGATAAGTTATTGAACTGTTATATAATTGGCAAGAAGACATACAAAAAACGAATAAAATAATTGAAAATGTTTTTATAAAAAAATGTTTAGTTTTCATTTTTTGTTACTCCTTTCCTTTCATAATTATAAACTAAAATACTTTAATCATATTAATACTTCATCAATCTTATTTATTAATGGAAAATGTAATAGTCACGCCCTCTTCGTTTAAATCGTCAATAACAAATGATAACGGGCTTTTACTTTCATCGTGAAATGAAAAAGTTTTAAACTTTTTTATTCCAAAATCATCACCTTTTTGAAATAATGCATTATTATTGGCAGATACACTATGCCCATTTTTTAAACTATTAAAACCAGTAGCCTCTAATAAATGAATAAGTTTATGATCCTTATTTTGCATTGATCTAGAGGAGGTGTTAGAAGCCATAACAACGCTATAGGCATTAAAAGTTGAAACAACTTTATCCGTATAATCTATAAATTGCCATTTCTTTGTCATATTATTAATTCGATATATACCTAAGCGTGCATCAACATGATAAACTTTGACGCCACATTCAGTAAACATTTGTGAGCTATTAGTGTACTTTTTTAACGAATCAAATTCATTTAATCCCGATGGCGTATAGTACTCAATCATTAGATACTCATCATACATCGAGCCATTCCAATCATTTCCGACAATAATAAATTCTCCTGTATCAACAAATGGTTTTAATGTTATAGAACAGGGTTTTTCTATAACATATGGTGTAGTCCAATTTAAAAGACTTTTGGAATAAGCGTTATGGTCACCAATATTACCATCCATCATATCTAATAAGCCCACGGCTCCCCAATCATCTCGATAATCATACGAATAATAATCTTCTAAGCCTAGAAGATGTCCTGTCTCATGAATAAAAGTATGGGCATCCGGCAATTTATAACCACCTTCTGCTATAAAATGATAACTTCCCCATGAATATGTATTAGCCATAGGACTTTCTAAATTAGGTTGTTGCATATAATCCCAAAAAGTAAAAGCCCATTTAAAAGAAGAGGAAGATGTACTATCAAACGGAGCGCTATAAAGAAGCCACACAGCGTCAATATACCCATCATTATTTTGATCAAATTCATCGACAGAAGGCCAATCATTTACTAGTGACTGCTCTTTATACCATTCAATTGCAAGCCTTAAAATCTTCCACGTTGGATCTTCTTCTTTATTTTCGCTAATAGATGCCTCTAAGAAAGTAGTATTATAATGAAACCAATCCGAAACAAAACCATCAAGTTGTAATTTCCCATAACTTGATTTTTGATAATATGTCTTCACTGATTCATACGCAGTATCTTCTTCTTTCCCAAAGAAGACAGTATTAATCTTATCACGTGAAAGATCTTGTTCTACATCCAATAATGAACTCGGATAATCAGTAAAATCAATAGGAATAATCAACATTTTTTGATTTCCCGTTGATGGAAGATCAACAATTGTTCCTTCTTTAAATGAATTAGAACTATCCTTCACATCTTTTAACATTATATTAAATGATTCCACTTTATAATAAGCAGAAGCCCCTCCATTTTGACAGGAAGTAGTACTCATTATAAATAATAACGATAACAACAATGCCTTTTTAATTTTCATAAACATCCCTTTTTTAAAAAAGATAAGGAACAAATTCCTTATCTTTAGTTATTTTATTTGCTTTTAGCATTGAAAACAATGGTTGCGCCTTCATCAGTAATGGATTTAACTTCGATAACATAATCTAAATAACTTCCATCATTGAATTTGAAATTAACAAATTTAGAATTATGACCAAAGAATGAGCCATTTCCGAATATTGTGGTATTACCAATTTGTTTTCCACTAGTTCTAAATGAGTTACGACCTGTTGATTCTAATAAATGAATCAATGTATAACCCGGATTTGCACTTCGTGAAGAAGTATTAGAATGGGCTAACATCGTCGTAACGTATTTGTCTTCATATGTATCTTCTTCATAAATTTCATCAATATATTTAATAAAGGACTTAGTTTTGCTGCCTTGTGTATTATATGTAGCAACATCAAATAAACCTAAACGAGCATCAATATGATAAATTTTTAATCCTTTTTTTGTTGGTAATACGGGATAACCTTCTTTATACAATTCTTGTGAATCTTTTTCATTTAAATTGGTTGGCGTATAATATTCAATCATTAAATACTCATCATATGCCGACCCATTCCAATCGTTTTTAACGATAATGCAATCACCATTTTCTTGGAAAGGTTTAATGGTTATTTCAGCATCGCCAGTAACGACATAAGGCTTTGTCCATCCATAAAGAGTTTTGGAAAATGCGCTATGATCACCGACATTGTTATCCATCATATCGCCACCACCGCAAGGTGCCCAGCTACCTTGATCATATGTATAATAATCTTCTAATCCCATTAAGTGACCTGTTTCATGAATCATTGTCCGAGCATCAGCTTTACCATCATATGCTCCATGAATTAAGAAGTTATAAGAAGCTGAACAATAAGGAACTGCTGTGGGGTTATCAACATCATATTGACCACCATTAGCGGAAACTTCCGGATTATTATAATCCCAATAAGTAAAGGCCCAGAAATCTTCACTAGTGTACGCTTTGACTCCCGCAGAGTTAACAAGCCATACACCATCGATAATGCCGTCTTTGTCTTGGTCAAATTCAGTAATATCTGGCCATCCTTTAGCGGCCGAATTATCTTTATACCATTGAACAGCTTTTCTTAAGAAATACCATGTTGAGTTATATCCGCTATTACCACCAACAGTAACAGTTGGCCAGTATTCTAATAATTCTTTAACACTCATATCTTCAGTATCATCAGGATTTTGCATCATATACCAGTCGGTCACAATACCTTCAAATTCTAATTGTCCATAACTTGATTTATGATAAAAACTCTTTAATGATTCCCATCCCGTTTCTTCGGCTTCACCAAAGAATGCTGTCTCAATAAAGTCTTTAGCATCTTCACGAGCTTGAGCTTTCTTTTCATCACTATCTTCATCGGTAACATTCATCAATTTATAAGCAGGGAAATCTTTAAATTCCACAGGAATAACTAATATTTTTTGGGTGCCATATGAATCCAAGCAACGTGTTCCTTCTTGAATTTGTAATTCTTTAAGTTGCACGGGATATTCAAGTGAATTAGTTTGATAATAATTGTTTTTGCCAACACCGCTATCTTTAGTGTATCCTTCAGGCCATGCTTGTTCTTGCGAAGTCGCATCGCTACTAGAGGATGTTGTGTTATTGCTTGGGCTATAACTACTATTACCACCATTACTTGATGTACCATTTTGGTTGTTACAAGCAGTAGTAAACGCTAATGTCATAGCAAGCACAGATAAAAAATAAGTAACTTTTTTTGCCATATTTGTACCTCCTAATTAACCATTTCGCGACGAATATGATTATACTCAATATTATACCATCGTGTGTATTTAAATACCACCATTATTTTTTTGTGTTTCGAATAAAAAAATATAGATAACAATAGCAATATCTTGATAAATATATGAATTAAAGCAAAAAAAAGACTAGGTAAGGAATGATACCTAGTTCGCTTTGCCATGTTGGCTA
>CAZJKC010000018.1:0-27730 GCA_964546565.1 uncultured Staphylococcaceae bacterium | reverse complement strand
AAAAATACTTGATTTTACGCAAATTGTAGCCTTTTTTGCACCTTTTTACAAGATATAACAACCTCTTAGGAGGCGTGCGCTCTATCCAACTGAGCTACGGAGACATGTAAGTAATCTTTTTCAATACTCCTTTATAATACCCTTAATGTTTTAAAAAAAACACCCTTTTTTTATCATACGAAAATAATAAATATCTTTTGTTTTTATTATATTTCAATATAAAAATTATCTATTGACAAAAAAATCGATAATCATTATTAATCGTAACAAAAAATGTTTATTATTAGCGAAAAATACTCGTTTTATGGCACGAAAAACCAAAAAATATCATTTTTTTATATTGCAAACGCTTACATTAATATATATTATAATAAGTAATAATACTTTTTAGAAATTTTTAATAAAAGATAAGGAGAAAAAGTTATGAAAAAATTATTTAAAAAGTTTGCTATTGCAATGATCGGATTATTGACAAGTATCGGTATTGCTAATATGAGTTCAAGCAATAACAAAGCCACAGTTGCTGAAGCTGCTGAAGCTGTAACAATAACAGGTGGCGAAACATTTTATTTGAAACCAAGCTCTAATTGGAAGGCAGATAACGCTCGATTTGCCATTTATTTCTTTGGATCAGGAAATGCTTGGGTCAGTATGACAGCGGTTGAAGGTGAAACTGATGTTATTTATCAAGCGGATGCTCCTAGTGGATCATGGACTAATTTGATTTTTTGTAGAATGAATCCAAGTTCAACAAGTAATTCATGGGGCACTAAGTGGAATCAAACAAGTGATTTAACATTTGATGGCACTAAGAATATGTATACTGTTGCTGCAGGTACATGGGACAATGGCGGCGGTACTTGGAGTACATATACACCTCCATCAACCTTCTACACCATTTCCTTCTATGATGGTACTGATTTAAAGAAAACTGTAACTGATATTGCCGAAGGTACTAAATATAATGATTTGCCATTTTATGAAAAAGAAGGTTATCGTTTAGATGGATGGTATACAGATTCTTCATTAACCAACAAATTCGTTAAAGGAACCGCTATTACTGGAGATACAAATCTTTATGCAAAGTATGTTGCTGCAGAAGATTACACTATTTATTTTAAGGACTCAGAAAATAAATTTGGTGATACCGTTTATGTTTATATGTGGAGTTCATCAGTTGTCAGTGAAAACGCAAGTTGGCCAGGAGAAATCATTACCAAAAATGAAGATGGAAAATTTGTCATTGATATTGATGCTTCAAAATCATTTGATGGAATTATTTTCAATAATGGAAGTGGGGATGGAAAAGTTAAAACTGAAGATCTAACTCTAGAAGGGACTAAAGATGGCGATACTTTCGTTCTTGGTTCAAAAAATAGTAGCGGACACTATACCGCAACTTTAGAAGAATATGTAACTATTAGTATTTATGATGGTGAAACATTAATAGATACTATCAAACATACTAAAGGAACAGAATACAAAGCCCCTTTAAAAACAAAATCTGGTTATCGTTTATTAGGATATTATACCGATGCATCCTTAGATACACCTTATGTAAGTGGCACAACGATTAGTGAAAATATTACTTTATATGCTAAATATGAAGAAGCTACGACTACTACATTCTATGTTGATATTACTGATATGAAATGGGAAGAAAAAGGAACATTAGATCTTCACCTTTATGCGAATAATATTGATAATGATGTTTATGTAACTGATTATTTAACCAAAATCTCAACTGACTTTTACTCAGTTACATTAAATAGTGAAGATTCTTATGACCGCATTCAATTCCGTAATTCAAATGGCAGTTATACCAAGCCAATGGATATTGATTATACTGCAAATGGTACATACATCATTTTAGGGCCAGATGAAACAAATGAACATTGGCATCACGATGTAGATTATGTCGCTCCCGTTGTTAAAGCCCATATTGCTAATGAAGAAGTTGATGTCACAGTTAAACACATCACCACTGGTGATGAAGATACTATAGATAAAGCCACCGCTACCTCTACTGGCATTTCCTTAATTCGTTATGAGGAAGGTAAATATACTTTCTCAAGTGAAGTATCAGAAGAAGCCAAAGCAACAGCTTTAAAAGAATACTTTACTAAACTTGATACATGTGCAAATTATGCAAATGCTGATGAATATGCGGCTTTAGTAGCTTTAGTTACAAATGGTCGTGATATTGTTATCACTGAAACAGTTGGTGATAATGCTGAACTCACAATTGGCGCTAAATTAGATTACTTATCATATATGAAGGCTAATAATTCAACAGTCTCATCTACATCAAATAATCTTCTTGATTTAGGTAACAAGAAAAACACTATTGGATTTATTGGACTTGTTAGTATTCTCGGTTTAATTTCCATTGCTGGTTACTATTTCTTAAATAAAAAGAAAGAAGCTTAAAAAAATAGCGGATTGATATTCTCAATCCGTTTTTTTATCGTGATATTTTTATTAAATTAACATACGGATGCTGTTTTAGATAATTATCTAAAGCAACATCCTTTTTCTTTAAATGCTGATAAACTAATACTACATTTATTTTATCTTTTAAACATTTATCAGCATCACTTAAAAGTTCATAAAACGCTAATAAAGATATATATTCCTTATCCTTTTGATCATATATTAAAGTATCATTTAATTCTTGTAATTTAATATCTTCATTAAGGATAACTTCTTTATCATTTCCATTGATTTGTAATCTAACTTTAACATCCATTCTTTGTTCCTCTTCTATTATCATAAACTAGTTTATCAAGAAACGCTAATACATGTTTTTTTCCATTCTTTCAATTCTCATAAGTCGATTATATTTAGCAACACGTTCTGAACGTGATAAAGATCCTGCTTTTATTTGCCCAGTATTTAATCCGACAGCTAAATCAGCAATAAGAGTGTCTTCCGTCTCGCCTGAACGATGTGACATAATGGTTTTATAACCATGTTGTTTAGCTAAATCAATAGTTTTTATCATTTCACTAATTGTCCCTATTTGGTTAGGTTTGATTAAAATGGCGTTCCCCATTCCCATCTTTATTCCTTTTTGTAATAAAGAGGCATTGGTAACAAATAAATCATCACCTACTAATTGTACTTTATTACCAAGTCGCTTCGTTAATAACGTCCAACCTTCATAATCATCGTCCGCTAAAGCATCTTCAATTGATATAATGGGATACTTGCTAATTAAATACTCATAATATGCAATCATCTCTTGACTGGTTTTCTTTCCTTCTTGACTCTTTGATAAATCATATATTCGTTGTTGATGATTATAAAATTCACTAGCCGCAATGTCTAGTGCAATAGCGACATCTTCTTTAACTTTATATCCCGCTTTTTTTATAGCCAATACTAAAAAATCTAATGGCTCTTGATTGCTATGAAATGAAGGTGCAAAGCCACCTTCATCACCAACAGTCGTTGCATATTGATGTTCTTTTAATATTTCTTTTAAAGAATGAAAGACCTCGCTACCAATTCTTATAGCTTCTTTAATTGATTGAGCGCATTGTGGAATAATCATATATTCTTGAAAGTCAGTACATGAATTAGCATGTTTGCCACCATTAATAACATTCATTAAAGGCATCGGGAATTGATAAAGATTATCTTTTAATAAGTATTGATATACTTCTAGCCCGTCACTACTAGCTATCGCTCTTAATAATGCCATCGATACACTTAATATAGCATTAGCCCCTAAATTATCTTTATTATCCGTGCCATCCAAATTTATCATTATGGAATCTATTTTTTCTAAATCAGCTTCTTCATTTGTTATAGCTGGCGCGATAATATGATGAATATTGTTGATAGCTTCCAAAACACCTTTACCATGAAAGCGTGACAAATCATTATCGCGTAATTCTCGCGCTTCAAATTGACCGGTAGAGGCTCCACTAGGTACACTTGCTATTCCCAAAGATCCATCCGCTAATGTTATCTTTGTTTCAATAGTTGGATACCCTCTTGAGTCAAGAATTTCGTATGCTTCTACTTTTTTTATTGTTGTCATAATATAACCCTTTTTTATTATGAACAGAAAAATTATTATTTAATCTTTTTTTGTATTTTTTTCATTTCAGGACTAAAATACTAATGAGGTGATAAAAATGAGTCCAACCACTATATGTATTATTTCTATAGTTATTATTTTTCTTGCTACAACTTTAGGAGCCTCTTTTGTATTCTTTATAAAAAAAGAATTATCAATTAAAGTTAGTAACGCCATTATCGGATTTGCTAGTGGCATCATGATTGCCGCCGGATTCTTTGGCTTACTTTTGCCCGCAATTGAGAATGCTAAAAGTATTTATAGCAATATCCCTTATATTCCTGTTGTAATTGGCTTTTTACTTGGTGGATTGTTACTTTTTTTAATCGATAAAATGGTCCCTCATATTCATTTAAATAATGAAGAAGAAGGACCAAAGAATAATAATTTATCAAAGCAAATAAAGTTTCTTCTAGCAGTCACCATTCATAACATCCCCGAAGGATTAACGGTCGGATTAGCCTGTGGTATTGCTTTAAGTCAAAATAATACTACCTTAGCTTTTAGTGCTTTATCTTTAGCGATTGGTATATCTATTCAAAATATACCAGAAGGCTTAGCCGTTTCTCTTCCTTTATTAAAAGAAGGCGTTTCGAAAAGTAAATCCTTTCTTTTCGGTCTTCTAAGCGGTATTGTTGAACCGTTATTTGCAATTATCGGCTTATTACTAGCCACTTCCCTTACATCAATTATGCCATGGCTTTTATCTTTAGCTGCTGGCGCTATGATATATGTCACAATCGATGATTTATTACCAGCATCCAGAGAAGGTGGTCATGAACATTATGGTATTTGGGCCTTTATGATTGGTTTTTGTGTCATGATGATGCTAGAGATGATTTAATTTATCATTAAACAAATAAGCAATTATTTCTTTCCTTTTAATAATACCAATAAAATACCCTCGATCATCTTCAATGGGAATAAAACTTTGCTCCAATGATAATTTAAATAATGTCTCAAAATCTGAATTAATACTTTCGGTCTTGAAACTACGATGAATAATAATATCTTTAATGTAAACATCTTCACAATCATATATATTAAATTGATTTTGTGACACAATATAAAATAATAAGTCACCTTCTGATAATGATCCAAAATAACGACCATCTTCATCTAAAATAGGAACAATAGAATAACGATGATATTTAAACTTTTCTAACGCTTGACGCAAAGTATAATTAGAAAGAAGATATTGACAATCTTTTTTCAAAGTTAAATTTTGTAATAAATTAAACATATTATCATCCTTTCTTTAAAAAGAATCCCTTTCTTCCAAAATATCATGAAATAAGGGATTTTATTAATTTTTATTTATTCTTTTCTTTTTTTCTTTGAATAGCTTTAATTATTTCCGTTAATGGAATAATTAAGAAAGCCATTCCAATAGCGATAATATACTCCATAAAGCTAATATGTTGGAAATCAAATACAGTACTTAAGAAAGGAATATAAATGACGGCTGTGGTGAGCAACAAAGCTCCAAGAGCCGAAAGCCATAATGTTTTATTTTGCTTTTTAATCGAGAATATCGATTTGCGACAAGAACGCATATTGAATGAATGAAATATTTCCACTAATGATAAAGTTAAAAACGCCATCGTCATGCCATCAGGACTATTAACAAATTCAAAACGCCCCACTTCAATATAATGACCGATTAAATAAGAGAACAATGTTAAGATTGTAATAAGAACACCTTGTATAATAGCGTCAGAACCTAATCCACGGGCAAATATACCTTCTTTGGAATCACGAGGACTACGCTCCATAATATCTTTTTCACTTTCTTCCATTCCTAAGGCAATAGCAGGGAAACAATCCGTTATTAAATTAATCCATAATAAGTGCACCGGCTCTAAAATAGTAAAGCCAATCATTGTCGCAAAAAAGATTGATAAGACTTCCGCTAAATTGCTTGATAATAAGAATTGAATTGCTTTCCGAATATTATCATAAACGCGCCGTCCTTCTTCGACCGCGGAAACAATCGTAGCAAAATTATCATCCGCTAAAACCATGTCGGCAACATTTTTAGTAACATCCGTTCCCGTAATACCCATACCAATACCTATATCTGCATTTTTAATAGAGGGAGCATCATTAACGCCATCGCCTGTCATAGCAGTAATTTTACCAATTTTTTGCCAAGCTTGGACAATACGGACTTTATGTTCAGGTTGCACTCTAGCATACACATGATACTTTTCAATATTATCAATTAATTCTTCATCGGACATTTCATTTAATTCCACACCAGATATCGCTTCCGTTGCATCATGTAAAATACCTAATTCCTTAGCAATCGCAGTAGCGGTATCACGATGGTCACCGGTAATCATTACAACATTAATACCAGCTTTCTTACATTTTTCCACAGCCTCTTTAACTTCTGGACGAATCGGATCAATCATACCGACAAGACCAACAAAACACAAATTATTTTCTAAATCATCACTAGCATATGATTGAGGTTTTTCTTGATAAAACTTAATAGCCCCACCTAGAACACGTAAAGCACGCATTGCCATATTATTATTGATATTAGCAATTTCTAGAATCATTTTATCATCTAAAGGAATAATCTTTTCTCCATCCCAGTATGATGTACATTTTTTTAACACCTCATCAGGAGCACCTTTTGTATATTGAATTATTTCACCTTGGTATTGATGGACAGTGGACATCATCTTCCGCATCGAATCAAAAGGAGCTTCACCAATTCGTACATATTCCTTTTTATCATTGTTTTTGTTTAATCCTAATTTAAAAGCATAATTTACAAGAGCACATTCTGTTGGTTCTCCAACCGCTCCATCTTCTTCTAATTCCGCATCACTACACAAAGACATCAATCTTGCTAGTAAACTCTCATCATGACTATATTGCTCTACAACGGTCATTTTATTTTGCGTCAATGTACCAGTTTTATCGGAACAAATAACTTGTGTACATCCTAATGTTTCTACAGCTGTTAACCTTCTAATCGTGGCATTTCTTTTTGACATTTTCGTCACACCAATCGATAAAACAATAGTTACTACAGCCGCTAATCCTTCAGGAATAGCAGCAACCGCTAAAGAAATAGCCACCATAAAGGTACTTAATAACGAAGAGGCCGTAATGGCTTCACCAGATAATAATGATCTTGCAATAGCGACAATAAAGATAAAAGCGCAAATACCTAAGACTAAGAATGTTAAAATCTTACTTAATTGATTTAATTTCTTTTGTAAAGGGGTCTCGCCTTCTTTAGCAAGCGCAAGTGCATTAGCGATTTTTCCCATTTCGGTATTCATTCCTGTCGCCACAACTACTGCTTTTCCACGACCATATACAATATTACTACCCATATAAATCATATTCTTACGATCACCAAGAAGAACTTCTTTATCGCCTTCTTCAATGACCTCATCCGTTTTTAATACAGGTACTGATTCACCGGTTAAGGCTGCTTCTTCTACCTTCAAACTGGCGCATTCAATAATTCGTGCATCCGCCGGTACCGCATCACCAGCTTCTAATAAAATAATATCCCCTGGAACTAAATCCTCTGAATTAACAACTTGCACATGATGATTCCGTACAACTTTAGAGGTTGCTTTGGACATCTCTTGCAAGGCTTCAATTGCTTTTTCGGCTTTACTTTCTTGGTAAACACCTAAAACAGCATTAACAATTACGACAAATAAAATAATAAAGACATCAACAAAAGATTCATTAGCGTTATTAACTTTATTATCAATAATCGTGGTAATTAAGGAAATCAAAGATGCGGCAATTAGTACTAAAACCATCGGATCTTTTAACTCATTCAAAAAACGAATGATTAATGGTTTCTTTTTACCAGCTTCTAATTTGTTTAAACCATACTTTTCTTTTCGTTTACTTACTTCTTCTTCACTTAAGCCATCATCAGTAACATTTTGTTCTTTTAACACATCCGAATTTTTTTTAGTATACTCTTTCATAAAAAATTCCTCCTCATAAATAAAAAACTCAAGTAACTCGACATATACTTGAGCATGATTTTTTGAATATCTCTCATGTATAGCGAGTCTGCTTTACATGAGTCTCATTAATTAAGGCTAGCCAGGATAAACCGGTTGTTGACTTCGCCACGTATAATCAATACGTTAATTACTCCCTCACGAGTGTTTAACAACGAATGTAGTGTACTAAAAAATGTCGTTTTTGTCAATAAATAGTCACGCTTTTTTGTACACTAAAGGCCATGTGTTAACTAACAAATCATATTTTTCGTCTTTGATTATACACTTTTTATATTCATTTTTAATGTAAGATAATAATAATTCGTTTTCGAATAAATATATCAACAAATGCTTTTATATAATCTTTTTAAAAAATTCCACACTTTTTTCATCTTGTACAAAACCATTCTTCGAATAGAAAAAATAAGCGGGAATATGAGATTGGGTTAATAAATGAATAGAAGTCACTTTTTGTTTTTTTAATTCGTTTTCAATCATGGCTAAAAAAATCTTGCCATAACCATTACCTTGCATCGATGGTAAGATTGCTAAATCTTCAATCCAATATTGTGTACCGCTATAAAAGAAGCGATAACGACCAAAGCAAATTCCTACTAAAATATCATTATCGTATAAGCCAAAAGATAATGATGACGGATTATCACTAAAACCTTTCAAATATCGTTTTAATTGTTCTTCATCATGCCAATCGTCATTCCATGGTGGGCATGAAAAGGCATCAACAAAAACTCTTTTGATGTTTTTATCTTCCATATCCTTAATTATCTTTAATTCCATAATTCCTCCTATTTTAGTTTATTGTAACCACTTTTCCACATTAACTAACTTTTGCGCATATAACTTTAATTTGGTAAGAAAGTTATCATAATCTTCCACTATTTCGGTAGCGGTATCAACAAATTGTTGATTAACATATCGATGATCATAAAGAAATTGCAACGAACCTGTGATGCCCATTTGCATGGCCTCTATTCCTAATAACGCAATAGCGAAATCATCTTTCGTTTTAAGTTTCATCTTGGTCATAAAAATACCCATTTTCTCCCCACAAGTTAAATTCACATTTGCATTAATATTTAAATCTTTCAAGATGTTAATAAGTGCTTCCTCGTGAGCAGCCATTGAATTAAGTATTTCTATCCATATCCTTTTTATTTCTAAATCATCACTACGACGATCAAATTCTTTTACAATCGCACTTCCCATGTGAACTGATGATAAGAATTTTCGCATAATACGACTTTCGTTCATAAATAAACCACCTCTTACATTTAGTATGAGATGGTTTAAATAAATTATTAAATAAATTGCACTGAACCAAACTTCACTAAACCTTCTACAGTACTTAAAGCTTCTTTTTCTTCACTTGTGACATTACATGAACTACATTTTACAGTAATATTAAATTTTATATTGTTGATATCATTCACACCAACATATAGCCTACCCATTGAACATTCAAATGATAAATAATTGAAATGCAATTTTTCAAAGGCCACACTTCCTAATTTTTGTTTCACACTTACATTTTTAAATAAGGCTTCACCAGAACAAATAACGCTTCCGCGTTGATTATTTATCTTAAGTTCCTCGCCTTGTGGTGATAAAATATCTAATTTACCATTAGAAATATTATAATTTTGGATTTGAGCATGAGGATTATTGATAATAACTTCACTCATATTCATATTAATATTTAAGTTAGTAATTGAATATGATGAAGGAATATTGATAATCATTTCGGTATTTATACTGTATTGATTAAATGTATTCCACCACATATTAAAGTTAATTAATATTCCTTGGCTAATTTCTAATGTTGAGGCAGATTCATTTTTTACCAGTTCTTGCTCCGTACCTATAAAAGAAATTTCAATGCTACTAACATCATTTGTAAAATTAATCTCCGTTTTGCCTTTTATAATATCAATATTCAAGTTTTCTATTCCCCTTGAATAATCTTTATCAACATTCTTTGTAAAGGTAGTTTTTTCCGGTGATTCTCCTAATGATGAAAAATCAAATTTTAAACCAATAGCCCCGACAACTGCTGTTATAACACCAAACGCTGTAAAAATACATAGCGCTAATAAACCTTTCTTTTTCATATTATCGTCCTCCAATAAAACGAATAGTCCGCCCAAATAATTTCCATAATGACTTCACTAATAAATTTACTAATTTAATAAGCCAAAAGAATAAGGAAATAATAACTAGACCAAGACCAGCTTGGAATATTCCACCAAATAAATTAATCATACTATGGAAAACGGCACCCGCTACTGTAAAAAGGCCATAAAAGAATAAAAATAAACCCAATACAAAGAAAACAATATATCCAACAGTTACAAAGAGGGCTAATGACAAAATAAGTATTAATAAGATAAACCATAAAGGAGAAGTTATAATCATCGCTATTTTTTGTCCTTTAGTTCTTTTCTTTTTGGACTTTTTATCAGGTTCTTTTTTTTCTTCCTCTTCATCCTTTTTTTCTTCTTCTTTAGGAGTAACTATATTTAAAGCGGGATTAAATTCTACTTCTGAACTATTCTTTTCATTTTTTAACAAACAATTATCAATAGTTTCTTGAATGGAAGGATTGTTCGCTAAAAAATCTTCAACAGAAACACCATCAATTTGTGCTTGTTCCCATTTACCATTCCATTCATCCATGAGTTTTTTTCTTGTTTCTTCATCAAGATTTTGATTTTCTTTTTCTAAATAATGTAAAAAATCATCATTACTCATTTTTTATCACCTCTTATCTTGAAATATCGTATCTAATACATTTTATCACACTATTTATAAAAAAACATTTCATCTTGACATAAATATAATATTGCATTATATTTAGTTTAAAGGAAATGAAAGAGAGGATTATAATTTATGTTTGGAAAAAAACCTAGTGCTAAAAGTGGATTTAGTTTTAAAGGAGTAGAGAAAGACGGATTTTCATCACGCAAAGTCTTCATTGAAAAACTTGATGATGAAAAAATCAAATATAGCCTTCATGATGAAAAGCCAATCATTTATATTAACTATCAAGGAGATAATTTTGAAAGTTTAACTTTCACATTTATCTTTGATGATGATGGTGAATCAATTGCTATCCGTGTCTATTCCATTGCAAAATTTGATGATGATCAAATCGCTGATGCTTATGAATTCTGCAATAAAATGAATGCTGCTTATCGTTGGTTACGTTTCTATGTTGATTCTGACAATGAATTCACAGCTGCAATTGATGCCGTTATCGGTGCTGATACACTTGCAGATGAATGTTACGAACTTTTAGCTCGTTCCGTTAACATCGTTGATGATGTTTACGCTAAATTACACGAATAATATTTAAGACACTTAAGGTACCAGAAATGGTACCTTTTTTATGTTATATTCGCTAATAAGTAAACATACCTTTATTTTTATTTGATGTTCTACTTTCTAAATTATGCGTGTAAAGAGCATAATCTTTTTTGAATATTGCGACATTATTCATTCAAAAAATGTGCAAATATCGTAAATATTCCTTCTAAAAATGTGTATCACTTTTCTTTTTTTGCTTTTGATTTAGTGTAAATAAGAAGTAATAAACTAAGCCTCAACAATATTTGAAACAAAAAAACGATAGACGGATATGAGTTAAATGCCATAATTAAAAATACTTCTTTAATATATCCGTCTAAAAAGTTTATAACGTCCACTGTAATTCTTTTTCATTTTGCTATTTAGATATTGTTTAACAAGATCTATTTTAAACTCTTCTAAAAAAAATCATTCCATATCCGAACCTTCTTTAGTTTTATCATTTGAGATTCGAACTTTTTATTGCTTACACATCAAATTTTCGCTTCTATAATAAGAAGACAAATAAAAAAGGTCTAATACAAATCGTACTAAACCGATATTTTTCTTGGCTGGGGTATCTGGATTCGAACCAGAGCATCGAAGGTTCAGAGCCTACTGCCTTACCGCTTGGCCATACCCCAAGAGGACATTAATATATTATCATATATTATTAATTATGATTATCTTTTTTTAAAAAAATAACATTATTGTATGGGTAATCACAACGATAATACATTAATGAACTTTCAATAATCTACTTTTAGAATAAAGCACTGATGTAAGACTATTATTGAATAAAATATATCGTTTCTGCATTTTTTTACATAAAATATCATCTTATGAAAACATTTCTTGACTATTTTATCATCATTAATACTTTTATTAAAAATCTAATTCTTCTCCTGGTTTAAGTAATAACGTATTATTGGAAAAGAATTCTTTTGTTATCTTTTCATCATATAAACAATCAGGTTTACTATGAATTGGTATATTAATTTTAGCTTGCACTATCTTAGCACATTTCGATGCTTCTAAAGCATTCATATTATAAATGCCATCGGTTGGATAAAAAGCAATATCAATTTGTTTCTTTTTTAAACAATGCATCATTTCTGTTTCCGAGGTATCTCCTGATACATATATTTTCTTATTATCAACCGTAATTATATAACCAACACATTCTTCTTTCTTATGATAACCATTATACGCTTCTACCGCTTCTATCAAAAATGTACCTATTTTTTTTACTTGATACTCGCCATTAATAAGCATGTTACATGGTCTAAAAATAATGGTCTCTTCTTTTTTAGCAACAATATGTATCTGATTATGGTCATAATGTTCATGCGTAACCAAAATGTAATCAGCCGGTATATCATACCCTTTTCCTATAAAGGGATCAATATAAAGCACTTCTTGTGCTGATGATTCAATACGCAAACTTCCGTGACCTTGATATAGTATTTTTCCCATTTCATTACTCCCATTAATAACACTCTTCTAGTATTTTTATAATCTCGTCCACTGTGAAAAGATGATACCCATGCCCACTTAATGAACATGAAGAAGCAATTAACGGGATTTGATCTAAGGACGCTCCTAAATCACGTAATCGATATACTATTCCCGCATCTTTCATAAATTGCTCTAATTTATCAATACCTTCATAAGCAATTTCCAAATCACTTTTGCCTTCTTTTCGGACATCAAACACATTTATCGCATACCGCACAAATTTGGCTAAACCATAAGGAATCATATATCGATAATATGGGAGAGAAATAGCGGCTAAACCCATTCCATGTGCACAATTGGTATAAGCCCCTAATTGATGCTCAATACCATGAACAACCCAATCTTGTAGTTTTGATACACATGTTATTTTATTTAAAGCCATGGTCGCAATCCACATAATATTACTGCGTGCTTCATAATCATGAGGATTTTCAATGGCTTTATAAGTGTTTTTAATTAGACTAATCATCAATGCTTCTAACAAATCATCAGAAACATTGTCATCATCACCAGAGAAATATTGTTCCATCAAATGCGAAAAAATATCAAAAATACCACTAACCATTTGATAATGAGGCACGGTATAAGTGTATATAGGATTTAAAATTGAAAAGCGTGGATAAACACTTGCGGGGAACACCCGCCCCACTTTCATTTTCTTTTCTTCATTAGTAATGACAGAGCCACCATTCATTTCTGATCCTGTGCCAACCATTGTTAAAATAGAGCCTACCGGAATAACATCATGTGTGACCTCATCTTGATCAATGAAATACTTTTGCCATATATCATCGCCTTTATACTTTGCACCCACCGATATCGCTTTAGCGCAGTCAATAACGGAACCACCGCCTACAGCTAAAATTAAATCAATATGATGTTTTTTACATAACTCAACACCTTCAAGCACCTTTTGATAAGAAGGATTAGGAAGAATATTGGATAATTCTATTACTTCCTTATTACTTTTTCTTAATTCTTCTATAATAGCGGCATAAATACCATATTTTTTAATTGAACCGCCGCCATAAGCTAAAAGAACATGCGGCCCATATTTGTCTAATTCATCTTTTAAATATGATAAAGAATCTTTTCCAAAATAAATGGTTGTTGGATTCGAATATATAAAATCGTATTTCATATTATTGTTTTACTCCGCTTCATATCCAGCATCTTTTATAGCCTGTATGACTTCATGACGGTCTAATTCATCTTGATATTCGATAACGACCTTTTTTTGTTCTAAACTGGCCTTACATGAAACAACATTAGAAAAACATTGTACCGCTTTTTCAACATGCATAACACAATGTCCACACATCATTCCATCCACATTAATTTCCATAACTTTATTCACTTTTTCTTCCTCCTTTGGTGAATCTATTATATTCTTATATGGCTTAAAGCCATAAATAGTTAAAGCATTGCCGACTACAAAAACACTTGAGAAACTCATCGCCAAAGCTCCAATCATTGGATTAAGGCGAATATGGATTAAAGGATATAATATACCTGAAGCTAAAATAATACCTAAACAATTATAAAAGAACGCCCAAAATAAATTACCTTTAATAGTGTTTAATACTCTTTTTGATAAATCAATAATAGAAATAATACCACCTAAATCTTTTTTCAGAAGTACAATATCACTAGATTCAATAGCGATATCACTACCGCCTCCAATTGCAATGCCTAAGTCTGCACTCGTCAACGCTAAAGCATCATTAACACCATCACCAACCATCGCTACTAAAGAATGATTATCATCATTTTTTAACGATTTAATAATGCTCTGTTTATCTTGTGGTAATACTTCCGAAATCACTTCTTCAATACCAACCTCTTGTGCAATAGTAGCGGCTGTCACTTTATTATCACCAGTTAACATAATGAGACGAATATTCTTCTTTTTTAAAATATCAATTACTTCTTTAACTTGCTTTTTAACTTGGTCTTTAATAGCGATTATCGCAACTGGGACAGAATCTTTTATAACGACAAGACATGTAGCCCCCTTTTTTGCATAAAAATGGGCTTTATCAAGTATTTCTAATGATAAGTTTTTATCTTTTAAATTACCAACATAATAATGATGGCCAGCAATTAAGCCTTCAATACCTTCTCCAGCAAGGGAAATATAATTATCTACTTGATAATTCTTTGCATGTTTCTTTTCACAATAATCAACAATTGCGTGGGCTAAAGGATGTTCCGATTTTTTCTCTAAAGAATAGATTTCTGATATATAATCATCATCACTAAGATTAACCCATTCGATAACTTGCGGCTTCCCTTCAGTAATAGTACCCGTCTTATCTAACACTAATGTTTTAATAGAGTGCGCCTTTTCAAGAATTTCCGCATTTTTTACTAATAAGCCGCATTCGGCACCTTTACCTGTCCCCACCATAATCGCTACCGGAGTGGCAAGTCCTAAGGCACACGGACATGCGATGACCAAAATTGATATAGCGTAATTAAAAGTTTCTTCAAATGGGGTCTTGAATAATAGATGAATAATAAATGTTATTAAAGATAATCCCATGATAATAGGTACGAAAACACCTGATATCTTATCAACTAACTTTGAAATTGGAGCTTTCGAATTACTAGCCTCTTCCACTAACCGAATCATCGTTTGAATAGAAGTATCATCACCAACTTTTTCTGCTTTCATTTTAAAATATCCCGCTACCACAAGTGATGACGATAAAACATTATCTTTTTCTTTTTTAAACGCCGGGACACTCTCACCCGTCAAAGTTGATTCATCTAAAGAAGCCGATCCATCAATAATAATACCATCAACAGGCACTGAATCACCTTTATATACTACTAAAACATCACCTTTATTAATATTCTCAACAGGTACCAATTCTTCTTTTCCATCAACTATTTTTTTAGCAAACTTCGGGGCTAAATCCATCAGTTTTTCAATCGCCGAAGTTGTTTTCTTTTTCGATAACCCTTCTAAGTATTTTCCTAAACTAACGAGTGTTAATATCATCGCTGAAGATTCAAAATAAAGACTATGGTGATAGTGACTAACTATCTCCATATTATTATTAACTAACCCTTGATATATTCTTACCATGGCGAAAATACTATATAAAAAAGATATTGAGGAGCCTAAAGCGATCAAAGTATCCATATTCGGCTGCCACTTCATTAGTTTTTTAAATCCTGAGCGAAAATAATTAAAATAAATAATGATAATAGGTATTGTTATTAGCATTTCCGCTAAAGCATGATAAAAAGAATAATCTTCTCCCGAAAGAAAAAAGGGCAAAGGAAGTCCAATCATATGTCCCATTGATAAATACATCAAGACTAGTAAAAAAACAAAACTTAAAATAAGTTTTTTTAAGGGGCGATTATCTTTTTTTTCTAAAGATTTACGGTCTTTTGACTCATAAGCACCATAACCAATGGCCTTAACGGCATTTTCAATACTCGATGCTTGATAAGAAGTATCATCTATTTCCACTTCCATCGAATTAGAAAGTAAATTAACATTGACACTTATAACACCTGTAACTTGACTAACCGCCTTTTGAACATGACTTTGGCAACTCGCACAAGTCATACCTTCAACCATATATTTTTTCTTCATTACTGAAATCTCCGGAAAAGACTAATGATCTCATCGATACCTTCATAATTTCCTTCTTTAATCTGCTCCACTAGACATCCATGCATATGTTTTTTCAACATCATATTAGCGATACTTTTGATTGCTTTATCAATTGATGATAATTGAATCAAAATATCATCACAGTAACGATCTTCTTCTACCATGCGACTTACACCGCCAATTTGACCTTTAATACGATTTAAGCGCGTCATTAATTGCTTTTTTGTTTCTTCATCACGAATCGTTTTACGTTGTTCGTTCATCATAAATCACCTCTAAAAATAATATACCCTCATCGGGTATATTTATCAAGTTATTTATGACTAACTAATTATCAAAAAAGACTTTTAAAGCCTCTACTCTCTTAAGTATGGATAATTTTGCCTCTTTACTTTTATATAAGGCATCATAACCATGATATGTCCCTATAGTATTATTTTTTATTACTTTAACGCCATTTTCTTCTAATCTCCTAGCGAATTCTATACCTTCGTCACGTAAACAATCATATTCTGACGTTTCTAAATAAGTTATAGGAAAATCATCGACGTTTTTTTCTTCACTTGGGGAAATACATGGAACATCATCTATCAATAATTCCCACATCTTTTTATTCGCTTTAGCGTCCCATAAGGGTGTATCATCATATTTTTGCATCGATTCGGTTTGCATTCTTTGATCTAACACCGGATAAATTAATAAACACCCACATGGTTTAGGTAAGGTTAATTCACGGAGTTTAAATATTAAGGAGGCCGCTAAAAAGCCACCAGCAGAATCGCCACCAACCACAATTTTTTGTTCATTAATATGATATTTCTCTTTATTATCAACTATATATTGATATGCTGATAAAGAGTCTAATAAAGGAATGGGATATTTATTTTTAGGCAACAACCGATAATCAACAAAGAATACTTTGCAAGAAGAAGCTAAAGCATACTCACGCGCATAACGAAATTGATATGGTACCGCACTATAAAGGAAGCCCCCACCATGCATATATAACATTGCTGGAATATCATCTTTATCTTTTAAAAATCGTGGTTCAATAATATATAAACGAACTTTTTTATCATCAAATGTAGGTATTTTAATACATGTTATGAGGCATTCTTTATCACTACGAAAAGATTTTTGTAAAAGCTTTAATAACGGATTTCCTAATATATAAGCTAGATTAGTTGATGGCGCTATAAACCATTCAAGATATTTTAAATCTTCCTGAAATTCATACTTTTCATGCATCAATAATCACCTCACTTTTTAATAATAAAAGCAAGAATTCATATTGATAAACACAAATTCTTGCTATAAAACTTATTATTCAATAGTAATAAAATAACTATAAATACTTTGTTGACCGTCAATTTCACCAAATTCTAAAAATGAATATTCTTCCGTCATAATCTTCCGAATTTCTTCTTTTTCAGATTCTAAAACATCGGCTCCATAAATAAAGACCACAACTTCACGATTATGTAAATCATCAACGGCATTTAATAAATCTCTTACAATCGCGACTTTACTCGTATTGGTTGCCTTGATTTCATCTTCAATGATAGCCATATAATCATTTTTATGAATAACTAAATCATTGCTTTTAGTATCACGAATCGCATAAGTGACGCTAGCGGAAATGACATGATTAACCGCTTCTACAAAATTATTAACAATTTCATCTAAATTATCCGAAGTATAATCAAGCATTGATAAAGCCGCATAACATGATGAAATAGTTTTCGATGGAATGATGACAATATTAGCTTTATCATAATTTTTAGCTGCTTGTTGTGCCGCTAAAAAGATATTTTTATTGTTTGGGAAAACAAAGATATTATCCGCATCAATTTCTTGAAAGGCTTTAATAAAATCCGCACTTGATGGATTCATTGTTTGTCCACCAAAGACAATAACATCGGCTCCCATATCTTTAAATAATTCCGAAATACCGTCACCACATGATACCGCCACAACCGCATATTTTTGATGTCCTTCCGTAGTATTATTCACAATTTGCGTATTCATCAAGACATCTGAGCAATGACATAATGTTTCTTCAATCATTTCATTTGTTATATGACTATTGTCGATTGCGGATAAGATTCCTTCGAATATACATAAAAAGCCCGCTCCACCAGAATCAATAACGCCAGCTTCTTTTAATACTGGTAATAATTCAGGAGTATTCAATAAGGCAATTTCAGCTTCTTGAACATAATAATTCAAAACGCTATCAAGAGAATCAAATTCATTCTCTTTTTCTTTAACTTTCTCAGCCGCGACACGCATAACAGTTAACATCGTGCCTTCCGTTGGATTTTGTACGACCTTATATGCACGTGTTGATCCACCTAATAACGCTGCTATTAAGGCTTCCTTATCAATAACCGCACAATCTTTTAAGGCATCTGCCATACCTTTAAAGAATTGTGATAAGATAACACCCGAATTACCTCGCGCTGACATCGTCATAGCTTTGGCTAATTTTTTAAACATATTACCGATATGATTTTCATCAACAACATTGATACTCTCAATACCGCCTTGTATCGTTAAGCACATATTAGTTCCTGTATCGCCATCAGGGACAGGAAACACATTCAACGCATTAATGCGTTCCATTTCGCTAACTAATTTATTGGCCCCGCTATTAAGGAGAGGACGAAATCCGTTAGCGTCTAAAACACTACCCAACATAACAATTACTCACCTATAACTTCAACTTTTTTCCCAAAACAAAATACGGCAATAGCACCAGGGCCCGCTGTTGAACCAATAATAGGTCCTAAATTGTTAATATAAAAATCTTGAGGATGAACAGCTTCTTCTAACATACTTTTCATCAACAATGCATCTTGTTCACAATCAGCATGAGCAATAAAGATGGTTTGATGTTCTAAATCAATACCACATTCTTTAACCATGTTCACAATCTCAGCAAACGAACCTTTACGGCCTTTAGCTTTCCTAATAGCGTAGTTTTGCCCGACAGCGTCCGATATTAAAATCGGTTTCACTCCAAACAAATTACCAAAGAAAGCTTTCGTGGCTTTAATGCGTCCAGCACGGCTAAAATAAGTTAAGGTATCTACAGTACAAAATTGATTAAATCCTAAACGATTTTCTTCTAAGTATTCTTTAACTTCCGTTAAACTCTTTCCTTCATCACGCATCGAAGCAGCTTTTACACACATGGCACCTTGACCAAGACATGCCGATAAAGAATCAACACATTCAATTTGTGCATCTTTATATTTTAAAAGAAGTTCGTCTTTTACCCGATTAGCCATATTAATCGATCCTGAAAAGCCTGAAGAACATGATATATATAAAACATCTTTGCCTTGATCCAAATATTTGCTAAAGATACGAACAAATTCATCATGAGTCGCTTGCGTAGTCGTAATACGAATGCCACTTCTCATCCAGTCATATAATTCTTTAGGAGAATATTCTTCCCAATCTAAAGACGCTACCATTTCTTTATTATTCACAACGATGCCCATGCGAGCATAATCAATACGATATTTCTCACGAATATCTTTTCCTAAATCGCTTGTTGAATCAGCGATAACAATAAAATCTCTCATAGAGTCCTCCTTAAAATGAGATTAACACAATTTTACAATGATAAAATAGCATATTATTAAGTTTGATAAAAGTTTTTTATATTTTTAAAAGTAGAATATTGAAAAAGTCATCTCTACTATTGGTAGATAAGTAGAGAACTGTCATGTTTTTTTGTTTTATTCG
The DNA here is from genome assembly GCA_964546565.1 of uncultured Staphylococcaceae bacterium. Classification (GTDB taxonomy): domain Bacteria; phylum Bacillota_I; class Bacilli_A; order RFN20; family CAG-826; genus CAG-826. The sequence continues at coordinate 7,377 of CAZJKC010000018.1, read as the reverse complement.
CTATTTGTATTGTTTATATCATGTAGACTATTTGACAATCCTATTTTCATTTGCTATATTACAAATAATCTTCATAGATTTTTATTTATACAATCAAACAATCATTATTTAATAAAATTCATTATCACTATTCAAGGAGTAATCGCCATGAAAGAATCACAATCACAGGATATTAAACAAATCATCGGTCAAAATATTAAAAACTTAAGAAAGAAAAACAATATGAGCCAACAAACATTGGGCGATATCGTTGGCTATACTGATAAAGCCGTATCCAAATGGGAAATTGGAAAATCCCAGCCGGAAATTGAAGTATTAATGAAAATAGCCGATACTTTTAATGTTACTGTCGATTATTTTTTACATCAAAATAGTGAAGAAAACATTGAACAATATATAACTAGCAAAGCTAAAGATCATAACCATTTATTATCAACCTTACTTTTAATATTAGTAGTTTGGGTTATTGCTTCGATAGCCTTTGTCTACACTTATCAAGACGTTAATAATATCGCCAATAGCGTAATGTTCTTTATTTGGGCATTACCTGTTTCGGCAGCTGTTTTAACCTATTCTTATCGTTATAAGGAGCGGCGCACGATGTCAGTTTTCTTGTCGATTTTATTATGGACATCCTTAATAGCCGCCTATTTTCAATTCTATGTTAATGGCCTTAATCTTTTTTTAATATTTACCATCGGTATCCCTGCACAAATTGCTATTTTTGTATGGTCCAAAATAATTAAAGTCAAATAAGTTTACTTATAATCAACTAATCGTTTTTCTTCTGAAATACGATGATTTACTGCATATCTTAAATACGCTAAATATTCGTCATTCAAACACATTGTTTTACCATCGACATCCGATAATTTGGCAACTGGACGGCCATTTACTACTTGTAATTTAATAACAATGTTTAATGAAGCTTGATCAGTATCATTTGAGCAGTAAGTACCTATTCCAAATGAAACCTTAATACGATCTTTAAAATAGTCAAATAATTTTTGAGCACGATCAAAATCAAGACTATCACTAAATAAAAGAGTCTTCGTTTTAGGATCAATACCATACTTTTTATAATGAGCAATAATTTTTTCGCCCCATGCAAAAGGATCTCCTGAATCATGACGAACACCAGTATATGAACTGGCATGCAATAAATCAAAATCTAGTAAGAATAAATCCGTTGTTAATGTATCTGTTAAAGCAATTCCATTATCACCTTTATATTCCTCAAGCCAATCATTTAAAGCATAATGATTGGTATAAGCTAAAGGAATAGATGGGAATCCTTGATACATTTGCACAAATTCATGAGCAAAAGTACCTACTGGTGTCACATGATATTTCATCGCTAAATATACATTAGATGTACCTACACAATTCTTAGTACGAGTAACAAATTGCTCTACCATGTATTCTTGCCACTCTCTTGATAATCTACGACGACAACCAAATTCTGCAAAACGGAAAGTGTATTCCCCAGCAATCATTTTTTGTATTTTCTTTTCTAATCTCTCTTTAGCCGATTCTAATAAAGATTGATAATCATATTTCATTCTAAAATAAACTTCATTAATTATTTCTAATAAGTATATTTCAAATTGCATAGAGGAAAAGCATGGTCCTTTAACAACACATTCTAATTCTCCTAATTCATTTTTATAGCAATTTACATAATCGCGAATAGGGTGCCATAATCTTAAAAATTCAACGTAGTCGTTTTTGATAAAACGAATGGAGCGCAAATAATCTAGTTCTTCTTTTTGAAAACGTAATGTACATAAATGATCTATTTGCTCATTAATCTCTTTCACCATTTCATCACTAAAGACAATATGTTCATTGCGGCATTTAAAATAATACTCTCCATTGGCATCCGTATGCTTATGAAAAATAACTTGATTCATATTAAACTTATAAAAATCAGTATCAAGTAAACTAATAATAATTGGTTCAAATTTCATAATTCCATCCCTCTTTATTGTAATAATATCTTCTTTTTTTTATTTCATTCTTTTGCTAAAAAAACATTCGCAAATTAATTGAGTCTCTCTTAATAATTTATTTTCTTAATTATTTTGCGATTATTAGCTTCATTTAATGTGCTAATCTATAACATGGCATAATTAATTGACTCTATTGAGTTTATCGGAAAGACTTTTTAAAAGTAAATTAATCTCATCTAAATCCTTTTGAGATAAGTTCAGATAATTTGGTTTATTATGGCCCAATAATTCATCAATTGAGATATTAAAAAAATCTGCAATTTTAATTAATGTGGCTAAATCCGGTTCATTTGCTCCTGATTCATATTTACTAATTTGAGCTTGTGAAACATTTAAGTATTTTGCTAATTCTTTTTGAGAAATACTTCTTTCTTTTCTTAAGTCAGTTATTTTAATTATCATTTTTCTTTCTTTTTAACACTATTCTAATAGTATTTTAATACCCTTTCGTAATTGATTCATAAATTTAATCTTTTTTTATTTGTTTTTTTATTTTATTTAGTACATTAATACTTTCTTCAATCACTTTTAAATCATCATTAGATAATAATATATAATTTTCGTTATTCTTTTTGATTAGCTGCATAGGTGATAAATCTAGTTCCTCACATATAATTAAAAAATTTTCTAATGATAATCTTATTTTCCCATGTTCAATGTCTCTTAATGTTTCAGGAGTTATATATAGTTTTTTTGCAATTACTCTACGAGGTATTTTTAATTCTTCTCTTTTTTGTTTAAGATAAAGTCCTAATTCCATTAATATCACCTCTTTTATTTTTCTTTCAATAATTCCATTAATTCCTTTTGTATATTAGACATTTTTTGAAAACATTCAATTATTTTATTATATTTTTCTTTTTTTAAACAAATAATATCATCTTCATTAATTAAATAATCTAATGAAACATTAAAGAAATTAGACATTTTTTTCAAAGTTTCAATATCGGGTTCTGATTCATTTCTTTCATATTTTGCTATGGCACTTTGTGATAAGCCTAAATATGAACCTAATTTCCTTTGACTTATTTTATACTGCTTTCTTAAATAAACTAATCTTTGCCCAAACATTAATATCACCTCTTTTTACCAATCTTATTTCCAATCATTTTTAATAAATAGTGTATTTCATCAATCTCTTCTTGTGTCAATGTATATTCTTTTGTTTTTTTATAATCTAATAAATCATTTAATGAGCATGATAATATGTCCGCCAATCGTATTAACATGCTTGAAGGAATATCTTTTTGTTTTGTTTCCCAGTTATAGTATGTTTTTCTATCTATACCTAATATTTCAACAATTCTTTTTATTGTAATGTTAGCTTTTTCTCTACATGATTTTAAAGACATTTTTTCACTTCCTTACCATTAAACATGGCTATTGGATTTTTTTGCATAAACTTTTTATAGTTTCAATTTCTAAAGGTGTTAAAATTATGCTTTTATTCTCTTCTCCTAAAAATTCATTAAATGATATGTTTAAAAAACAACATATTTTAATTAAATCATCTGCTTTAAGTTGTATTCTTTTATTTTCAATTTCTGAATATGTTGATCTTTTTATTCCTAATATATCTGCTATATCACTTTGTGTATATTTTTTTTCTTTTCTCTTTTTTTTAACTATGTCGATCGCATTCATTTTATACACCTCTTTATTTGTATCTCATCAATATTTTTTTAATTTCATTAATATAACTCGTAAGTTTATCAAAATCGCTATTCGCTAAAAATAAACAATCTTCATTTTCATCTTTAACTAAAAAATCGATTGAAACATTAAAAATCAAAGAAAGCATTTTTAATGTTGCAATACTTGGCTCTGCTTCATTACGCTCATATTTACCAATCGCTGTATGCGAAAGATTAAGGGCTTTTGCCAAATCTCTTTGAGTCATTCCTTTAGATTTTCTAAGATTAATTATTTTATCTCCTAACATTTATTATCACCATAAATAATTATAAAATATTGAGTAATTTTAGTAATTAAACTATTGTTTTTTATTACTTCTGGTAGTTTTAATATTTATAAGAGTACTTTTAGTACTTAATATTAAGATAACCCAATTTAGATGTATAACAATGAATAGAACAAACAAACTATGACAAGTACTCTCTTATTACTTTTTTCAAATACCAAACCTTAACATAGTTTTGCGTGATTCAAAAGAAAACAGATTAATCCTTCTTTATATGCATTTTTTTTTGCATATCGATTCAAAATGAAGGTAAAATCATTTATTCTCCACCATATATACCATTTACACTCACTCAATGCTCTCGCTTTTTCATGAGATGTGTGGCTCCACTGCTGTTAGGAAAATTGTATCAATTTGTATCATTCGCTTTTAAAAATCAAAAGAAACTTGTATTTATCGGACTTTTAAATCAAAATGGCGCGCCAAGTAGGAATCGAACCCACAACCTTCAGATTCGAAGTCTGACACTCTATCCAGTTGAGCTATTGGCGCATCACTTATTTAACATATAACTTTTAAAGAATAAAAACAACTTTTTTATATCATTTTAACTATAACAATATATAAAATAGGCACAATAATAGATAAACCTATGGTGAGAGAAGAGAATAAAGTGATTTTATTATTAGAAACATTTGCTTTTTTTTGAAAAACCAAACTTAAAACAGATAAAATAAGTGCTATCAAGTATCCAGGCAAACCAAATACTTCAAAGAACAACAAAACAATTACCTTTGCTGCGCCAAGACTAGCTGATGAGCTACCATTTTCTATATTCTGTTTGGCATCAACAATAGAATAAACTAAAAATCCAACAAAGAATAATGTTATAGCAACTAACAAGCCAAGGCTAATATAAAATAAAATGCGTGATGTTAATGCTTTTTTATCTTTCATAAATCTCTCTCCCTCTAGTTATATTTTACCAAATTAATCAAGCTTCTGTAAATATCATAGCATCGGTGAGAAAACACTTAAGAGTTTTAATATAGCTTTATGAAGTCGACTTTTCTTTTTAAAAGTATTACGATATATTCTTTCAGAAACCTCAATAGTTTGTAAAATATCTTTTTTAATATCTTTAATAACCGAAGAACGATACATCCAAACACCATTTTCAAAATGATGAACCAAACTACGATAATCTAGATTAATCGTTCCTACTACTGCTAATTGGTCATCAACTAAGAATGTTTTCGCATGAATAAATCCTGGTGTGTATTCATATATCTTAATACCAGCATCTATTAAGGTGTCATAATACGATCGTGTTAACATAAAGATGGCCTTCTTATCAGGAATATGTGGCGTAATAATACGAATATCGACGCCCCTAAAAGAAGCGGCTCGCAATGATTCAATAATCTTATCATTAATAATAAGATATGGTGTTGTAATATAAATATACTTTTTAGCTTGTTGTATTAAATGTAAATAAACGTTTTCTGCTATCTTTTCAGGATACATTGGATTAGGACCATCACCAAATGGTTGATACGATCCGCCATCACCAATAACTTTTTTAGCGACTAAATATGAATTAATATCGGTATCTGTTGGGTTAACAACATTCCAACTTGTTAAAAACATATTGGTTAAAGAATTAACCGCTTCTCCTTCTATCCTAATAGCGTTATCTTTCCAGTGTCCAAATCTATTCTCTTTATTCATATACTCATCTGCTAAATTAATACCACCCGTATAGCCAATTTGTCCATCTATGATAGTCATTTTACGATGGTCACGATTGTTATGTAACACCGATACTGTTGGGGTAAATTTATTAAAACGAATACATTTGATTCCCATCTTACGAAGTTCTTTATCATAGCCACTTGGTAATGTCCATAATGATCCAATATCATCATACATTACTCTAATCTCGACTCCTTCTATAACTTTTCTTTTTAAAATAGATAATATTTGATTCCAAACTTCACCTTTTTTAATAATAAAATATTCAATAAAAATAAACTTTTTTGCTTTACTTAAATCTTCTAAATAGGTTTCAAACATTTCATCACCTAATTTAAAATACCTTGCTTTCGTATTTTGATAAACAGGCATATGAGATACATTGTAAATATATTTTGATTGTCCTTGATAATCTTCATCTATTTTCTTGATATTATTACGTGCATGTTCATCTAAAATTCCCGCTAAAGCTTTTTGTACATCAGCATATCGATATAAATACAATTTTTTAACACGAACTTTACCAAAAGAAAAATATAATGTTATCCCTAATATTGGAAAAATAATAACTGTAAATACCCATGGTATTTTATATGTTGGTTCAATATCTTTCATCAATATTGATATCGAAACAAGTATAGCAACAATATAACTAATTAAAAACATTACGGTAAGATCTTTCTTAGTTAAAACAAATACTCCTACAACAAAGAAAGAAATTTGTAATAAAATAGCAATTGCAATAATGCCACCACGTGTAAATATTAACTTAAATAGTTTCAACATATAATTCACTACCTTTCATATATCAATCAAGATAAATTCTCAATTTGATTGGATATATTAATGAATTTTATATCAGCATTAACAAACTGATAAGCACGACGTAATTCATGCTTTAATTTTTGCCGTTCAAAACAAAACTTATCGACTGATTCCCAAATAAATACCCATCCTATAATTTCTAATACAATATTCCAAACTTCACCTATCCCTTTTGATGTGAAAATCAACATCAAAGCAATAACAACTATTCCAATAAAAGCCATTATTAATGACACTATAGTAGTACGAAATAAATCACGCATTGTTTGTTGAATAATGTTGTTATAATAATTCTTAATCGATTTACTATATAACTCTTGTTTATTGTGTGAAATATCATGGCTCTTTATGTGTAATGATATATCAAATTTAGCAGGGATATTCTTTATAGCATTATCCAAATATGCTGCAGCTTCACCACTTATAACCGGTAAATTGCTACAATAAGGTGAAATAAAACTACTCAAATCAATAACCATCATATCTAATATGAAGCGATTATTCTCATCTATTTGAATACCAAATTCACTTAAATCACGTTTCATTTTAATCACCCGTAAATAATTATACAATAAAGCAAAAAAAAGTAACAAATACTCATGCACGTTTTTTTGACAAACATTTGTATTTGTTAGATGTAAAAACCATCGAATTATAACGACTCATTCAAACATAACGACTTTAGAAGTTCGGTTATTAATGATTGATTATGAATTCTTATCAAGTATTGATTTTTATTTGTTACCGAGAAAATATTAATAGTGCCATACCACACTTGATGATTGACTATTATACTACGACAATTATTATCATTATTTAAAATAAAGCAAATTATCTTAATATAACTTGGGAACAGCGTAAGTT
>CAZJKC010000017.1:0-29877 GCA_964546565.1 uncultured Staphylococcaceae bacterium | reverse complement strand
GTTTTTTTAATTTTTGCCTTATTTTTATAAAAAAACACCACTTTTATCTATTTTATTTTTTAATTTTTTTCTATTATTCTGCTAAACTTAAGTATTAAGAAACTAAAAGTTTCTAATAGTCTTTTTTCGTTTTTTTAGCAAAAAGAATGTTGACATTATAAAATACTGACACAACTAATCCATTTAAAACATGAAGCGGAAAGAAAAGAAGAAATAAACATGAAATATAATAAATAACCATTTTCTTTTTTTTATGAGCCACTGAAGCTATAAAAAACAAAGATACAACAATATAGGCTAAATTAAGAATCGCTACGGCATTAATAGCAACTAACCAAATCACTTTATATATCCCGACTACTTTATCAATATTAAAAAAAGAAATAAAAATAAAAATCAACAATGCTATAAAAACAACATCAATCCATAATGGCATTTTCTTTAAATAAAATTTTAAAGAATAATTTGTTGAATGTTCAATAATACGTTTACTTAAAAAGGAAACGGCATAGTAAAAACATAGACCTTCTACTATGCTTAAAATAGCAATAATACTAGGTATCAAGCCCACCGCTATCGCATCTACTACTGATTTTAGAGCCATATTTTCGATGGCAAACCGCGTGAAAAATGATTGAACAATACTTTGAATTTCTTCTAAGATTGTATAACCATAAAGAAGATGAGAAAATACCACTAGTGTTAAAACATTAGTTACTAAAGAGCCTAGAATAGCTACTAGAATATTAACTTGCTTATGAGAATAATGCCGTGAACAAGTTCCATAAATAAGGCCTATTAAGTTGCCACTTGTAATATATATTAGTCCATGAATAGGATTATGGAATAAAGATAAAGAGGAAATCGCAACAAAAGGGATTAATCCCTTGCGAAAACCATATTTAATGGTATAAATAGCTACGGGAATAGGGATTAAAAAAGGAAATAATTCTTCTATTTCTGCACCGGTTAAATGAGAAAAAAGGAGAATTGCTATCATAATAGCGGTTGTCATTGCAGCATCTGTTAAATACTTTACCTTTTTCATAAAATTCTCCTCCTAATCTTGAAAATTGCTATAAACATTTTAGCACAATAATGATAATAAATATTTATCTTTCCCCTTTTATTTTTTTCTTAACTAATTAACAAAGCTAATCCTCTATAAAAACATTAAAAAAACTGTAAAACACTAGGTTTTACAGTACATTCTAACTTCTAATTAATCAATTACATATGGTAATAAAGCCATATAACGAGCATTTTTAATTGCTTTAGCTAATTCACGTTGGTATTTGGCGCATGTTCCTGTCACACGACGAGGAGTGATCTTACCATTTGGTGAGATAAAGCGCTTTAATAATTCAACATCTTTATAATCGATGTAAGCAATTTTGTTTTTGGTGAAATAGCAAACCTTTTTACGAGGTCTAATTTTTTTGAAACCCATTTTGTTTCAACCACCTTTCTTTATTCAATTTTTAAAACGGAAAATCATCATCTGTAATATCAATAGATGATAAATTTCTATCGCTTGTTTCCTCAGAATTGGTATTCGCTTGCGCAAACGGAGTTTCCGGTTGGGAAGCTGTTGTATTTTCAACATTTGTAGAACCTTTAGGATCTAAGAATTGAACAGTGTCACAAATAACTTCTAAAACATTGACACGACGTCCATCTTTAGCATCATACGTTCTTTGATTTAAACGTCCTTCTATTCCTACTAATGAACCTTTTCGAGTAAACTTAGCCATATTATCCGCAGCTTGATTCCATACTGTGCATGGAATAAAACTAGCACTTTTTTCTGCACCGCTTTTAACGCGATTATCGACCGCGATTGTGAAGGAAGCGACAGCAATTCCGGAACTAGTTCTGCGAAGTTCTGGATCTCTTGTTAAACGACCGACTAAAACGACACGATTAATCATTTTGAAATCCTCCTTAATTATTATTCAGCATGATCAACAACAATTAAATGACGAAGAATATTGTTGTTTATTTTGGCAAGACGATCAAACTCATTAGTAGCAGATGCATCAGCTGTTACTTTAACAATAACGTAATAGCCTTTTGTTTCATCATCGATTGCGTAAGCTAAATCACGTAATCCCCACTCATTGACATTATCAATTGTGCCACCATTATCAGTAATAATGGAGTTCACTTTAGCAATTACTTCATTGCGAGCAGTTTCATCAAGATTAGCTTTGACAATATACATAATTTCGTACTTTTTCATGTGTAAGTACACCTCCCTTTGGACAATCTGGTCAACTTAATTTTCATAGTTGACAGAGAGTATTCACTATGTCCTTCTTCCATAGCGGAATTATTATATAATAATTCAATGTCTTTGTAAACAAAAAGCGCAATTTTTAGTGTGAATCGTCGCCCCCACTATTATTACGCTTGCAATAGCAAAATACCTATTTTATTGCTTATTTTGCCTTTTCTTTTTCACTATTTTCTAAAAAATTAGCTACGGCATTAACTACTTCTCTTCTAATCAGGCGCGCCCCATACTTTGACAATTCATGATCATCAATATGAATACTAAAAGAATCAAAAGCATGCGCAACTTCCATATTGTTTTGACTATTTAATTCTTGCTGATATTTTCTAATAAGTCGCTGTTCTGCATCGTTATCTAAATATGTAAAGGCAATAATCTCATCTATTCTATTTAAAAATGATTGTTTAAATCTTTTTGATAAAACTTTGTAAATATCCGCATCTTTCTTATCATAATCACGATGTATAAACTGCGAAAATGAATCATTTTGAGCAAAGCCGACATCCGATGTCATAATAAATATCATATTAGTGCAATCGATTTTTTCTTGATGTGAATCATAAAAATATCCTTCATCAAAAATATTTAAAAAGAAGTCTAAAACATCGATATGGGCTTTTTCAATTTCATCCAACAATACAATAGCGTTAGGATATGTTAGCATCTTCTTAAGTAATGTTGGCTTTTCATTTGTTCCTGCATAACCGGGTGGTGAACCTACCAATTTATTTAAAGAGGCGGCATCTTGAAAACTATTCATATCAATTTTGATTAACGCTTCTTCATTACGAAGGAAACTTGAAGCCATCAATTTAGCCGTTTCACTCTTACCAACACCAGAAGGTCCGATGAAAAGTAATACAGAAAGTGGCCTTTTTGGTAATTTGAATCCTTTTTCAACCATAATTAACCATCGATATATCTTTTCAATTGCTATTTTTTGCCCAAATATTTTATCTTGGAGCATCCTTTTTGTAACTAACGCTCTATTTTGAGTATCAATAGCCACCCCATAAAATGTTTCAATTGTCTTCACAATGTCATCTTTGTTCAATACTTGTTTAGCGGCCACACAACTATTATCCAAAATATCAATGGCTTTATCAGGGAAAGTACGCGATGGCAAATATTTATCAGCCATTTCCACGATATAATCGGCAAGTCCTCGCGGTATTTTAATATGATAATGAGCTTCATATAATGGTAATAATGTCTTAATAATCTTTTTTGTTTCCAATAATGTTGATGGTTTAATTTTAATAATTTGAAATCTCCGACTTAATGCTTTATCTTTAGCGATTGTGGCATGATATTCATCAATCGTTGTGGCGCCTATCAATTGAATATCACCACGACTAAGGTACGGTTTTAAAATATTGCTAGCGTCGATAGCCCCTTCTGCTCCCCCAGCTTTGATAACATTATGTATTTCATCAATGAATAATATCGCATTCCCGTCATCTTTAACCTTGCGAATAATCTTTTTTAATTTCTCTTCAAATTCCCCACGATATTTTGTTCCGCCAACAACTGATGATAAATCTAATTCATAAATTCTTTTATTTTCTAAGCCTTTTATTTTATTTTGCGATAACAACACCGCTAATTCCTCAACAATTGCGGTCTTACCAATGCCAGGCTCTCCTATTAATAAGGCATTCGGTTTATTTCTTCTTAACAAAGCTCTAATGAGTTGTTCTAATTCTAATTCTCGACCAATCAATGGATCTTTTTTTCCACGACTTAACTCATGCAAATCGATAATTGTCTCTAATTCACTTTTCTTTTTAGATACTTTACTAATACGAGCCATAATTTCTTTCTTATCCACCTTTTGTTTTGTTAAGAAATCAGCTACAATACCAGCATCATTTTCTAAAAGAACAATCGCTAATGATTCTAAAGATACTTTTTCTTCTTTTTGGTCTTTACTTTTACCGATAGCCAAGTCAAATAATGTTTTCAATGATGAGGAATATTCCATAAAGAAAACATCTTCCGCTTTGGGATGATGATCTTGTACTTCTTTTAAAAATAAATCATAAGAAATATCATATCTTTTTAGCTCTTGCGCCAAGATAGAATCCTTTAACTTTAAAAAGGATAGCAGTAAATGCTCTTTTCCAATATAGGAACATGCCAAATCAAACGCTAAAGATTCAGCTACAGCAATAACTTTTTGTGCTTCTAAAGAAAATTTTTCCAACATGCTTTTGCGGTCTCCTAACAAATATTTATGTTTTACACAGGAAATTATTGACCGCATATCATAAAAATAAACATTTTTTAAAGACTAATTCAATAAATCTTTAATAACTTCACTCGCTAATAAGAAACCCGCTACTGCAGGAACAGCGACAAAACTTCCTGGATAACGTTTGACCTTACCATTATCTAGAACATTCTCGCGCTGAAAAGTTAAAGAGATTGGCTTTTCTATCGAATAAACTACTTTTAGTTTTTTAATACCTTGTTTTCTTAATTCATACCGCATTACTCTAGCTAACGGGCATATCGATGTCTTATATATATCATCAATACGAAGTAAACTTGGATTTAATTTATTCCCAGTACCCATTGAACTGATAATAGGAACATTTTTTTGATCCGCTTCGACAATTAACGCAATTTTGGTTGAAATAGTGTCGATAGCGTCCACAATATAATCATATTGTTCAAGATGCAAAAAAGAAATATCATCGGCATAAAGAAAACGATCATCAATCATTACTTCCACGCAAGGATTAATATCTAACATTCTATTTTTCATCACTTGCACTTTCTTTTGTCCAATAGAGGAATCTAAAGCGATTATTTGTCGATTCAAATTAGTAATATCAACCTCATCAGCATCAAAAAGAGCAAAATGTTCAATTCCACTTCTTACTAAAGCTTCAACCACATATCCACCTACACCGCCAATACCGAATATGGCGACTTTCTTGTCTTTTAATACTTGTAATTTTTCATCACCAATAAGAAGCGATGTTCGATCAAATCTCTTATCCATATTATAATTCCACCAATGCTTTCTTTAATCTCGACAAACCATCATACAATCTCTTCTTAGTTGTCGCAATATTAATGCGAATAAAGTGCCGCCCATTTTCACCATATTCTGCCCCATCGTTAATATACAATCCCGTCTTTTCTCTAATCATTTGGCAAAAGAAAACCGAATCTTCATGATATTTTTGAATGTCTATCCACATTAAATAAGTAGCTTCACTTTCAACGACATGCAAAAGAGGTAACTCTTTTTTAATAAAATCGTAAACTATTTGCTTGTTTTCAAAAACATATTGTTTCATTTCTTCAACCCATTCTCCACATTGACTAAAAGCGGTAATATTCGCAAGCATAGAAAAAGCATTAGGCTCAGCTACTTCATCAGTATTTAAACCTCTTTCCACAACAGCAAAAGTTTTTTTATTAGGCACTATAACACAAGCCGATTGCATCCCCGCCATATTAAAAGTCTTAGATATTGATATACAAGCAATACCAACTTCTTGACATACGTTATCGATTGATAAAAAGGGGACATATTCTAATCCGGGATTTACTATTTCGCAATGAACTTCATCAGAAATAACTTTAACGTTATATTTATGGCATAAATGCCCTATTTTACGTAATTCTTCCACATTCCATATTTTTCCAATAGGATTATGAGGATTGCATAAAATCATTAATGTTGTTTCTTTAGCAGCTAATTTCTTTTCTAAATCATCAAAATCAATTTCATATTTCCCATTTTCATAAACTAAATCATTAGAAAGAACATGACACTTATTATTAATAATTGAATTATAAAAAATATTATAAACGGGCGATTGAATTAACACTTGGTCCCCAGGAGAAGTCAATCTTCTCACCATTGACGATATAGCGGCCACAACGCCATTAGAATAAATCATCCACTCCTTATTAATTTCAAAATGATGTCTTTCAGTATACCAATTAATGATACTTAAAAAGAATTCATCAGGTATAATAGAATATCCAAAAATACCATGTTCTGCTCGTTTAATTAAAGCTTCTTTTAGGGGCGGTGCAACTTCAAAATCCATATCCGCTACCCACATCGGTAATTCATTATCCTGGACATCCCATTTTAAAGAAAAAGTATGACGACGATCAATTTCTTTGTCAAAATTAAACTTATTCTTCATCTTTATAACCCTCATTTATCTCAATATCATCAACATTTACTAAGTTTCGATCAAGGATGATTTTCTTTATTTTTTTAGCTTTTATACATCCAGAAATAGGATTTTTTATTGAATCAACTTCAGAAACTATCGTTGCATTTACAGTACAAAATTCAAAAGCTAAATCCGTATTGTTTAAAACACAATCCACTAATTTAACATTATCCATATAGCACATACCTTGTTTCGAATCAATTTGACAACGTATAAATGTTATATTTTTCGAATTCCACCCCAAATATTCACCAATAATTACTGAATCATAAATAGTGACATTTTCACAATTCCAAAAGGCATCTTTTGATAAAAGAACACTATTACGTATTTCGATGTTTTGTCCGCCATCAAAAGCATAATTCCCTGTTAAATGAAAATTTTCTATAAATATATTTTGGGAATTCAATCCAAAATAATCACCACGCGCATTGGCATTACTAATTTTAATATCCTCACAATACCAAAGTGTTTCATCAGCATACGGCAATGAAACATTGTTTAAAACTATTTTTTGACATCTTCGAAATGTTTTAGGAGCTGATATTAAAGTATCCAATATAGTAATATTTGTTGTATACCAAATACCCGACCGTGCCGTTTCTAAAAATGTGGAATTAATCATTTCGACATTAAAGCAATACCATAACGGATATTTCCATTTAAATGTGCATTGATTAATAATCAAATTATTCCCTTCTTTTAATGGCGATTCACCATCATCGAAGGTCGCATTGTTTATTTTTAAATCTTCTTCATGATATAAAGCTCTTTCACCCGTGAATAATCCGTTATTAATTTCTCTCATACATGATATTCCTTCTTTCCATTTCATTATAAATATAAATAAAAGAAAAAACTAACATTATGATAAAAATGTTAGTCATTCTTCTATATTACAATTAGATATTAAATGAAAATTATCATCTAGATGCAGTCATATCGCCCATTTCCAATAACCGCCATCATCATATCATATGATGAAATGGCTCCCTTAGAAACAAGTGAGAACAAACGAGGCGTGCATCCTGAAACCAAAGCCACACCTTGTTCATTTTTAGTCACTGGTTGTTGAAGATTCCGCGAATCCACATTCCAAAAAATAATTTCTGGTAATTGATATCCATTTTCTTCAAACATCTTTTTAGCCATTTCAAAATTGGTTAAATCATTGTCTTTGGTACAGACATCAAATTCCATATCTGAAATGATATAGATTCGTGTTGGTAACTCATCTTGCGATAAAGAGTTTTTTAATGCTGTGTTAAGTAGCATATCAAAAACACCTTTCAAATTAGTCGTGCCCGGTGAATTGTGCTTTAAAACGCTACGCACTTTTTCGTAAATTGTCGTTCCTTGTATTTCAATTAATCGTGGTTTATTTGAGAAAGAAATAAAGTGATTATGGAAAATGCCTTTATTCCTTTCAGCAAAATAAATGGCTAATGAACTAGCAACCGTTATCGGTTGTATTTTTTGGTCAGCATACATCGATCCCGAACCATCAACCACTACTAAAACATTCTCTCCATTCGTAAAGTCTTCTAAAGCATTCCAAGTAACATTGATACTTTTTTGCTCCGATAAAGAAATATTATTATCGAGATCACACCTATATCCATTAATTAGAGGGCGGATTATTTCATATGGTAATAATGAGCCGGTATGTAATATAGCTTGACCAGCTTGCACATCATTTAAATATGCATTATAACGTTCTTTATCATTTCGATCAAAAGCGGCACGATATTTGAACATTGCTGCTGATGGTTGCTTAGCATAATCAAAAGAATAATCATTTTCGCGAAGATTATTTTCAATGATTTGAATTTTTTTACGAAGCAAGGCTAATGATTTACGATATGTCTCATAACTCATCTTTAAATACTTTGCTATTTTTCTAGCATTACTTTTTGTGATAAAACTCGTCGCATTAATAGAAGGCATCCACTTTGCTAATAAAGAAACATTATCGTCAGTGACTTGAAGATCTTTTTCAAACTGCTGCTTAATTAACGCTAAAGCATCTTGTTCGCAATCAGTATCAAACAAGCAAAGTAAATCATCGTATCGCCCAAATTCGGAAATATATGGCAACACTCTAATTACTTCTTCTTTATAATTATTCGCAAGCCATTTTAAAATAACACGAAAAGTTTGTCTTTCGCCTAATCCTCCACGAATATCGCGAGCATAAAATAATATTTTCATGGCTAAAGAACGATCCTCGATAAAAGCACTATGAAAACGATTAATAATGTCATTATCATTATTATTTCTTAAAGCACCTATCGTCGCAAATAAATCTAAACAATTAGACCCACTTGTACTATAAGTCTTTGCTCCTTTTTCTGTCACCGTTTGATTAGTCTCTTCTTTTAAAAATTTTAGCATAATAATATTCCTCCCTTTATGAAGCCTTAAAGTTATAAATAGGCTTTAATATTTCTATAATTTCAACTGATTCCTTGATAGCGTCGATGATATCATCAAGAGATTTATAAGCCATAGGTGATTCATCAAGTGTCGAATAACATACAGAAGTCGAATAAATCCCTTTCATCGTTTCTTTATAATCATCTAACGATAATCTTTTTTTAGCATCTGAACGTGACATTAAACGCCCCGCTCCATGAGGTGCTGAATAATTCCATTCAGGATTACCTTTACCTTTCGCCAAAATACAACCATCACGCATATTAATAGGAATCAAAACTATCTCGTCTTTTCTTGCAGAAATGGCTCCTTTTCTTAAAATCAATTCATCACAATCAATATAATTATGAATGGTGTGAAATGAAGAAAGGCTCTTTAAACCCATTTTTTTCAAGATGATCTCCGCCATTAACTGCCGATTGCGTAAGGCAAATTGCTGAATAATACGAACATCATATAAATAATCTTGAAAATCTTTTCCGGAAAGATAGCAGAATGGTGATGGAACGGATGATTTCTTTTTAGACCACTCTTGTTTTAAATCAGCCAAAGCTTTTTCAATTTCTTTTTGACGTCCTTTTTCACGATAGCTTTTAATTAATTTAGCTTTAGCAACTTCTAATTCATCGCCAAAGGTTAAACGTGTAATCGCTAAGTTTTGATAATACTCCGCCGCTTGTTTGCCTAAATTTCGGCTCCCCGAGTGGATAATTAAATATTTAGTGCCATCTTGCGCTATATCTAATTCGATGAAGTGATTGCCGCCACCTAATGTCCCAAGACTCTTTTCAAGATATAATGGTCTATCAAGATGTGAATAACAATGAAGATCCTGAAGATTAAAATGTTCTTGGCATTCTTTCCAAACATTCATTCCACTTGGTATTTGATGGACAATTGCATCAAACCGTTCTAAATCAATGTCTACTTTGCCTAAATTAACTACTAACATACCACAGCCAATATCAACCCCCACTAAATTAGGGACAACTTTATCAGTTATAGTCATCGTAGTTCCTACGGTACAGCCTTTCCCCGAATGAGCGTCAGGCATAATACAAACTCGTGACCCTTTTGCAAATTCTTGAGAACACATTTGTTGTATTTGTCCAATCGCTGTTTCTTCAATAATCGAAGCATAACATGTAGCCGTCGCATATTTTCCAACAATTTCAAACATTTTAATCACCTACCTTTGAAAAGAATAAAGCACCATAATCATTGATATATAACTTCTTTATCAACAATTATGATGCCTTGGTTTTAAGAAACTAGATTTTTGTTTTTACATATCTAGTTATATTCTTAATAACAAGGCACTTCTCGAAAAACCTCAACGTTTTTAATCTTCTTTTTTTTGCTGTATGTGCCTTTAACAAGGTGCTATCATAATCATTAATTCATTTTTTTCAACAATTGCTGTATGCACCTTTACAATCACTAGCAAGCGGAACTCTATCACCGCTTACAAACACATTTTATGCAACATAAAAAGCAAGTTCACGGAAAAAAAGATGCGAACTTGCCTAAATAAACATTTTTTAAATTATTTTTTATCTTGCAGCAATTTTTGTTGTGCTTGTAATCTCTTTTTGATTAAATCCACTATTCCTTGTGGCTCCACTACTTTTATATTTGGTCCAAAAGAAATTATTCTAATGACTACTTCAACTTCATCATTTTCATCATAATACAATCGCAAAATATACTCTTTCTCATTTACTTTCTCGGCCATCTTTTGAAAATGAGCAAAATGCAACATCGCTCTTTCAAGAGTATTTCTTTCATTGTATATATGTAAAACCAATTCTTTATTTGGCTTTTTATCTATACATTTCTTATCTTCTATTGGTTCATCACAAAAATCACAATCTATTATTTTAGCGAGATTAAATTGCGAAAAACGACAGCCATTAGCCAATACCCGAATTTTATCATCCTTCAAAGAATACTCTAATCCTATTGGATAAAAAGAAAACCATACTTTTTTGCAATAACGATTAATCATTGAAATCTTCAGAGCCTTTTTCTTTTCAAGAGCCTGTAAGATAAGACGAAAATTAGCAATATACTTTTGATCTTCAAAAGGATCACCATCACAACATTGGTCAAATATCTTATAATCTTCTTTTGAAAATAAAGGCTCAACATCATCTAATCCTTCCACTTCTAAGCCAAATAATTGTATACGTGGATCAAGCATAATGGCCTTCAACCATTGTTTTTCTATCATTGTTAAAGGACATGTTGGCGTATGCTTTAAACGAGGTGTTCCATCTTTATTTAATAAAGGCCACTTTCTTGTTTTAAAAGCCTTTTCAATAGTAAGTGCGCTATCGACAAAAGCGTTATCAACAATACATTGATGAATTTCTTTATCAGTAATAGCTTTATGAGAAAGAGCGACTTCTAATATTTTAGCCACTGTTAAATAATATGCTGAATATATTTCACTAAAAATCATAAAACATCACCCTTATCTATATCGTACATTCGATACATCTCTTCTAAATCACTTAAAAACTTTTTTTCAATTCTTTTATTTGAAAAATGGATATTTTCAATATAAGAAATGAATGTTCTAATCCATGGAATTATTTCTAATAAATCAAATAAAAGCGCTGAATATTGATAATGATTATTATCTATCTTTTTCACAAATCCACATCTTTTTTCTCGTTCTAATCTTTTTAAGACATATGATTCATTCTTGGCAATTTTAATAGTGAATTCAACATATTCTGTATTATCAAAATTAATATGCGAATTAACACCCCACATATATTGTTCATTGTTAATTAAAATATTTTTTAATTCTTGATAAAAAGAACATTCTTCTTTTTCTCTGACATTTGACAAATAATCTAATCGATATGCATTCATTAATTGGGCCTTTTCGTGATAAGCAATAAGATACTGGCGTCCATTTTGCGAACTTATATATATTTTTAATGGTACTAGTCGAATGGTCTTAGCTTTATCAAAGCGTCTTCCTAAATTATCAACTTCGATAAACGTTTTCTTTTTAATCGCTAAAAAAAGATCTAAAAGAACACCGCTATCGAGAGCGGAGGTGATGTAATGATGTTTAAAAAAGAAATAATTATTATGATATGGTAATCTATCTTGTAAAAAAGAGCCAATGACACCGCATGGCATTATTTCACTTGAAAAATCAATCATCGACCTCATATGTGAAATATCAAAATCATGGCTTCGACTATATAAAACTTGCTTGCCATGCTTTTCAATATTAATAATTCCTTCATTAGCGTATTCTTTCAATTTTTTTCTAATTGTCGATTCATCAAAAGTGATTTCTAATTCTAATAATTCATCTACTTCGGTAATAATTTCATTTAATGTCTTTTTTATTTTCCAATCATATAAAATGTCAAAGATAATAAAATGTAATACAACATCGCCATCTGTAAATGATTTTGTTTTCCATGCTTTATATAATGGATTACTTTGCACGGTACGGCTATCAACCGATAAATAAGCGAATTTTTCATCTTTGTATGTGAAAGACATATAATCGCCTAACCAACTCTCAATTCTCCGTTTTTCATCATCATATGCACGCATACTTTTATAATCAAAATCACTACGACTTTTAAATCCATATACGTAAAAATCACGCATATACTTTCTTATTTTTTCAAAATTCTTAATCAATTCATTATATGCCATGATTTTTTTCCTTTCATTTCTTGCAAAACCATTATAGCATAAAGATTTTTTTTACAAAACTCGCATAAAATCACCTTTTCATAGCATGACTAATCTTCAATTATGATACAATTCACTTTATGTGAACGCACCGTACATGCATCAAGAGCAATAATACCTTTGCCATAATATGGTGAATAATTGGGGTGATTATCAAATTCACCACCATCATTTTCATAACGAGCGTGCCCAAATGAACAATGCCAATGACCGCAAACAATCGTTTTGCCTTTTTCAATTATACCGGCGTAGGCTGCTTCCATCCCATTAAGCCATCGCGCATTATTCCATGCCTTATTATCAGCATTACGCCAATTCTCAATAGCAATATATTCTTTTTTATTATTTAAGTTAATAACTGTACAAGGAATCCAACCATGCGTAAAAATGTAGTGTTCAGTTTCATAATAATTCACCATAGCGGGAATAATCGTTTGTATGTACGGATTTCGCATAAAATCAAATGCAACAACCGTTGGATTTAAACTAATCATCTCTTTACTATTACCTGTCAACTGACAAATTGTATCAATCGTTCCATTCGTGTGATGGTGATGAGCATTATAACTTCCTAAATGCCAATTATTTAACAAATCTAAAGCTAAATCTTCATGATTCCCGCGTATAAGAATCACTTGATCTTTGGATAACAAGTCTAAGATAAATTCTTGCAATATATATGCTTCTTTCCCACGGTCATATAAATCTCCACAAATAACCAGTTTATGAGGACTAACATCTTCAAAAAAGCCATTTTCTGTAAGCACTTTTTCTAATTCACTAAAAAAGCCATGGACATCAGCCGTTACATAATATTTCATTAATATCACCTCGCTATATTTCTTAAAAGTTTTTTTGTTAGAATCATTTATGATTATATTATACTTTTCTTTCAAGAAAGAACACAATTACAGTCCTTATAATATTAAAGTTATAGCTACGAAAAATCCTATTTTTATTGATAAAATTGTTCTATTTTTTGTGTATAAAAAAGTAATTAAGTATAGAATAGCACATTAAATGAGGCTAATAATTGCAAAATAATTAAGGAAATCAAGAAAATAAATTATTAAGAGAGCCTTGATTAATTTGAGAATCTTTTTTTGAATTTTCAATAAATACATAAAAAATACACCAAATAATAATTACACATGCTTCGTTATTACGAAAAGTGTCTAATAATTTGATTTTTTTCGGATTATGCGGATCGATTTCATTGACTATTTTCATATTAAATGATATATTTATTACGAAAAGTGTCTAATAATTGTATTAAATTCGTATTGGAGGTTAAACCATGATTATTAAACGTGATATATATTTACAAATGTTAATTGATAGAATGGACAATGGGGCTATTAAAGTGATTACTGGTTTAAGACGTTCCGGAAAATCAACACTTCTTTTTAATATTTTTTATAATTATTTATTATCAATTGGCACTAATCCAAATAATATAATTAAAATAAGTCTTGATTCAGAACAATTTGAAAATTTGCTTGATTATAAAAAACTCGGGCAATATATCCGTTCTAAAATCAATGAAGAAGAACATTTTTATATTTTCTTAGATGAAATACAGTTTTGTAAAAACTTTGAAAAAGTTTTAAACGGACTAAATAGAAATGAAAATCTAGATATATATGTTACTGGTTCAAACTCTAAATTTCTATCAAATGATATTTTGACTGAATTTAGAGGTAGAGGCGATGAAATTAGAGTTTATCCTTTATCTTTCAGTGAATACTACTCAGCATTACCTAATATTGAATTTAGTGTCGCTTTCAATGATTATTTAATATATGGTGGTTTGCCTAGAATATTAACATTAAAAACCGAGCAACAAAAATCTAAATACTTAATAGATTTATTCAAAGAAACTTATCTAAAAGACATCGTAGATAGAAATCATTTAAGAGGTGAAGAAATATTAGATAATTTAGTTGATATACTTGCTTCCTCTATTGGTTCTTTAACTTCGCCAAACAAACTTTCAAAAACTGCAAGTAGTGTTTTAGGAAAAAGTATTTCTGATAAAACAATACGTATATACATTGATCACTTAAAAAATGCATTCCTAATCAATGAAGCACAACGATATGATATAAAAGGTAAACAATACCTTTCCTCACTACAAAAAATATATTATGCAGATTTAGGTTTAAGAAATGCTAGGCTCAACTTTAGGCAAAATGAATATTCTCATTTAATAGAAAATCTAATTTATAACGAACTATTATATAGAGGCTATAATGTTGATGTAGGTATCATAGAAATTTTTGAAAACATTGATGGTAAATACTCCAAAAAACAAATTGAAGTTGATTTTGTTTGCAATCAAGGTAGCAAACGTTATTACATTCAATCAGCGTATGCATTACCAACAGAAAATAAAATTAATCAAGAATTAAGACCCTTGATAAATGTTCATGATTTCTTTAAAAAAATTATTATAGTTAGAGAAGATATTAAACCTTATTCTAATGAACAAGGCATTACAATCATGGGAATTAGATACTTCCTTTTAAATCAAAATAGTTTAGAATTCTAATTAACTCAGTTTATAAAATCTAGATTCCCTTTTATATTGCCTTTGTAACGTATAGTGCGCTAAGCACAGTATAAAAAAAATAATGTTATCGATATATTATCGATAATAGACCGTAACTTTTTTTTAAAAAATAATATAAATATAGCACTTAGTTTTTAAGGCTAGAATCTTGTATTTTTTATCGTATTTTTATTGATTTAAAAGATTTCCTATCCTATTAATAAAAAAGTGCTCACATATGTTTCGGGCAAAATAATAATCATTATTAAAATCATCTAAGTTCAATACAACCCTAATGATTGCGCATCAGTTGTAATGAAGTTAATACATCTGCAGCGTTTCTTCCAAATCTTGATAATTTGAAAACTAGAATATATTTAACATCATTTAGATACGAAGGAAACTAGGGCGACCTTCAATATTATTTCCAATTTTTTCTTCATCATAATATTCTCTAAGAACTTTCATTCTCATATAGTCAGCATATTTCTTTAATTTGTCTTTTTGAGCATCTAACGAATATCCATCTACTTTCATTAAAGTAGATACTCTTGTGTAAATATAGCATTCTATACTTACCATAATTATTCCGTCTTCTTTTTTTATAATAGATGTAAATAAATTACTTTCTTTGTTTCTATTATATATGAACGTTTTTATTAATCTAAATACGTTAATTTTTAAATTGATTATATTATTCTAAAGTAGTATAATTGCTATAGAAGGTGGAAAGAATATGAATAACGAATTAACTACTAGAGAATATGTTTGTAAATACATTGATACTTGGCTAAAAGACCATAAAGTATCATCTAATAAATTTGCGATTGCAATTGGTGTAACTGCTTGCTCTGTTACTAGATGGAGAAATGGTGAATGTGCACCTGATTTAAATTTGTTTAAGAAGATTTCGGATTATATGGATGTTCCAATTAATGAAATATTAGGTTTTGAATCTATTTCTAAATTAACTCCTAAACAAATAGAAATTTTATATAATTATGCTCATAATAAAGAATTTAAAAAATTAATAGATTCTTATCGTGACGATGATGAAATTAGAGTATTTTTAGATACATTTATAAGAAGAATTAAGTAAAAGGAGGGCATCATGTTTGATTTAAATCAATTTAATAAACTTAAAGAAAACAATCAACTTGAAGTAAAACAATCTGTTCAAGGCATTCCTAACTCTATATGGGAAACATATAGTGCTTTTTGTAATTCTTATGGTGGCACTATTATATTAGGCGTTGGTGAAAATAAAAACAAAAAATTATATACTTGTGGGTTAACTGAAAACCAAGCTAATAATCTTTTAAAATCTTTTTGGGATACAATTAATAATCAAACAAAAGTAAGCATTAATTTATTATTAGATAAAGATGTTCAAATTCAACAAATAAATAACGATTATATAGTAGTGATTAACGTGCCTCAAGCAGATAAATCATTTAAACCGATTTATATTAATAACAATCCATTATTTGCTTATCGTAGAAATCATGAAGGTGACTATCGCTGTACTAAAAAAGAAATACAAGCGATGCTTCGTGACCAAGATGAACAATCAAACGATAGTTATATGATTGAAGAAATGGACTTATCTGTCATTAACCAAGATACTTTAGCAAAATATCGAACTGGTTATAACCAATATCACAAAGAAGATCATCCATTCGTTAAAGATGACAATGAAAATTTCTTAATTCATATTGGTGCCGCTAAACGTGATAAAAATGGTAATGCTCACCCTACAAAAGCCGGATTATTAATGTTTGGTAACTTCTACGATATCACTAATGTTTATCCGAACTATTTTCTAGATTATCAAGATCATAGAAACTTAGAAGGTGATGACATGAGATGGTCATTTAGAATCACTTCTACTAATGGTGATTGGAGTGGAAACTTATATGATTTCTATTATCGTATTACTTTCAAATTAACCGAAGATATCGCAGTTCCTTTTAAAATGAATGGTATGTTCCGTGATGATTCTTCTCCAATGAAAAAGGCAATTCGTGAAGCATTATGTAACACACTATCAAATGCTGATTATCATGGCGAATTAGGTTTAGTTATTAAACAATATCACGACAAATTAGTTTTCTCTAATCCCGGTATACTTGCTATGCCATTAGGACAAATAATGTTAGGTGGAGAATCACAAGCAAGAAATAGAACAATTCTAAATATCTTTTCTTTTGTAAATATTGGTGAACGTGCAGGAAGTGGATATCCATTAATTATTAATGCTACAAAAGAAGGTAATTACCCTACTCCTGAACTATTTGATAATTTCAATCCTGATGTAACTAAGTTAACTATATTTATTAAAAAACTAACTTTGCAAGATGAAAAACCGGACATTGACATCCAAAAACCGGACATTGACATCCAAAAACCGGACATTGCTTCATTGATTAATAAAATCGATTGTCAAAAAAATGTTAAAACTCATTTATTAACTATATACAATAAGTTAGGTAATACAGTATTTGGTCGTAGCGATGTTATAGAAGTTACATCTTCTGGTAAATCACAAGCATCTATTTATATCAAAATTCTAAAAGATAATAACCTAATTGAACCAGTTGTTGGTCATGGTAAAGGTAAATACAAATTCAAATAATCATTGGCATCTACATTCGTGTAGGTGCTTTTTTTACAATATACGAAACAACTAAATCGAAATAGATATCACATTTACTAAACTTAGGAAGGTAACCAAAAATCTATAGTACATCTCTTATCCTATTGATAAATCTAATGTACCAACGAAAAATAACTAATGTTTACATCTCATTTTCTAGTTCATCTCTATCTAAATACCTTCTTTAATTAGCTTTTCAATTTCAGTATTTCTCATTTTTACTTAAAACTCTAAGAACACTTCATAAGCTTCGTTATATACTTCATCTATGATTTCAAAAGCTTGAGTTAATAAATAAGCAGTTTTCTTAAGTTTAGCATGTCTTCGATATAGTTCCTAAACTCTCTCTTTATGGAGTTCCTTACCATATTCAAAGTGATTCCTTTGTCGCCAAAAGACAGGATTCCATAGATTTTGTCGGCTTTTATCCCTGGGTTGCCCTTCACGGTTCTTATGATGGACAGTCCCAAATCATTTATTTCGTCATTTATTTGGTCACTGTAGTTGAGGTTCGGCAGATACACAATGAAAAAGTTCTCGCTGTCGTAGAACTTGGGCTCCTTCCCGGTGCCTTTGTAAGCTTTCAAAGTCCTTGCGATTCCAGTG
The DNA here is from genome assembly GCA_964546565.1 of uncultured Staphylococcaceae bacterium. Lineage (GTDB taxonomy): Bacteria > Bacillota_I > Bacilli_A > RFN20 > CAG-826 > CAG-826. Next base: position 11,392 of record CAZJKC010000017.1, on the reverse strand, counting down.
CCGTAATTCTCAATCAGTCCCAGCTTATCTAGCAGATGGACAAGCCTCTCGTTTCGATAGGTCTGCACGCCTTTCAGCACGTCTTCAAGCGTTGTCTTATACAGCCCTCCGGGACTCGTGATCTTCGCCTTATCCCTGTAGAACTCGACCTTAATGTTCGACCGGATGAAATAGTTCGTGTGACAGAAGGCATTTAGGATGATCTCGCGCAGGGAATTCCCGGGGTAGAATGGCGTCTCGATCCTCTTCCACGAGACCTTGTCGATGACCGCGGAGACGTCGTTCATCCTCACAGCCTGCTCCTGGGTATCCAAAAGAACCTTGAGTAAAGAACCTGCAAATGTCTTCTTAAGTTTGAAGTTCATTTGGCCATCGTATTCGGCGACTTTCACGCATACAGGCGATTCGTCCGAAAGGAGCAAGCTAAGGTTTGTATATAAACCATTAGCTTTTCTCAATCCCAATGTGACCATCTGCTTGTCGCTCAAAGAGATATCGTGCTCATCGCAAAACTTGCTTAAGAAGCGAAAAGTCAAATCCTGGTTATCGCTGACGTCGCTCTCGTAGTCATAGGCCTTGGAGTCCATGATCATCTTGAGAATCTCGTCATCGCTACATTTTCGGATGGATGTCCCGACCCTTTTGTACACGCCACTTGGCTTCGGTCCCTTATCCCTTAGGTAATACGGTTTGTTGTTTCCTTCTTCGACATCAATCTCTAATACCCCATCTTCATTGAAATCGAAAGTAACAAGATTTGATGGAAGCGGATAGAACGCCTCTTGGAGCCATGAGGCCAGTTTCAGAGAAACAGCGTCCTTGCTCTCTTCGAGGAAGGATTCATTGATTGTTCCATCGTCGTTCACCCCTACGTAGATCTTCCCGCCTTTGGTATTCAAAAAAGCGACGATCTCGTTCTTCACCTCATCGATCAGTTTGCTTTTCAATTCAACGACATTCGATTCATAAAACATAGGCGCCACGTTCCTTTTTATTTAGTCACTTATTAATTTGGTTATATCAAAGCTAACTAAATTTTTTAATTATTATGTAAAAAATAGAGCTGATTTGTAATATAAATGTCTCATCCGGAAAAGAAAAAAGGACTTCCGTCCAATTTTCGAGGGCGAAAATCCTTCATTTTTGTGCCTTTTAGGTCACTTTTTGGCTATTTTCGACATAGCAATGTGATAGTCTCTACATGATATGTCATAGGAAACATGTCAACCGGTTGCACTTTAACTATTTTATATTTTTTTAACAACATTTTTAAATCTCTTGCTAAGGTTGATGGATTACATGAAATATACACTACTGTTTTAGGTTCAAGTGCCATAAGAGATTTTAAAAAGCGTTCATCTGATCCTTTTCTTGGAGGATCCATAAAGACAACATCAATATCATGGTTATTCTTTGCATAATTACTCATCCATTCACTGGCGTCACCAACATAAAAGGTAGCGTTTGTAATATTATTTCGTCGCGCATTTTGTCTAGCATCCATGACCGCTTCTTTAACTATTTCAACACCAATCACTTCTTTAGCGTGTTTACTAGCTACTAAACCAATGGTTCCAATACCACAATAACAATCTAAAACTCTTTCTTTCCCCGTCAAATTAGCCAAAGTAACAGCGGTTTGATAAAGCACTTCTGTTTGTTGAGGATTGATTTGATAAAAAGATTTGGCCGATATTTGAAACCAAACATCGCAAAGTGCATCCTCAATATATCCTTTACCAAATAAAATTCTTTCTTTTTCACCAAGAATAACGTTCGTATCCCTTTCATTTATATTTTGCACAATAGTGGTAATATTTGGGCAAGATAAATGTAATTCCTTAATAAAATCGTTTCTTCCACCAAATGCGTCTTTAGCAGTAACAAGTACAACCATAATTTGCTTTTTATAAAAAGAGGTCCGAATTAAAATATGACGAATAACACCGGTTCTACGATCTTCATCATAAGGTGCAATACGATACTTTTTCATCAATTCTTTGATTTTGTTAACGATATCACTAGCGTATTCATTTTCAATATAGCAAGTATCAATGGGGACAATATCATGCGATTTTTCCTTATAAAAACCCGTAATGATTCGACCTTTTTGACTAAGACCTACTGGTAACTGAATCTTATTCCGATAATAATAAGGATTCTCCATCCCTAAGCATTTTTCAACTTGTGCCGAAATACCCGTTATTTTAGTCAATGCTTCTTTAACTTGTTTGGTTTTAAATTCTAATTGTTCATCATATTTTAATTGTTGAAATACACATCCACCACATGTCGAGCACACTTTACATTTTGGTTCAATACGTGAAGGTGACTTTTTTATTAATTTTACAATTTTACCAATATAAAATTCACTGCGTTCATAAATCAATCGGATAAGAGCCTTTTCATGAAGAAAAAAACCAGCAACAAAAACAACTTTACCATTATATCGTGTCACACCTTTTCCGTCATAAGATTGGTCAACGCATGTCGCTTCAAATTCACCTAAGTTTTTTTCTTTTTTGATTGCCATACTCATCACCTTCTTGTCTTCTAATTGATAAAAGTCCCGAAAAATACGGGACCTATCTTTTTATTTATGTTGCATTAAAGAAGCAATCCATTCAATTTCAACTTTAGGATCTAATCGTGGGAATAATGGATTACCTTTGTTGACATCAACGTCACCAATGACACCAAATGTTTTAATTGATTCATAATTTTGTAATTGTTCAGGAATATTCAATTGTTTATATAATTCCGATACTGAATTAACCAATACTGGGCTTAATAAGATAGCTGAAATATATAAAACATTGGCTAAATGTGACATAACACTTGCTAATGGCTTAACTTTTGAAGGATCTTTTGCTAATACCCATGGAGTCGTTTCATCAATATACTTATTCGCACGTGAAATCAAATTCATAACAGCGATAAATGCATCCGTAATTTGAAGATTATCAAAAGCTTTTTCATATTGTTCAATCGTGAATTTTGCCATTTGACGTATTTCAATATCTTGTTCATTGACATCACCTTGATAAGCCGGCAGATGACCATTAAAGTATTTACCAATCATCCCAATTGTTCTATTTAACAAATTGCCAAAGTCGTTAGCGAGATCATTATTAATACGATTAACAAAGTCTTCTGGAGTAAATCTTCCATCGCTACCAAAAATCGTTTCCCGTACTAAATAATAGCGAACAGCGTCTAATCCATAACGTTCCACAAGAGGATAAGGGCTCACAACATTGCCTTTTGATTTTGACATTTTCCCATCTTTCATCATCAATAATCCATGAACAAAAATACGATCGGGTAACGGTAAATCTAGAGCCATTAAGATAATAGGCCAATATATCGTATGGAAACGTGTGATATCATTGCCAATCACATGAATGATTTCTGTATCTTCACTCCAATACTTTTTGAATAAAGAATCATCGCCGCTATCATAGCCTAATGCGGAAATATAATTTAATAAAGCATCAATCCATACATAAACAACATGTTTTGGATCTTCTTTAACAGGAACTCCCCATGAAAAAGTTGTTCTCGTTATGCATAAATCTTCTAATCCTGGTTTAATAAAAGTATTGATCATTTCATTTTTTCGTGATTCTGGAGTAATAAAATCAGGATGCTCATCATAAAACTTTAACAAACGATCAACATATTTATTAACTCGTAAAAAATAAGCTTTTTCTTTAGCTTTATAAACATGTCTTCCACAATCAGGGCAAAGATGTTCTTCCCCGACTTGTGTATCGGTCCAAAAAGACTCGCATGGAGTGCAATACCAACCTTCATATTCTCCTAAATATATGTCACCTTGCTCTAGCAAACGTGAAAAGACATCTTGAACTACATGAATGTGTCTTTCTTGTGTTGTACGAATATAATCATCATTCGAAATTTTTAAAGTATCCCATAATTGATGAAATCCTTCGACAATTTCATCGACAAATTCTTGTTCTGTTTTATTAGCCAATATCGCATTTTTTTGAATCTTTTCGCCATGTTCATCAGAGCCAGTTAAAAAGTATGTTTCAAAGCCACGCATCCGACGATAACGAGCATAAGTATCACACATCACTGTACAATAAGCGTGTCCAATATGTAAATTAGCACTAGGATAATAAATAGGGGTTGTAATATAAAATTTATTTTTCATAAGAGCACCTTCCTTCATTGATAAAAAAAATCCGCTATCAAAAGATAACGGTTTATTTGTGTTTTTACTTTCCGATTCCGTATTTTTTGTTGAACTTATCAACACGACCGTCTGCTTGAGTAAAACGTTGTTTTCCAGTGTAGAATGGGTGGCAATTTGAACATGTATCAACACGAATTTCTTCTAATGTTGACCCAGTTTCAAATGTGTTACCGCATGAAACACAAGTAACTTTACATTTGTGATAAGTTGGATGAATATCTTTTTTCATATCTTTTTCTCCTTCCGCCTTAAGCCTCTATTTGTGCTTAAAGAAAGTTTTGCCTAGTCATATTAACATTTTAAAAACAAAATAACAAGTATTTAAAATAAATAAATAAGTAATTTAATAAATGTTAACTCGCTTTTGTTGGACAATGAGAGTTTTTTTAAAATATTCTAATCTACCCTAATATTATTCGTTTTTGTTACAACTTTATATAAATCGCCCATATCAACACCGCTACTTTTTAATTTTAAAAACAAATCATTTGCACTTTCCCTAAGATGCGATGATAAATAGCGAACTTCTTCCACTAATTTATTGTTAATCCTACGGGCCTCTTCATCAGTACAATCGCAATCTGAATTTACTCTTACACTTCCGCTAATATAATAAGTAACAATGCCCCGCGAAATTTGGCAAGTAACACTCGGATAGAATGTTGCATCCCAAGTCAATGTAATAGAAAGAGGTACAACATCATTAATAACACCATTGAATTTATAATAAAGTCCTGTTTTATCGCAATTAGATTGGGAACGTGTGTTCGAAGATGAATAAGATGATCTTTCACTTCTTTTAGGACTATATGAAACATTAGTTAATGAATAATATCCGACTTTAGTTAAAATAATCACGGCCGCTAAACCACCAAGTAAGAATACCAGAGCCACCCATGTCGCGTGCGTAATAGCGGCAATTCCAATCGCTATACCACCACATATAAGAAGACCAAATGGTGTAATGTAATTTTTCCAATCAGATTCCACAACACCCGATTCCCCGAATAGAAAAGTCATGAGGAATGTTAATGTCGGTAGGATAATAGCTATAATTGCAGTAGGGTCTTCGCTACCACTTGAAAAGAATTGTGCTGCCCCAAAAATAATGCCTATAATATAAACAGCCCATGATAATATTCCTAATATAACAAATAAAGCATTGGTGAAAAAATTATCAGCATAACAAAGTAAATCTTCTCGTAAGGTAAAAATAGCCATGAGTACAATGCCGAAAATAGCACCAATAAACATACCTGTGAAATCTGTAAAGGCATTTTGCAAAAAGCCAAACACTACTACAAAAAATACAATGCCAGAAGCTAAATGAATAAGAAAACGAAACCAACTTTTTGAAAACATAAATAATAATTTGTCCTCGATACAAAACTATTGTTATATCAAGGATTTCTCCTTTCTTAGAATTATATACAATAAATTATTTTAATTCAATCAAAGTCTCAGTTCGTGATTTTCCCTTCGTTATTAAAAAACGGTCATTTTGAAAAAAATCAATAGCCTTACGAACATGATAATTCTTAAAATTAAATTCCGGGTAATTCTGATATATTTTTTGAACCAATAACGATAATGGATAAGGGCCATTATTGCTTTCCAAAATTTTAATAACAAAATTGATGATAACGTCTTTATCCATGACTATTTCTTCATCTTTCTTTTTGCTCTTTTTCGCTTTTTTACTTGTTTTTTTGCTTTTAGCAACTTTCGCCACATTATCTTTTTCAAGCATCTCTTCTAAATAAAAGAACCGATCGCAAGCTTTTACAAATGATTGAGCGGTCTTTTTTTCACCAGCACCAATCACGAATATATTAGATTCTTTTAAGCGTTTAACAAGCCCGGTATAATCGCTATCGCTCGACATAATGCAAAAGGCATCCACATTATCCGAATATAAAATATCCATCGCATCAATAATTAACCGTGAATCAGTTGCGTTTTTCCCTGTCGTATATCGATATTGTTGTACAGGGGTAATCGCATATTCATTCGCGATTTCTTTCCATTGATGACTAGCTTGAGAAGTAAAGTCACCATACATACGGAAGTAGGTCACTTTCCCTAAAACATTTAATTCATCTTTTAAAGCAGCTAAATATTTTTTTGATACATTTTCGGTATCAATTAATAAAGCAATTGTATAATTATTATTTTCCATTTTTTTCCTTTCTTTCGTTATTTTTTTTCAAATTGTAAACGATATAAATTATAGTAATATCCTTTCTTTTTTAATAATTCTTGATGCGTACCTTGCTCAATTATTTCTCCTTTTTGCAAAACGATAATGCAATCAGCATGTTGAATCGTGCTTAATCGATGGGCAACAATAAGCATCGTATTAACACTCATCATCTTTTGTAATGATTCTTGAATTAAACATTCCGTTTCGGTGTCGATATTAGCGGTCGCTTCATCAAGAATCAGTAATTTAGGTTGATGAACAATTGTTCTAGCAAATGATAATAATTGTCTTTCTCCTGATGAAAAGTTTCCGCCTTTTTCAAGAACAAATTCATTATAACCATTGGGCAAACGGCTTATAAAAGTATCAGCGCCAACATACTGAGCGGCTTTTATAACCTCTTCTTCTGATATACTTTCATCTCGCATCGTTATGTTATCTTTAATAGTTCCACTAAAAAGGAAAACATCTTGTAACATTTGACCGATTTGTTTTCGTAATGACTCGATTTTCACTTTTCGAATATCAATACCATCAATATAAATTGTTCCTTTTTGTATCTCATAATTGCGTGATAAAAGGGCCAAAATAGTTGTTTTACCAGCACCCGTCGCCCCGACAAAAGCAAATGATTGTTTTGGTAATACTTTAAATGAAACATCTTTTAAGATCCATTCTCCTTCATTATAAGCAAACCATACATGATCAAAAACAATTTCACCACGAACAGGAGGTAGTTCAATGGCGTTTTCGTCATCTTTTAAAGTGGGCTCTAAATCCATTAAAATGAACAATCTTTCACTTGCTGCAAGGGCTTGTTGTAGACCATTCACTTGATCAGCAAGAGTTTGAATAGGTCCAAAGAAGCGCCCAACATATTCATAAAACGACCATATAACTTGAATACCTATTTCACTATTACCTAAATCCAATCGATATGCTCCTACATATACAAGACATGCAATAGCTATCATATATAATAATGATATTAATGGTCGAAAAATAGCAAAAATCATGTTTTGTTTTGAACGTGCTTGCAATACTTTTTCATTGGCCTTTTTGAACTCACGGTATTTTCTTTCTTCTTGATTAAATAACTGCGTAATTTTCATTCCCGAAAGATTTTCATTTAAAAAAGCATTCATATCGGTAATACTATGTCGCACATTACGATATGCTTTTTTCGATAAAAACCGGAATAAATAGGAAAGTATTCCAACAAGAGGAACAAAAATCAACATCCATAATGAAAGAGTTGCATTTAACGCTAGCATCATACCAAAAACACCAAATAAGGATAATACATTCTTCAATAGATTAACTAATATGTTGGTATACAATTCATTGACCGCGTTAGTGTCACTTGTAACTCGTGATACCAACTTTCCAATAGGAATATCATTAATTTGTGAAATATCTAATTCTTCAATATGCTTAAAAACATCTTGCCGTAATTGATACACAATATTTTGCCCTACATTTTGCAAAATCATCGTTTCAGCATACATAAATCCTAATGATAATAAAACCGATGATAAATAGCCTAATGATAATGCTAAAATGGTCAAATATTTCACATTCTCAGGATGGGCTAATTTTCCAATTACAGATCCTGATAAATAAGGGCCAACCAATTCTAAAGCAATGACAAAAAGCATTAAAAGAATGGCGAGAAAGAATCTTTTATAATGAGGTTTAATATACTCAATTGATCGCTTAATAATAGCGCGATCTGACATGACACGATCCTGAGTTCTTACTTTTGCCATGTGTCACCCTCCAATTCTTTTTCCAATTCTTGAAGTTCAACCATATGTTGATAAAGAGAACATTCTTTGAGCAATTGTTCATGCGATGCAAAAGCTTCAAGACGTCCATCATTTAAAACAATAATACGATCAGCCTTTCTAATAGTAGACACCCGTGACGCAACAATAATCGTTGTTTTATTTTGGCGTTCTTTTTGAATATTATTCATAATGATCTCTTCCGTTTTCATGTCAACAGCGGACACAGCATCATCAAGAATTAATATATTTGGGGATTTAATAATCGCACGAGCGATTGAAATACGTTGTTTCTGCCCGCCTGAAAGAGTTACTCCTCTTTCTCCAGAAATAGTTTCATAACCTTTCGAAAAGCCTTGAATATTTTCATCGATAGACGCAAATTGTGCAGCCTTTTCAATAGTCGCTTGCGTAGCCTTTTCGTCGGCAAAACTAATATTTTCTGCAAGCGAACAAGAAAATAAGAATTGATCTTGTGGGACATAGCCAATATTTTCTCTTAAAACATTTAAAGGAATATTCATAACATCAATATCATCAATAAATACTTGCCCTTGATTAACATTATAAAGATGTAATAATGCTTGAATTAATGTAGTTTTACCGGTTCCAATTTTTCCAACTACACCAATAATCTCACCTTGATTAATAGTTAAAGTTATGTTTTTTAGTGTCGCTTCTTTATTCCTTGGATAACAAAAAGAAAAGTTTCTAAATTCAATTTTTCCTTTAATTGAGGCAACATCTTGTGCTTTATCATCATTGATTTCTAATGGTGATGATAATAATTTATCAATGCGATTAAGACTAGTTTTGCCTCTACTTCTTAAATTAATAATTTGGGCAAGGGCTAACATTGGCCACACAATAGTGTTGAAATATCCTACAAATTCAGTGATATTGCCCGCATCAAATCCATCTTGATTATATATAACATAGTAGCCGCCAATAGCTAAAATTAAAACAATAATAGAATATACCAAGACATCGATTAAAATATCCAAAAGAACACCATATCGTACAAACTCAATATTGGCTTTTTTGTTGATTTTATTAATTTTCGCAAAAGCACGTAATTCATGAGTCTCTTTAACAAAGGCCTTAACCACAGAGAGTCCGGTAAAACTTTCTTGAGAAAAATCACTGAGTTTCTCATATGCTTCTTGACGATCTTCATGCTTTTTAGACATAGCTTTCCCCACAATATTGCCGCAAGCTGCTAAAACAAATAAAGGGATAGTTGCAATCAATCCTAATTTCCAGTTCGACTTCATCATTTTGATTAAAGATAAAGTACCTAAGAAAAAAGCATCTACAGTAAAAATCGTACCATCAGAGACAACATTTTGAATCGTTTCTAAATCATTGGTAAAAAGAGCCATTAACACCCCCACTTTTTGCTCTTGATAATAATTAACCGATAATTTTTCCGCATGAATGAACATTTCTTCACGTAAATCTGCTTCAACTTTAAAGCCCACTTTTAAAATTGTTAAGCGCCAAACGAAACGACCAACGAAAATCAATACTCCTATTATAAGAATAGAAAAAACAGGTTTCATCACCATTTCAAGTGTCATTTGCCCATGAAGAGTTAAATCGCGCACTAATTGTCCCATGATTTCTGGTATACATAATTGAGCATAATCAACCAAAACCAAGCCCAAAATGCCTAGTACAAAATAGTACCAGTATTTTTTATAGTAACGATTGATAACCTTTCCAAATACCATAATCATTTTTCCTTTCTTTAATAGGCGAATATAATTATAGCAAATTAATAATCTTTTATCACAAACATATTAGTTAATAGTTTAATAACTGACTTTACCGACAACTAAATCAAGCTTTATTTCAATATCAAAAAAATAATACGAATTACAAATAAATTGTTAAATTATGCAGAAAGCATTTATTCTGTAGTAATTAATTCTAATAATGATGCCTATGTTCTATAAAACTTTTCGAGAAAGAGGTCTTTTAGAAACTAAAATGCTTTTAGTTAATTAATAAATAGAGTGATATAGTCAACAAAACGAAGTTATTTAAGAATAAAAGCATATCTTATCTATTTTATAGTATAAATATTAGTTAAAATTAAGCCCTTTAAAACTCAAATCAATATAGATCAATAAATAATTCTTATTTTAAAGAAATTATAAAAACTAAAAGTCCTATTGTATCTAGACACTTTAAAGATATCGAAAAAATGATAGTGCTTATAAAAAAAAGATGTAGTTTTGTTTTTTTCTACATCTTTAAATCCACTTTAAATAATTTGTAATACTAAATTTTAGGAAGATTATCACAATAATAGGTCATATTGTAGTATTTTTAATATATATTTGCAAAGTACAATACAATATAATTATTTTCCTCTATAGAGCCTATTTACATATTTTTGAATATTAGTTTTAGCATTAGATATATTTTTCCCATTGAGTTTATCATCCCAATAAGCATCGCTATGACAATGTGGGCAGGTACATGAAACATTATAAGAAACAGTGGTACTACGAAAATTACCTTGATTATCATAATTATCTTTTGCTTCATTATAATCTATCCTATATGCACAACCCTTCATTGATTCGCCACAAAATTCACATGTTGTTCTCAAATAATCATTCGTGTCCTGTTTAATGCCCAAATAACAAAAAAGACCACCAAAGAGTGCAACAAAGCCTCCAATATAAAGTACAACCTCACTTTTAGCCGCACAGCCTATTAAGAATAAAATAATTCCAACTATAGTTGCAACTAAAAATATAAGGTTCTTACGAATTGCCATCTTTAAAGCTATTTTTTTTCTATTCATAATTATCTTTAACTCCTTTCATTATCTATATAATACCCCCCCCCCCCCACACACACACACACACACACCACGAATTTGTCAATAACAATTTTGTATTTTTGTTGTAGTGTGTAGTTGTAGTGTAGTGCTATTAATAAAGTAGACACTAAAGGGGGTAAAAGTAGACACTATGTTATAATAAGTAGACACAACCCCTAGGGGTTGGCGGCACAAAAATTTAGAAAGGAAACACAGAATTATGAAATTTACACTTGAAGAACAATTAAATATTGGACGCGAGATTTATACTCATCAATTATCAATCGCCGAAGCTACAATCAAATACAATATCAATAATTATACTGCTCGCGATTATATGAGAC
>CAZJKC010000016.1:0-30007 GCA_964546565.1 uncultured Staphylococcaceae bacterium | reverse complement strand
ATGGTAAAATAAGGCATGTAAATACCTCCCTGGACAAGAGGTATTTTATCAAAGAGGGATAACTTTGTGCATATCCTTCTTTTTTTTAAAGCAAAAAAGGGCTAGAAACTTTTATAGTTTCTTAACAGCCCCTTTTTTCTTGATATTCATGCATATAAAAGATTTTTCCACATTCTTGAAAAACTAGTGGGATTCATTTATAGTGGAAGTAGATATTTCTATGTCAGAAATATCCAAGGTGACATTGAAAGCATCTATAAAGAAGATGGTAGTCTTGTTGCTAAATACCTATATGATGCATATGGTAATCATAAAGTCTTATCTTCTACCTTAACTGAAGATACCGATAGTCAATCTATAGGTAATCTTAATCCTTTTAGATATCGAGGATATTATTATGATGTCTATAGTAATCTATATTATTGTAATAACAGATACTATAGTCCTAAGTTATGTCGATGGATTAGTCCTGATAGCATTGAGTATTTAGATCCTGATAGTATTAATGGGTTAAACTTATATGCGTATTGTGGTAATAATCCGATTATGAATGTGGATCCTAGTGGGCATAGTGCTTTATTAATTGGTTTAATTATAGGGGCAGTATTTGGATTTGGAGTTGCTTCATATATTGATTACCGTAATGATGGACAAATATTTGATGAAAATGTAGCTTGGTATGATTATTTAGGGGCAACAGTATTTGGTGGAGTAATCGGTGCTTTGTTTGGAATATTGGCAGGAATGAGTTTTTCTACAAGTTTACCAACTTTTAGATTGATAAATTCTGGTAATGCTTTGATGTTTGATGTTACTGGAACAATTACAGTAACTGTAACTGGAACACAAATACTAGGTGTTGTTGGATTATTAGGTGCCACTTATATGTTTGCATCAAATAATAGACCTGGCAACAACAGAGTTCAAAATAAACAATTTGAACAAGCTGCTAGATCTGCTGGATATAATCCAAAGGATCCTAGAGTAAGGGATATATTAAATGAAATTCATCAATACATCAGAAAAAACAAGTTAAATTTAGGATGGAAAGAATTATTAGAATTAATTAAGGAGTGGTTAGGTTAATGAACTATAATTACGAAGAGATTATTAATAATTTAAACGAAGGAAAAATTGAAAGCATTATTTTTTCAATCAAAGAATATGCTCATTATAAAAAATGTATTATCAAAAGATGTGTTGATTGTGTTTACAATGATAAACATATGGTTAGGATTGAAGTTAAACTTGTTGAAGATGATTCAGAAACAGTATCTTTTTATAAATATTTTAAAGAAGATTATAAACTTTTTAAATTGGGAAGAAAAGGAACTTTTACTCTTAAACAATTATGGAATAATGTTCAAATTATTCAAATAAATTATTATGATGCTTCGTAATTGCTAATGCTTATTAATTAAAAATTACATAGTAGATAATATCTTTAAGAAAACAATAAATTTTAAATGGGTGTTTTGACAATATTATCTTTTAAAAACAAATTTAGCGAATCTACTTTATTTGTGGATTCGCTTTTTTTCATGTTATTTTTTAATTTCGGATTGTTCCTCCAAAGATAAGTATGATAATGATTCCAATTCAAATTCTCAAGTCTATTACTAAAAAAATTCATAAAACTAATGAAAAATCACAACTTGTTAACTATATAAACGATTTATATCAAAAAACTGTTGATGAATGTGATCTTAATCAATGTAAATGTAATAAATGTTCTTGTGTTGGGAACTTCTGTATTAAAGGGTATTATTATCGTACGATTGTTATAGATAATGAAAGTTATAAAATAAGAATTACTCGTGTTAAATGTAAATCATGTGGTAGAACTCATGCCATATTTACTGAGGACTTTATTCCCTATTTTTCTCATACTACTGATGATATGTGTCACCTATTTTTGCTTCTATTTTTTTAATTGATTGATTTCCGCAACAACCTTTTCAATTTCTGAACTATCAAACGGCTGAACATTCCTTTTTTCAATATCAATTATTGTTTTCTCTAAATCAGAAGCATGAACAATATAAACATAATCGGAACGTAATGAAACACAATGAAATAAACAATCATCATTAACAACCACAATATTAATAAATATTTCACGATCAATCCCCGTCATTATTGATAATTTGTTGATACGTGATTGGTTGATTTTTAAAGGATTTTTAACATATTGACGATGATCTTTGTTTTTTTCATAAAGAATCCAATTATCATCACGATAAGAGCCTAATACAGAGCCATTCCATGACTTATCAGCTATACAATAAAAGTATTTATCACCAAAAATAATATGATCAAATTTAATAGAATGCCCGCTATCGAAAGGTATTGTATGATTTTGCAATAAGCAAAAATCATAATTCTTAGTAATTCGATAAACACGTCTTTGCATCATTCGATGAAAACAATGCAAATCTAAATATTTCTTAACAATGGGATAAAAGAAAATAAACAAGGTAATAACAATTGCTAAAGAATAGATAATGATAATTACTATATGTTCCATCAAATTACGCTAATTCAAGAGCTATTTCCATCATAGCTTTGAATCCCATTTGTCTTTCTTCAACAGTCGCTTTCCCTTCTTTAAGGAAATGATCGGAAACAGTTAAAAGACAAAGGGCTTTCTTACCTAAACGAGCCGCAGTAGCGTATAACGCATATGATTCCATTTCTACTCCTAAACATCCTAAAGCAGCCCATTTTTTCCACGTATTAGGATCTTCATCATAGAAAATATCAGCTGAGAAAATATTGCCAACATGAACCGGTACTTTTCTTTCATTAGCGATATCATAAGCTCGTCTTACTAAATCAAAATCAGCAATTGCACTATAGGTACCGCCATTTAAATTAAATTGCGAAGCCCAATTGCTATCGGTACAAGCACCCATACACACAATAACATCAAATAAATTAATGTTTTCTTGATATGAACCACAGGATCCAATTCTAATAATTGTTTCTACTCCATATGATTCATATAATTCATGGCTATAAATTCCTATTGATGGCATTCCCATTCCTGACGCCATAACAGAAACTCTCTTTCCATGATAATATCCGGTATAACCATAAATATTACGTACACTCGTCACTAGTTGAGCATCTTCTAAAAATGTTTCGGCAATAAACTTCGCTCGTAAGGGATCTCCTGGCATTAATACAACTTTGGCAAAATCGCCTTCTTTAGCAGCAATATGTGGTGTCGCCATTAAATATATCCTCCTTTTTCCAATTGTTTATACAATGGATTTTCTTGATAAAATAATGATACCACAATTCCTATCACCTTATAAACCTAAACTAATCAAAAAAACTTTATTTTTTAGCCATGATTGTTAATAAATTACTATCGTGATAAGTTGTTATATAGTTCTTTTTCTTTTCATATTGATAATGGCTTATATCTATCAGTAGCGATATTAATTCATGAAAACTCATTCCTTTTGACTCAAATAAATAATACGCTAAAGAACCGGGTATTGTATTTATTTCATTTAAAAACAATTGTTTATTTTGAGCATTATATAAAAAATCAAAACGAACAACACCCACACAATCTAAATGAATAAAGGCTTTCTTAGCGTATTCCTGTATCATTTTTTCGACTTTTTCATCAATATGAGCAGGTATTTGCTTTTGATTATGACCACTAAACTCTTCATATTTATCATGAAAAGAAAGGACTTCATTTTCCTTATTAACTTCTTCAATATCTGACAAGAATAATTCTCTTTCATCGCCTACAATAGCAATATTATATTCATGTAATGCAGAAATGACCTCTTCAACTATTATTTCAGAATCTAAATGCCACAAGGTAGGAATTTCTTTTTGAATATCAATCGCATTTTGACATTTATAAACGCCAATCGATGAACCTAAATGAACAGGTTTAACAATATATGGTGGTTGGAGAGAGGAAATCAAATCATTAATATCAAAACGATGCTCACGTAACTGTTGTTTTTTTATTAAAACACTCGGCACGACCGGTATATTTATTTCTTTTAAAATCATTTTTGTTAAATTTTTATTTTGCAATATCGCCGCATTTTCGACACTACTAAAAGTTGATGGTATTTTTAAAGTATCAAATATCGCACCTACCGATCCATCTTCCGAATGAGCCCCATGAACGCATAGAAGACAACTATCAATAGCGATTCTTTGCCATCTACTAACAAAATAATTTTTCTTATGACGATGAATAAAATGACCTTGATGGAAGCCTTGAAGAGAATGATAGTTTTCTTTCTTTTCTAAAGCTTTTCCGCAATAAAAAACGCCCTCTCTTGATAAATATATCATGACATATGGGCGTTTATTAACTTGACAATTTTTCATAACTAAAAAGGCTGTGATAATGGAGATATCATGCTCTAAACTATCACCGCCGTAAACAATTGCTAATTTTTCCATTTGCTTCTCCTAATCAAAAATCGTGGTATTATCTTTGATTGCTTCTAAAAATCTTTCCATAGTCTCTTGATACATTTTATGAGACATCGGTGGTAAATCTTCAAGTGCGAAAAAGCGAACATCGGTCGTTTCATGACAATGCTCTTTCTTCAAAGATAATAGCCTTCCTTCAAATACAATGACAAATTCACTATTTTTAGAACTATTTTTATTCGATAAATCAGCAATACCAACTAATCTTTTGATTTCAATATCTGCACCTGCTTCTTGCAGGCATTCTTTTTTAGCCGCAGAAGTGGGGGTATCATATAAATCTATCCATCCTCCTGGTAAAGACCATAGGCCATCACGCGCTTCTTGAACTAAAAGAACTTCATTTTTTTCATTAAAAATAAATGTCCTTACCGATAAATTTGGAGTCGGATAAATATCTCGAGCAAGATAATTAGGACGCTCGATTTTAATATCAAGAAACTGTTCTAAAGCATCACGAGTTATTTCTTGTATTTCTTGGTAATTCTCGATAGCGTAAGGATCATGCGAATAAAGTAAACCAATTTTAGCTACGCTATGGATTTTCATCAATATTTTGTAATAATCATTTTCCATTTCTATCACCAAACATTAGTATATCATTTCAAAAAAGTATTAAAAGTATCATTTGCGATTAATAATACTTTTATCTTGTATTCTAACATTTTAGCAAATCCCTCTTTAAATGATTTTACATAAGTTATTTTATGATGATTACCATATTGCTTAACATACTCATCATATATGGGATGATAGCCATTAGGAGCAACAATACAAATAAAATCGAAATTATCTAAATAAGACGCAATATGACGATTAACTTTTTCATACTCTGTTCCTAATTCAATCACCCCTGGCGTTATAAGACCCTTCTTTTGATGATAAATCATTACGGTCTTTATCGCTTCAATTATCCCCTCTTCATTGCCATTATAAGCATCATCAAAGATAATCATGTCGTGATAATACTTCTTAACAAGACGATGATCAACACCTTTTAAGGTTGGTAAAAGAAAGAGCCATTCTTGTCTTTCTACATTAAAAAACTCCGCTACCGCAATAGCCCCACTGATATTTTGTAATTGAAAAAAGCCATATAAAGGGATACTTAATACTTCATCATTATTCAAAATTACTTCTAAACCATTTTCCCCTCTTTGATAAGTCTTAAAATAATCCCCAATAGAATATGCATGATATGTACTTAATTCATTTTGATGTTCTCTTAAAAAAGGATTATCAAAATTATAAAATCCACATTTTGCTTTTTTTAACAATTTCTTTTTTTCATCATAAATAGTATATATATTATTAAATGTCGATAAATGCATTGCCCCAATAGCGGATAAAATCGCTACATCCGGGGTAAATAAAGATAAAATCTTATCCATTCCACCTTTTTCATCGACACCACATTCTAGTATTAGTATTTCCGTTGATAAAAGAACTTGTTCATTTATGAATTTTGTCAATCCCATAAGCGTATTAACAGATTTAGGTGACATTTGCACATGATATTTTAACGATAATAATTGCCATAAAATGTTTTTTAACGAGGTCTTTCCATAACTTCCTGTAATAGCCACTATTTTTAATTTTTTCATCGCTAACAATTTATTTTGGGCTCGTTTTATATACTTTCTTTTTATCATTATTTCTACTGGGATTAATAAATAGTTAATACCCATAATATAAAAAGGCATAATAAAAAGACCAACTGTTATAGCGATAAAAAGATACCCATAACTAAGATAAAAAAAACATAAAAAAGGTATCGTCGCTGTTAATAACAATGTTACATTACGCCTTGTGAAAGCGCATTTTTCTTTAGGAAAATTATATATAATCACCACCGTGCTTAATAAAAAAATAAAAGCACTTAAATAAACCAATCTTTTCATGAAAAAGATAGAAAGAAGCCATAAAATAATCATCAAAAGATACTTTTTATATTCTTTTAAACGAATAAATGATTTTAATAATTTAATATATCGTTTGGAATTGTAATATTGTAAAACAAAATGCTTTTCCATATTCCATAAATAAACAATCATAAAAAAAATAGCATATATAGAAACAATAATCATTGGTTCATCTCCATTATTTCGCGAGCTTTTATCGCAATCAAATGGTGGTGGCGGCGATAAGCAAAATGATTACCTGTAATTTTTATAATCTCTACTTTAAGCTGATTCTTAAAATAATTTACAATCATATCATTAGGTATTTCGTAATCATCCTTCGCTAAAAAAATAACTATTTTCTTCTTTATCTCTTTCATCTTATCAAGAGGATATCGATGAACCATTCTTACCAAAGTACTTCTTAAATATCCCTCACTTTTTTGATAATCTTGGCTACCTTTATATAAAGAAGGTATTTTTCTTATCATTTTTTTATGATGCATCCAAAGAACTACTGGCTTTATTTTCATTAATAATCTCTTATACAACGATACTTTATGAGAAATGATCGATGGTGAAAGTAAAAGAAGTGGCACTTCAAATACTTGTAAAGCATAATAAACCGCTAATTTACCACCGAAAGAATGACCAATAATTAAAGATGGCACTATATTATTTTCTTGCAAAATTCGCTTTATATATAAAAGATAATCTTCAATATCATATGGATATGATAAACTAGTTTCTCCAAAACCAGGCAAATCAATTAATATACTATTAGCAAACTCTCTAGTATCTTTAGCAATTACCAATAACGATTCTTTATTTTGCCCCCATCCGTGTAAAAAAAGAATCCATTGATAATCTTGATTGTTCTTTTCAATAATAACTCCGTTCATTAGCGCGCCCTCCCATAATAATGTATGAGAGAGAATATCAAGTTATTAAAAAGAATGATTATTCATGGATTAATAAATGTTTTATTATTTTAAATCTTGTTCGTGATTTTCTGTTTCTTCTTCACCGCTTACTAATAATACCTCTTCAAGTTTTTCATGAATATTACTAGCAAAGCATTTTTCAATGTGTCCATTTTGACAAATATGAATGGACCCTGTTTCTTCGGAAACCGTAATAGCAATACAATCATATGATTCGGTAATACCAACTGCCGCCCGATGTCTTGATCCTAATGAACCCGGCATTGCTTTATTTGATACCGATACCGAATCAAAGATAACTCCTGCTCGAATTATTTTGCCTTCACGAATAATGGTAGCCCCATCATGTAAAGGTGTACCTTTATAAAAGATAGTACGTAATAATTCTTTAGTTACTTGGGCCTCTATATCAGACCACCTTGAAAAATGATCAGTCGTAATGCGATCAGCTCTTTCAATGGTGATTAAAGCTCCACATTTATCATATGACATTGATGTTATAGCGTTTGCTAATTCATCACACAATTCAGCCTTACTATTTTTCTCAACTTTATTTTGTTTTATCGCAAAAATAGCGCCAAAATGTAACTCATCGCGTAATACACTTCTTAACTCATTGCCCGTTAAAATGAGCATAGCGATTGTGAAAACAATAATAATTAATGTTAATACTGTGACCAAAGTCGATAACTCAAAAGCAAAGGCCGATAACAAGGAAAGGAAAAGAATAATATAGCCTATTCTTAAGCTTCGTACTTTAATGAACTTTATTATAATGAATAAAACAAGCAATAAAGCAATACAGGAAATAGAAAAATCAATCCAATGTATAGCTGATGTGTTTTGAAAAACACTTAATATATTTGCAAAATGAGTTAATGATATGTTTAAATCACGCATAGACAACACCTACTTTCATTCTCGAATTCTAATAAAGCAATAATCTTACCATATATATATTTTTAGCTTTTATGCAACTTTTATAAGCAAAAACGAAAAGCACTAGGCTCTTTTTTAATATTATTACATAATATTATGAATTTCAAAGAAAAGTGTTATTTTTTTTCATTTTTTTCATTTAAGAAGAAATTTACGCCGTTTAAGTAGCAAAATAATCTAATTTACAAGAATGAAAATTCCTAAAATCATGACAATGGCTGCTAATGTAACGGCAATCCATCCCATTGCTTTTTTATTAGTAACAAAATTAGATAAGCCAATACTTCCTAAACAACCACCTATAGCAATAACTAAGCTTCCTAAACCGATTTCTGGACTAATAACATTCTTTATTCGCATAATAGTTAATACTACGGCAATGATAAAAAAGAATAACGCTAAGAAAAAAGCCGCTTTGGTTAATCGACGATTAACATTTTGTTGCGTTTTTTCCATTTGAAATAGTTTTTGATGATATAAATTAAACAAATCTTCATCAATTATTTCCTTAAAAATACTGGGTATTTCTATTGTTCCTTCTCTTACACTTTGAGTATTTTTATCAAAATTAATAACCGCAACTTTATCATTGTTTAAAGTGACATTTTCTAACAAAATAAAAGGGTAGTCAACTTTTTCAGTCTCTGTCGTTAGAAGATATACTTGCGGATATCCTAAATACTTTGCTTCTTCAAGAATATTTTTTAAAAGAAGTTTAGCCACTCCCTTGTTTTGATATTCATCTTTAACAATTGGAGATAACATTAATAAAATATTAGAAGTTTCATTTTCATGATGCATTTCCGTTTTAATAATGGTAATATAACCGACAATAATACCGTTATCTTCAGCAATAAATGTCAAATCTTTATAATAATGCTTGGTCCCTCGCAAAGAGCATATTTGAAAGTGCATATACTTATTATCTTTTGATGATTCAGCAATCATACGTTCAACATCACGATAATTAGCTTTTTTCTCTTTATGTATATAAATCATTGTTTTTTCCTCCACGGTTTTTGCTTTTGAAAAAAAGCATTTTTTTCAATCTTTCCAAACAATAAAAAACATCCTATTATCAACATTACTAAAGCAATCCATTGTGATGTTGATAAAAGAAAAATACCACGAATTTCATCACCACGGAAAAACTCAATAAAAAATCTCCATATTGAATATGAAAAAAAATAAATTCCTGTTAATCGATAAGGCTTTTCATTGCGCTTAATCATTTGGTAAATAAAAAGAAAAAGCCACAATAAAAACAAAAAGCCAGCTTCATATAATTGTACTGGTATAGCGTATTCTCCTTCATTCAATGAAGAAAAATGAATACCATAACTAGCACTAGTAATTTTTCCATAGCAACATCCGGCTAAAAAGCAACCAATTCTCCCAATTGCATGTCCTAAAGGTATTGATGGAGTTATTAATTCCATAAAATAATTAGGATCATGTCCATAAAGTTTAATATATAAGATTCCAAAAAGAAATCCTCCTATTAAACCTCCATAAAAGACAAGTCCCCCTTCTTTGATTAAATACTTTATAACATCTTGAAAACTATGAATATTAGGAATCATCGTTATAAAAAACAATAATCTTGCTCCTAAAGAAGCTCCAAATAATACAAATACACTAAGAAAAATTATTTCTTTAAAAGGAAGCTTATTCTTATAATAGTATCTATTCATAAAATATACATATATAAAAGATAGTAATGAGCCAACTACTAGCATTAAAATATAAGAATCAATCTTTACGCCAAATAAATCAATAACTGGTTTCATAAAAAATATCCTCATTAATAATTGTATCGTTTTTCTTTTTAAAAAAAAGTCCGTATTTATCGGACTATAAAAGCGTAATTGGTGCTCTCCACGAGAGTCGAACTCGCACTCGTAAGAACTAGATTCTAAGTCTAGCGCGTCTACCAATTCCGCCAAGAGAGCATCATTTTGATATTCTGCAACTAAGGGTGTCCTAAAATAAAAAATGGTGCCGACTATAGGACTTGAACCTACAACCTATTGATTACAAATCAATTGCTCTGCCAATTGAGCTAAGTCGGCGATTACCATATGGTGGAGTCTACAGGGATCGAACCTGCGACCTCTTCCGTGTGAAGGAAACGCTCTCCCAACTGAGCTAAGACTCCTTAGCGCTTATTAATAATAACAAATAAATCAATGTATATCAAATACTTTTTAATTTATTTTCATGATTAGAGAATACAAGTACCTCTCCATTTTATAAAAAAACCGTATTTTTTAAGAGTACATGATTCATAAATAGTACATTTCATGCATTTTTGTTAACTTATAGATAAAGCAAATCCATTGTTTATTAAAAGGTTTCTAAAATCAAAAAAAGAAAGTGAGTGTGGTTAAAATGAAATGTCATAACATATTTCCAACGCAAAAAAGTAACAAATTGATTATACTTCCTTCTAATCATGACAATGGATTCGCTTATAATTTGTATTTTTATAAAACATAAATATCTATAGTGTTACTAGGTTTATTTAAACCTAGTTTTCTTTTATCAATATGTAATAATGGATTGCTTCAAAATAAATAAAGGCAAAAAACGCTATTTATTGAAAAATTTATCTCTCAATTATCTTGCAATTATCGTCCTAATTTAATTTGCGACTCTATAACAAACATATCAACAGAAATATGTTTTGCAATATACCATTCTTCATTAATAATCGTTAAAAAATTCTCAATATCAGTAAGTTTTTCTTTTTTTCTTCACAATAAAAAGCATAAGGAATTTCTTCATGCAGAACTATTAATTATTTTCTTTTTCATTTTCTTGGCGGTAGTATCTTTCAGGAACTAACTGACCCTGCCGCCAAGCATAATAATAATCAATTAGTTCCTGAAAGATAATTATTTTGTTTCCTTTCTAGAAACATTTTTAGTATATCATTTTTCAATTTTCATTATCAATATTATCATCACTTTGCAAAAGAATATTCTAAAAAAACAGTCCAAATATTGTTCTCCCCTTAACTATTTTAACAAATAGTATTCCTTTTAAATTTAATAACACTTCAAATAATAAGACACTAAAAAAATTATTAAAAACTTAATAACGTAACCCACTAGTCGTAATGCTTTAATGTATTTATTATTCTTATAATTCAATAGTTCAATCCTTTTATCGTTTGCTAAATTGTATCAACTTGTATCATTTCACATTTCAAAAAAGAAAAAAAGCCCGTGTTTATCGGACTTTTGTATACTTTCTGGTGGGCCTTAATAGACTTGAACTATCGACCTCACCCTTATCAGGGGTGCGCTCTAACCAACTGAGCTAAAGGCCCAAAACTTGTCGCTTATTTAATATACAATACCTTAACACAAAAAGCAATATAATTTTTAAAAAAAGTTACGTCAAAAATTGCACGAGTGAATTCCGACACCCTAGATAAACAAAGCATAATAATATCATTGTTATTTCTTATTAATACATTAATCACGCAATTAAATGCTATAATTGAACTTAGAAGGAGTCGTGATTAAAAATGAAGATTGTTATTGTCAGTGATAGTCATAAGAATTTAGATATATTAAAAAGAATAGCCGAATTACACTCCGATGCTGATTTATTTTGGCATTTAGGTGATAGCGGATTGTATCCTAATGAAATTAAACCATTCATAAGCGTTCAAGGTAATTGTGATTATTATAATCAATATCCACCTTTTCGTCTTATTACTAATAAATATGGTGCCTTCTATTTAGAGCATGGTCATTTGTCATCACGAAGTGAATCCTATGCTCTCTCAAAACATGTTGATTTTTATCTTTATGGTCATACCCATATTATGGAAATAAAGAAAATCAAAAACACCTATATTCTTAATCCCGGTTCAATTTCTTTTCCTCGTGATGGTAGTAATGGATCATATTTAATTCTCATTTGGGATAAAAATAACAATTTAGAAATAATTCCTCAATATGTTTAAAAAGTGTAGTTCAAACCGAACTACACTTTTCTTACTTTTTATTATCTTGTCAAAATATTGACAAAATCTTTGAACACGCTTTATCCAATTAACGTTTTGAGAATTGAGGTGCTCTACGTGCGGCTTTAAGACCATATTTTTTACGTTCTTTAGCACGTGAATTACGAGTTAACATACCGGCAACTTTTAATGAAGCACGATAGTCACTTGAAGCTTCTAATAAAGCACGAGCAATACCTAAACGAATTGCGCCAGCTTGACCGGTGAAACCACCGCCACTAACAGTACAATTAACATCAAATTTGTCTGTGGTGTTAGTAATTTCAAGAGGTTGTTTTAAGTCCATTACTAAGGTTGCATAAGGCATATACTCAGTAACATCACGACCATTAACAAGGATTTTACCTTTACCGGGAGTTAAATAAACTCGAGCGACAGATGATTTACGGCGACCTGTGCCATAATATTGAACATTTCCTTTTTTCTTTGATGCCATCGTTCATTCCTCCTAGTACTTAAGCTCAAGAACTTCTGGTTGCTGAGCTTCATGTTTGTGTTCTGGGCCTTTATATACAAATAATTTTTTGTAAATTGAACGACCAAGGCGTCCTTTTGGAAGCATTCCCCAAACTGATCTTTCGACCATTTCTTCAGGATAGCGTTCAAGCATGTCACCGGCTGAACGGACACGAAGTCCACCAGTATAACCAGATACATTGTAATAATTCTTGTTTTGAACTTTATTACCACTTAAAGAAACTTTTTCAGCATTAATGATAATAACGTAATCTCCACAATCGACATTTGGGGTATAGATAGGTTTATTTTTTCCCATCAAAATAATCGCTACTTCTGAGGCTAAACGGCCTAATGGCTTATTAGTAGCATCGATTACATACCACTTTCTTGTTAATTCTTTTGGCTTTGCAATTGTTGTTTGACGTTGCATAATTTCATTTCCTCCTACCAAATTGTATTCTTACCGGGACTACAATCTTGGCAATAGTGCCACATAAAATAATATATATATACTTTTAATTTGTCAATATTTTTTTACATTTTCGTTAATTTTTTTATCGCTTGTTAAGACACCCTAATTATCCGATTTTAGTAACATAATTTAAATGTAATTTCTCTATTAAATCCATTGCTAAAAAAAGCATTTCATTAGTAAAATCTTTAGGACAATGAGCATCGACTCCTATAACAACTTTACACCCATATTCGCTCACAACTTTCCAAAAATCATAATGGGGATACAAGAATCTTTTTTGTTTTGATTTTTCATATGTATGTAATCCTTTTCTTAATCCACCGAGATTAATTTCTAAAGGAATATCATACTCAAGTGAAGCTTGGCATATTTCACGTGCAATAGATTGAGCTGTTTCATCAAATTGCTCATATCCTGCCATATATAAGTCAGGATGTGCTACATAGCGATAAACACCCGTTTTCATTCCTCTAATTAATGCATCACAATATAGCCTTATACCTTTTTTATCTTGAGGATCAAAAAGAAAATGACTCGTAACACCATTTTCCCGAATAAAGTGTTGACCGAGAATTAAATAATCAACTTTTTTATTTTCAACTAAATCACGATAATACCATTCATAATCAGGATAATATTCTGCTTCAAAACCAATTTCAATGGTTATTTGATCACGATATTTTTCTTTCAATTTTGTCAAAGAATTCAAATAATCATCCATTAAAGAATAATCACCACGAACATTTTCAAATGGTTCATTTTTTAAATCAGGATAAAAAATATGGTCGCTAAAGCCTAAATGTTTGACCCCTGCTTTAATGGCGGATAGAACATACTCTTCATCGCTTCCACTTGCATGACCACATCTTGAAGTATGCGTGTGATAATTAACATCCATCAGTTCTTTATAAAATACTTTTTCTAAAAATAATCCTTGTGCTGGAGCTTTATATGAAATAACTCTACGTGGTAACTGATTATCAATATTGTTTTTGACAAAATCAATACTTTCTTTACCTTGGCCAATAGCCACAAGAGTTCCAACAATCATCCTAATCATATAACGCATAAATCCATTGCCAATGATAGTAATTTCAATATCTTGATTTTTCTTTTCAATTTGTAAAACATATATCATTCTTACAAAATTTCTTTCATCTTCTTCTTTGGAAGTAAAATTTTGAAAATTATGCTCCCCAATAAATGTATTAGCGGCATTCTGCATATTTTTCACATTAAGACATTTATTTAATTGATAAGCGTAATTATTAAGAAATGGGCTATATAAGCCTTGATGAATACGATAAACATATTTTTTAGCGATTGCGGATAAACGCGCGTGAAAAGCATCATCAACCAAGATTAAACTTATAAGATGAATATCTTTAGGTAATAAGCAATTAATACTATAAATAAACCTATCCGTATCCAATTCTTTAGGACTATCAAAATGAAAAGTTTGCCCTGTAGCGTGGACTCCGGCATCAGTCCGACCTGAAGCATATATCGTTATTGAAGTATTTAAAATACGCGATATGACATTTTCAATTGCATTCTGTATCGTTTGTCCACAGCTTTGCTTTTGGTATCCAATATAGCAAGTACCATCATAAGCAACTTTTGCTAAATAACGAGGCATTAAAACCACCCCTTTATAATATTAAAAACATCAATATGTAATGAAGCACATGTAATCATCGCTCCTAAATATATCATAGATAATAAAAGACAAAAAGTATCAGCAAAATGCCATTTAACAATACGGTAATGCGTCCTTTTTTTCTCCGGATCATATCCACGTGCCACTAAAGCATTGGCTAAATCTTCACTTTTTTGTAAGGCTGAAGATAACAAAGGGATAATCAAGGAAATAATAGCTTTCATTTTTTCTTTTAATTTTCCATGAGCAAAATCGACTCCCCGTGATGCTTGTGCTTTCATAATACGATTAGTTTCATCAATAAAAGTCGGAATAAATCGTAACGCTAAAGAAATCGTCATAGCAATTTCTACAGTTGGAAAATGAAATACTTTTAAAGGGGTTAAATACCACTCTAACGCAAAGGTTAAATCAAGCGGTTTAGTAGTCGATGTTAAAATAGTTGACAAAGCCACCATTAAGACCAAACGTAAAGCAATAAAAACAGTATCATATATGGCTTTAATAGTAATAACTATCCCCGTCTGCGGAATCGTTATAATTCCATAACTCTCATCTTTAATAAAAATCAAATTAATAATAAGAATGAAAAGCATCATCACCCACAAGGTTTTTAATTGTTTAAAAATCATCGATAAGCGAATATGCGCAATGCGCATCAAGATATAAAAAACAATAGCCATTACACCATAAATAATAAAATTAGTTTCGGGATTAGCAAAAGATAAAAAAATCGGAATCATCAAAAGAATCAACGCTAAAAGCTTATTTCGTGGATCCAAGCGATGAATAAAAGTGTCATATGGCATATAACGCCCTAAAGTTGTTTCATTCATTACTTATCACCTACTTTACAGGCAATTTCTTCTGCTAAAGAAGCGACATTCTTAATTTTTGATAAATCAAGAGAAAATCCTTTAGCGATTAATCTTTGCGCAAATTCTAATACTTTTGGCATTTCTAATGAATAACTTGCAAAATTTTCATCATTGAAAAGCTTCGAAATAGGACATTTTTTCTTTACAACACCATTTTCTAAAACGATAACATCGCTTGCATACTCTAAAACAACGTCCATATCATGACTTACTAATATTATAGTCACACCACGCTCATTTATCTTTTTAAAGACACTCATAATCTCTTTAATACCTTGAGGGTCTAATCCGGCTGTAGGTTCATCCAAGACCAAAGTTTTAGGCTCCATAGCTAAAATACCAGCGATAGCCACTCGTCTTTTTTCACCACCTGATAAATCAAAAGGTGATTTATTATAATAAGAACTATCAATACCTACCATTTTTAAAGCTTCGTGCGCTTTTTTTAACGCATCATCTTCACTCATGCCAAAATTTTTCGGTCCAAACATGACATCTTTTTCAACGGTACTTTCAAACAATTGATATTCAGGAAATTGAAAAACAATGCCCACTTTACTACGCAATAACTTAATATTTTTTAATTTTGTTTTAGCATCAATATAATAATCTTCAACTTCCACACTGCCTTCATTAGGTAATAAAAGAGCATTAAAATGCTGAATCAAAGTACTTTTTCCTGATCCCGTGTGTCCCACAATAGCGGTAAAACTTCCCTTTTGAATTTCTAAATCAATATGATTTAATGCTTCATAAGCAAAAGGGGTCTTTGGAGAATAAATGTATGATAAATTCTTTACTTTAATTGACATATATTATTCACCATCTCTTCAATATCTAACGTTTTGGGTAATTCAATACCTTTTTGTGCAAGTTGCGATTGTAAATCTAATAAAAAAGGCATTTTTAAATCGATAGCGTTTAACAACGCCTCATTTTTAAAAACATCTAAAGGGCATCCTTTATTGACAATAGCCCCATGGTCCATGACAATAACCTCATCTGAAAGAAGTGCTTCTTCCATATCATGAGTAATAGAAACAATAGTTAATTGCGGTTGTTCTTCTCTCATTTTATTAATAATTTGACGAATTTCAAAACGACCTTTAGGATCAAGCATAACTGTTGCTTCATCGAACATCACAATATCTGGATGCATCGCTAAAACACCCGCAATAGCAACTCTTTGTTTTTGCCCTCCTGATAAGTTTCCCGGCTCTTTATCTAAAAAATTTTCCATGTTAACTTTTATCGAAAACTCTTTAATTAATTTTACAATTTCTTCATGCGGAATTTGTCTATTTTCTAAGCCAAAGGCAATATCTTCCGCAACTGTTGAGCCAATAAATTGATTATCAGGATTTTGGAAAACAATACCCACTCTTTGCCGAATATGATTGCACGTTTGATCATTAAGAATTTCATCAAATATTTTAATGGTCCCTTCTTTAGCATCTAGCAATCCTAATAATAATTTGGCTAATGTCGATTTACCTGAGCCATTATGTCCCACTATCGAGACATATTTTCCTTCATCAATAGTAAAAGAAAGATGATGAATAGCATCTTGATTTTGATCATAACTAAATGATAAATTTTCAACTTCAATTGCAGGCATAAAATCATCCTCCTTTTCTTAAAATATAATTATTTAAAATTAATGTTTGGTAAGCGTCCTTCAAATTTCCGATACTTTACGCCACACATATCAAACATGGCTTTACTTGCTTTAAATTCATCACTATGTCCATATTTATCAGAAACATAAACAACTTCTTTAATCCCTGTTTGAATAATCGCTTTTGCACATTCATTACAAGGAAATAAAGATACATATATCGTGCAGCCTTTTAATGAGGCACTACGAATATTTAAGATAGCGTTAAATTCGGCGTGACAAACATATAAATATTTTGATTCTAAACCTTCACCATGCCCCCATGGCATTTTATCATCATCACAGCCAATAGGCATACCGTTATAGCCGATAGATACAACTTTATGGTCATTATCAACTATACATGCTCCAACTTGAGTAGAAGGATCTTTACTCCGCATAGCCGATAAAAAGGCAATCCCCATAAAATACTCATCCCATGAAATATAATTTTCTCTTTTCATTCATTCATCACGTCCTATTCATCGGGCTATATTATAACATAGTTTCTTTTTACTCTATAGAGTAAAATGCAAAAATCATTTTTAAATTTTCTAATTTTGCGTTCATAAACGAACAATAAAAAAAGCAAAAGCCTACTTATTAATCTCCAAGCTATATTCAATTATTTTAATTTTTTATAGCAAAATATTTTATACTATTGACGAGGTGATTTTCGATGATAGCAAAATCTCGCCAAAAAAGATACTTAATAAGTGTCGATTTAGATGATACCCTTTTAAATTCCCAAAAAGAAATAACCAATGAAAGCCAAGAATATATTAAAAGAATCATACAAAACAATCATCTTTTTTTAATAAACTCTGGCCGTCCATATCAAGGATTATTTGAATATGTTAAACAATTATCTTTATATAACACCCCTATTTCCGTTTCTAATGGCGCCGCGATAGTGTATATCAAAGAAAACGAAGAAACCATTCATCATGCTTATACTTTTTCTATACCATTAAAAACATTTCAAGAATTGTTTTTAGAAGTATCTCCTTTTATCGAAGCTTGTTTAGCTAATTCTCTTTACACTATTTATACGTATCATGAAGAGAAAATTCCTTTTTGGATAATTCATAAAAATCATTTAGTTAAACATTTGGAAGGAATGCTCAATGAAGTTGTTTTTGAAGATATATTAAACGCTTCTTTTCAAGTATATGAAAAAGATTATGGTCCGTTTTTTAAAATCATAAGCCAAGACAAATATCATGATTTATTATTCTATAATTGGGGCACATATGACGGCATAACCACTATCGAAGTATCATTAAAAATTGCTAATAAAGGACATGCATTGCAATTCATATCAGAGTTATATGGTATTGATAAGAAATGTACTATAGCGTTTGGTGATGCTGAAAATGATATCCCTATGCTTGAAATGGCGTCTGAAGGTGTTGCGATGATCAATGCCCGCGCGACTGTCAAAAAGAATGCGCAAATATTGACTAGTTTTTCCCATAATGAAAATGGTGTGATAAACTATTTGCTATCACACCATAAAGATTTATTTAAATAATATTATTTATCTCCTTGACGATGGCGAGAATCTTCAACACGGAAATGACCGGTCGGATATCTTTTCGATAATTTTTCGATATTATATTGAGCAATATCTTCTAAAGTAAGTCCTAATCCTTTTGCTGTTAAAGCAACATACCATAAGACATCTCCTAATTCATCTTTAAGTTTATCTTTATTCATTTCGTGTCCTTGAAAAAGGTGCTTTTTAACAATATCAGCACATTCTCCCGATTCGCCACTCAATCCTAATACGCCATTTAAAACAACATTGCTTCGACCTTGCTCACTAGCAAATTCATATGCGGCGTCTTGATATTCATTAAGTCCTTTCATTTTTTTGATTCCTCACGTCTATTACTTTTATTAAAGAATAGGAGGTGCTGGTGGAAGAGGTGGAAGGCTAGAACCAGCCACTTCTAACACATTACCTGATTCACTAGCATAAACATATACTGTATCAAATCCTAATGTGAACTTTAATGCTAAATGTCCTTCATAGAAAACAATTGAATATGTAGAAGTTGTCAATATTCCATCCGACAACGAGTATCCGCTGACAATTTCCGATCCTAAATAATAATTAAAGGAAACAGTATATGATCCACTATCTGTAGTATATTCATCAACTAAAGAATCAAAATCAAAGTTTGATTGACGATATTTATTTTCAGAATCACTATCAGAAACTACATATTTTCCTTCATCATCTTGATTAAAGGTATATGTATAACTAATAAAGTTTACCATTGCTTTAATAGATGTTGAGCCATCTTCATTCGCAATAACTTCGCTAATAGTAGCTTGTGTGCCATCAACATATAAGGCATTGGCTCTTAATTCAATAACGGATTCATTTAAAATATAAACGCCATTATATTCAAATAAATAATCAGCAACATAAGGTAATGAGCCGCCAACGACCAAAGCATTGTTTTGTTTGACAAGGTCTAATGATTGACCACCATCACGATAGAAAACAATCGTTGGATAAGCTCCACCATAATAATCATATGTCATCTTTAATGAATACTCATATTCAACATCTTTAATTAAACCATCATTAGTGGAATTTAAAGTATCGGCATAAAAATGACCATCACTTGTTAAGACAAATTTTTCTGGACCATATGTGCCATCTAAATAATATTCGCCAACTAATTCAGCAAAGTAATCAACATCAATATAAATAGTTGTATGAGCATTTAAGAGCCCTTTTATTTCATCGACGGCAATTAATCCTTCATTAGCGAAAGCTTGACATTTACTATTTCTACTCTCACTTTCAAAATTAATAGCCATCACGTAACTATATGAGAATGTAGAATAAAATGCTTCGAGTTCATACTTAATATTTTCTTCACCATAATAAGATAACGAATCCTTATTAATAATTAATTCTGTTTCATGATGAGAAGTATAGCTATGATACAAATCGGTAACACTGCTTTCTACAAAGAAATCTTTTGAATTATTACCCTCAGTTAGTTGAGCAATTCCGGTCGCGGCTTCAAGAATCGTTAAAACATAATCCTTATTAGCTAAAGAGAATTCTAAATATGGATATTCTAAAGCGGGATTGTATATTAAATATCCTTGAGCTGTTTCGGACTTATATGAAACCTTAAAATCACTATCAATTGATATTGTTTCATAATCATCAAAGCTCTTACTAACAAAGGAATTGTTATAAATTGTTAAGAAAGCTTGTTCATTAATATAGAATAAGTCATCTTGACCATCACTTGCCATAATAGCGATGCCCGTTTTATATGGTGTAAAATATACATCTTTGCTATTAATTGAAACTTTTATAGCTTTTTGATGATTAAATAAAGCATATGTAATTTCTTTTTCTTGTCCATCAATACTTAATGCATAATCGGTTAAATCATCATTCATAGTCAATGAATATAATGAATCTTTGTATTGATAATCGCCTAATAAATACATGACCGAATCGAAAGCATATTCAATTACTGTCCCATCTTTACTCCAAGTCATACCATATTGCGTCGGACGCGTTTCAATAGTGGAAGCTCCATTAGTTAAAGTGACCACTTGTCCTTTTTCATCTACGGAACTTTCATAAGAATAAGTCACATCACCAATAGTAATACTTTTTTCACTGGGATTGATGACACTAGCCGCTACCGAACCTTCGTTAGAATAAAAAGGATAAGTCAAATACATCGGGTCATGATAGAAGGCTAAATATGAATCATAAATGACATCTATAAGACCTGTTTGATTGTCAATTGTTCCTAATTTAACTTTATAATATTCATAATTATCTGCATAATCACAAATAGAAATTACTTTTTGTATACCTGATTCATCAAAAGTCACAAATGATTCAACATAGTTTACATCATTCATCATATCAATGCTTTTTGAATATACACCAATATTGAAGTATCCTCTATAAAAATCAAAATCATTACCGATATGATACACAATATTACCTTCATAAGAATCACCAAATCCTGTATAAGCCCCGGTAAATTCTTCAATCGATGGCATAAAAGTCGCTACCGAATCATAGCCATCTTTGGTTTCTTTTTCAAGTTGAAGTTGATAAAAGCCATTCTCACCTTTAAAATACAAGCGATATTTTGCTTTACCATTTTTAAGATAAGTTACGGCATGTTCAACCGCTTTAGTTTCTTCATCAAATAACTCGTCAAATGTTTCTACTTGAAACTTTGTCGCTTTGAGTTCTAAATCATTGAACAAAACTATATCACCTGAGACATTCAAAGAACCATCTGCACTAAAATATTGACCATCAAGATTTTCGATAAAGCCTTCTGGAATAAGGTTCTCTGGCCCTTTACTGCCGCATCCTGCTAAAAGCAAGGACGCTACTAAGAAATAAAAAAAACGTTTTTTCATAATAAATTATCCTCCCTTTAAAAATATAATAAAATACTACAATAATTTAACTATAAAAGTCTACTATTTTTTGAATAAATGATAATTCAATCAAAGAAAAAAAGTTATACATATAAAAAAAATAGTCTAAAAGTCCAAAGATATGCATTATTAAATTGTTTTTTTGTGGTACTCTTATATTGTAAGGGTGATACGATGATTAAAAAGAAAAATATGATTCAAAGTTTAGCTTTAGCGGGATTGATGACCGCTATAAACGCTTTAATTATTCTCATTAGTTCATTCGCTATAACATTTCTTCTAGCGGATCTTTTATTAATATTATTTTTTCCTTTTATTTCCACTTTTACTTTCATTTTTTGTGAAAAAAGAATGGCATTTTGTTACTTTTTTGCTTCATTAGCCATTTGTTTTCTCATTAATTTTGAAAAAACTTTATATTATCTTGTTCCGAGTTTATTAAGTGGCTTATTATTTGCTTTAATGATTAAAAAGAAAGTCCATGGCTTATATATTATAATCATTACTTTTTTAGCTAATTCTATCATTATGTGGGGACTATTTTGGATTTCTGAATGTTTTTTTAAAATATCCATGAGTGCCGCCTTTCAAGCCCTTTTCTCATTAACAGAAACAGAGGCCCGAACTCTTTTCCCTATTTTTATTGCCATTACATCTCTTGCTCAAACAATTATCACTTCCCTAATTATTTTTAGTGAAATGAAAAAATTTGATGTGTTTATCTATTTTGATGATTCTCCCATTAAATGGCTTCTTTATGGTGGGGTATTATGTTCCTTTATCAGCGGTGTCACTATGTATTTTACAAAAGATATTGCTGCCTTTTTCCTCGCTATTGGATTAATTATATCTTTACCATCACTTTACTATATCATTAAGCAAAAACGTTATTGGATGATTATTGTTTTATCTCTTTTATTGCTATTTGGAGTCGCAATTTTTTTAACATTATTACCCGGTTATAATTATTTATGCATTTCCTATTGGTCGATAATACTTGCTATTTTCGGTATCTATTGCTATAAATACGCTCACTTATTTAAATAATTAATAAAGCAAAACTATTCCCAAACATTTTTTTCTTTCATAAAAAGAGATAATTATTTGCTTAGATGGTAATTTCGGGGTAAGATAAAAATAAGAAAGAGGTACTATTGATGTTTAATTTTTTAAAGATTTGTGGACAAGGTGTGCTCGCCATTATCTTAAGTCCTTTATGGATATCATTATTAGCTATTATGGCCGTCTATGGATTAATAGTGTTTTTCATAACTACTATTCGCATTATTATCACCGATATTCATAATCTTTTTGTCAAAAATAAAGATGAAATCAAAGACCCTCTTGGCTTGCTTATTGAAGATTATGAAGTAATGCGAATTAAAAAAGCTCAAGAAGCGATTGCAGTAGATGTAGTTACAAGTAAACCTTATCAAGAAAGTAATGAGACTAATAAATATGCTCCTATTGAAGTTCAAAAAGAAGAAGAAGAAGACAACTTAGCATCACTTCCCAACGATGAAGGTGGTGAGTCCCATGATTAATCTTATTAAATTAACCGAAAATGACAAGCGTGTTCTTATTGCCTTATGCCTTGTAGTCATTCTTTTATTCGTTTTAATAGGCTATATCGTTTTAATTGTTAAAAAAATAATGAAAAGACAAGGTAAAGTTGTTGATACTTATATGTATGACATGGTCAAATTAAAAGTTGTCAAAGATACAAAGCATTTTCGTAAAGTAGCGCATACTAAAAGTCTTCGCTATTTTTATAAAAAATCATGGATTCCTCTTCTTTTAATGCTTATATCATTTTTAATCGTTTTGGTTTTTTGTTTAATTACTAATGAAACCAGTTCCTTCCTTTTTTCGATAGATAAAGGATTTAGAAGTCTCTTCTTTATATATAATTGGAAAGAGATTCCTCGTCATAACTTCTTTGGATTAAACATTCCTTGTGATTGGCCTTCTTTAGAGCACTCTCCAACTTTCTTATATAATGATATTCATGCTTGGATCAGTTATATTAGCGTACCTTTATTCTTTATCGGCCTCATTTGGTATCTCATCGAAATCCAGGCTTTAATTGCTCGCACTTATCGTATATTAAAAATGTCTAAAGATGTGTATGCCAAGAATTTAGAGAAATTAGCTGAAGACAATGATATTTAATGTTTGACTATAAAACGTGCAAAAAAGGTATTGAGATGCACTCAATACCTTTTATTATCGATTTTTAATAAGAAAATTCATCGCCGCAAGAACTTGCGTTTTTAAATCATTTTGATCTTTTGAATTGATGGATAATGCCATCTTCCCTGCATCATGAACGCCTAATCCTTGTGTCACTTCAAATGAAGATGCAATATCTTTTTGACGAGATCCACTTTGAAAAGCATATCCTCCTAATTCGCGAATAAAGTTATTTTGATCATATCCTTTTAAGGAGCCATCATCAAAGATATTATCTTTTATAAAATCACTTTTTACATAATGGGAGTTAACAATATAAGATGTTTCATTATTTACTAATTCAATTGCGGTTGTCGCTTGTGTTATATAGGCATCAAGTAATGTTTTATCGGCATCAATTTCCTTAATTTTAAGATTTAATTTATTTAGCTTATCATCGTTATTTATTGTTTCAATAAAAGAATGACGATTCTCTTCATTTCCTTGCACTACTAAATCATAATAATCTTTATCAATTTCATATACATCACGTACTTTAATAACAAAAGCCGGATTGTGTGGATAAGCATAAAGAGATATTTTCTTTCTTAAACGTGAATTTTGATAAAGAGGTAAACTATAAATCGTTTCTTCATATCTTTCTTTACCTAAAATAATCTTGATAACTTCTTTTTCTTGACTAGTTCCTATCGCTAATAAGTAATCGCCTTCTTCTAAATACTTTAAATCAATACCCTCATTAACTTCCGCATCAATTTCCGTATTAATAAGAGCTCCATCAGATGTTCTTAATAAATAGATATTGCTCATTGGCGTGTAATTTAGCAATGAGAGTTTTTCTTCACTTAAATGTAATGAAGTACCATACACCATATAATCACCAATAATCTTTTGTCTACCATTCATTAACTCTTCATAACGATTTTTCGATTTACCGCGCGATAAATCATCGAGAGATACAATATCGGCATCTTTATTATTCACTTTTTCGGCAACTAAATCACCAATAAAGTAAATAATATAGAAGACTAAAAGAAGATTAACAATAATCAAAAGAGCCCGTACATGACGTTGTGATTTAAGACGTATTTTTAGTTTGCTTTCTTCTTCATCGGTAATCATTTCCGCCATGAGAACATCATCCTTTCTTATCTTAATATTTTAAATTGTTAAATGTCCGTGGGAATGGTTCCGAATCACGGATATTGCTAACGCCGGTAATAAACATTAATAAGCGATCAAAGCCAATACCAAAGCCAGCATGTTTACAACCACCATAACGACGTAAGTCAAGATACCATTCAAGAGTATCTATATTCATATGGAGCTCATCCATACGTGCTTTTAATAAATAATATCTTTCTTCTCTTTGGGAACCACCCACTAATTCACCAACACCAGGAACTAATAAGTCACAAGCTGCAACGGTTTTACCATCATCATTAAGGCGCATATAGAAGGCTTTAATATCTTTAGGATAATCCGTTAAGAACATTGGTCCTTGAACAATTTTCTCTGCTAAATATCTTTCATGTTCGCTTTGTAAATCCATTCCCCAGAAAATATTTTTATATTCAAATTCATAACCTTCTTGTTGAGCTTTTAATAAAATATCAATAGCTTCCGTATAGGTCATGCGTTTAAATGAAGATGAGGCTACTGATTTTAAACGATCAATTATGCCTACAGAAATCATTTTATTGAAGAATTCCATTTCTTCTGGGCAATTTTCTAATACATAACTAATAGTGTATTTGATACAATCTTCAATTAAATCCATATCATCTTCTAAATCCGCAAAAGCAATTTCTGGTTCAATCATCCAGAATTCAGCTGCATGACGCGGTGTATTAGATTTTTCAGCACGGAAAGTAGGACCAAAAGTATAAACATCACGGAACGCTAAAGCGAAAGCCTCAGCATGAAGTTGTCCTGAAACCGTTAAACTAGCAGCTTTCGAAAAGAATTCATCAGGCTTCTTTAAATCAGTTACAACATGAAAAGCCTCACCAGCTCCTTCGGCATCATTTCCGGTAATGATAGGTGTATGCACATACACAAATCCTTGTGATTGGAAAAATTCATGAATCGCCATTGATAAGACACTGCGCACTCGATACAAGGCGGTAAAGGTATTAGTCCGTGGACGAAGATGAGCAATGTCTCTTAAGAATTCAAAACTATGTCGCTTCTTTTGTAAAGGATAATCCGCCGCGACTGTACCTTCGACAACAACTTTCTTTAAATGAATTTCAAAAGGTTGTTTAGCTTCTGGGGTCAAAACAAATTTCCCGGTAATACAAATGGCTGAACCCGTTGACAAATGAGAAATCTCATCATAATTTTCACATTCATTTTTAACATACACTAATTGCGCATTTTTAAAATATGTTCCATCATTAAATTCGATGAATCCTACCGATCCATTATCACGATTAGTACGTACCCATCCTTCAAATTCTACTTCATCAATTGATTCTTTTTCAAAATCATTGCCATATTTACACGCTTCATAACATTCGCGTACAGTCATAAACTCTTCCACACTTTTTCCTCCTTGTGCTCGATAAGATATAACGTATTTCTATTATACCTATTTTTCATTATTTTTGCTTGTATTTTATATTATTTATCCTTTTATTAATTAAAATTTAGATATTCATCTATTTGCCAACTCGGATCAACCGATAATGACAAATCCGCAAATACTTTTTTATCATATAAACGCTCTGCAACTTTCGCAATCATAGCGGCATTATCGGTACAACACCACATTGGGGGGATAATGACATCAACATGGCTATTTTCATATGTTTCCACAATTCTTTTCCGTAAATAACTATTGGCCGATACACCTCCAGCGAGAACAACTTGTTGAACATTATATTCTTTAACAGCGCGTTTGGCCCTTTCAATAATCATCTCAATAGCGGTTTCTTGAAATGAAGCACATAAATCTTCAACACGAAGAGTTTCTTTTTTCATCTCGAGATTGTGAACAAGATTAATAACCGCTGTTTTTAACCCTGAATATGAGAAATCATATGAGCCATCATGTAAAGGTGATGGTAAGTGATAAGTGTTTTGACCATTTTTGGCCAACTTATCAATCGGAATTCCGCCCGGATATGGCAAGCCAAGAACGCGAGCCACTTTATCATAACATTCCCCAACCGCATCATCCTTTGTTTCACCTATAATATGAAAATCTAAATGATCTTTCATAATCACTAATTCCGTGTTGCCACCGCTAACAACGATAGCAAGTAACGGGAAAACAAGAGGTTTAACATATTCATTAGCGTAAATATGGCCAGCCAAATGATGCACTGGTATTAATGGTTTATGATAAAGCATCGCCAAGGTCTTTGCTGCTTGAAGTCCGACATGTAAAGCTCCTATTAATCCAGGCCCTCTAGTCACCGCAAAAGCATCGACATCAGCAAATGTAAGATGGGCTTGTTCCAAAGCTTCTTTTAACACTACACCAATATTTTCGGCATGCAAACGAGACGCAATTTCTGGCATTACACCACCATATTTTTGATGAACTTCAATTTGCGTAGCTACCACATTAGCGAGTAATTCACCATTTTTAGTAATGGCTACAGCCGTTTCATCACAACTCGATTCAATCGCTAAAATTATCTTGCCCATAAACTAATCTCCTTCCCATATAATATGCATCATCGCCATTATCATAATAATGTTCTTTTGTTAAAAGCACATTAAAACCATGTTTTTTATAAAATGAAATCGCGGATTTATTGTGATACCGCACTTCTAAAGTTACTTCATACACGCCCGCATTAACCATTTGATTAAAAGCATGCTTTAACAATAAAGAGGCAATGC
This sequence comes from uncultured Staphylococcaceae bacterium, assembly GCA_964546565.1. Classification (GTDB taxonomy): domain Bacteria; phylum Bacillota_I; class Bacilli_A; order RFN20; family CAG-826; genus CAG-826. The sequence continues at coordinate 2,076 of CAZJKC010000016.1, read as the reverse complement.
CTTGCTGACGATATGCGGGAATAACCGCAATTTGATTAATGGATCCAAATTCAAAAGTTATCCAAAAATCAATAAAACCCACAATAACGTCTTGTTCTTTAGCCACTAATAAAACGGCAAAAGGATTTTCCTCAAGTTCATAAGTAAATTGAGATTCGTCCCAAGGAGAAATAAAGCATTCTTTATCTAAAAGAAGCACTTCTGCCATATCTTCTTTAGTCATTTTAACAATATTCATAAGCTAGTCCTTTAAATAAACAGGTCTAATAGATAAGATATTGTCTTGTTCTTTCGTCTTGATAGAAATATCAAGCATCCTTTGGATAATATCGCTTTTACAACCCTCTAGATTTAAATACTCCGTCTCACCACATAGACAAAAATCTTTATTATCATTAATAAATTGTAAAACTTTATCATTCGTCCAAATAGTGTCTTTAATAAGGCAAGAGTCTTGATCGTATACACCGATATATGAGCGATTACTACGAGCATTAATTAAGCAAATAGACGGCTTTCTGCTATCTTTTAATATTTCTAAAGAAGAAACGGTATATAATTTACATGAAAGGGCTAACGCCATGACTTTCGCAATTGTTAAAGAAATACGAACACCCGTATATGAACCGGGGCCTATCGAAACAACTACCGCTTCAATTTCTTCATTTTTTACATCATATTTTTTTAAAAGTTTAGCAATTTCAGGAATCATCGTTTCACTTTGTCTTTGCCATGCTTCATATTCAATTTTATCGATAATATGACCATCCTTAGCTAAACCAACCGCTAATTCACGAAAAGAACTATCTAACAATACTCGGTACATGGAAAGACCTCCTTAATCTCCTCTATCAATGAAGCAAAACGGTCATCGAAACACGCTATCGTAATTTTTCTTTTATTACTACCGTCAACATGTTCAATGCGCACTTTTAAATATTTTGAAGGAATCCATTCTTTAATAAAATTAGGCCATTCAATAACACAAAGACCATCACCTTCAATAAACTCTTCTAAGCCAATATCTCTATTTGTATTTTCTTCTAAACGATAAGCATCAATGTGATACAAAGAAAGCGGCTTCACAAAATAACATTTTAAAATATTAAAAGTAGGACTCATGATTTTTTCTTTAATGCCTAAACATTGGGCCATTCCCGATGTTAAAGTTGTTTTTCCCGCTCCTAAATCACCATCCAAAAGCACTAACGCACCTTTAAAAGAATGCTCCGCTATTAATTTACCTAACAATAAAGTATCATTTACATTTTGCGAATTAAAGCTAATCATGGTCATCCACCTCTTTATTCATACCGATGCGATGTTGCTCATCTAAAGACTTCAAAAATTCTTGGTAATAAGAATGAATCTTATCAATTTGAAAAGGAAATGCTTCTTGTTTCATCATATCTTGAATATGCTGTACTTCTTTTTTTAAAATAAAGTCTAATTTATCGCTATATTGATATGTCTGACGATGATGTTCATATTCACGTTCATCGAGTACTTTAATTACGTTATTGGGATAAAGTTTTAAATCTAAATCGTAGTCAATATATTTAATAGCGTAGCCATCTATTAAAGTAGGCGAAGCAATATTACAATAAAAAGAAACGCCATCACTTTTTAACATCGCAATAACATTGTACCAATATTTTCGTGAGAAAAAAGTAATTGCCGGTTCGCGCGTATACCAAATACGACCATCGGCTTCAGTAACACGTGTTTTCTTTGATGCTACAACAATCATTTCGTCATCAATATCAAGCACCAAAGCCTGATCCCAAAAACGATGAAGAGTACCATTGTGCTTATAACTTTGAATTTGAACCCATGTTCCTTTTTCGATCATTCTTATCACCTACCTCTCCTATTTTTAAATGCCTTCTTATTATATCACGCTTTAAAGATGATAGATAAATTAATCATTAACAAATGGTAATTAATAACTTAGATAATTCTTACCTGTGGTATTTTTTATTTAGATTGAACATCGTTATAAAAAAAGAAACGCCTATTATTTATAAAAATACTTCACAAAAATCAGAAACATAAAAAAAATGAAAAAATTTTTTT
>CAZJKC010000015.1:0-30164 GCA_964546565.1 uncultured Staphylococcaceae bacterium | reverse complement strand
ATTTATTTTTTTCTTCGTGTTTTTATGCTTTTTTTCATGCGTAATTACTATTTTTTTAATAAATCATTTATTGATTGCTTTCTTTCATGATATACTTTAATTAAAGAAAAAAAGGAGGGTGTTGTATGGCTAATTTTTTAAATTTAGGAAATGAAAAGTTTTTTAAAGATTTAAATTCAGAAGTATTTATTGATAAATCATTATTGATTGCTCGTGTAAATCGATTGATTAAAACTAACGAATCATTTATGTGCGTTACGCGTCCTCGTCGTTTTGGAAAGACCATGGCGTTATCAATGCTAGAAGCATATTACTCCAAAGGTTATGATTCTAAAGAATTATTTAAAGATTTAAAGATATATCAAGATCCTTCTTTTGAAAAGCATTTAAATAAATATAATGTTATTACTATTGATATGGCTGGTGTTGGTACATTATTAAAGAATAAAGATGAAATATTAGATAAGATAACAAGTTTATTAATAACTGATTTAAAGAAAGCATTTCCTAATATTCTTACACAAGAAGAAACTATTGTTGAAGCTTTAATAACAATTTATTCTGAAACGAAAGAAACCTTCATCTTTTTAATTGATGAATGGGATTATATATATCGGGAGTTTGGATATGACACTAATTTATGTAATGCTTATACGGATTTCTTAAGAAGCTTATTTAAAAATAGTGCTTTACTAAATTGTATTGACTTAGTCTATATGACCGGAATATTACCAATTAAAAGATATAATTCTCAATCAGCATTAAATAACTTTACGGAATATAATATGTTGAATCCCCGTCAACTGGTGGAATTTGTAGGCTTTACGGAAGAAGAAGTCACATCATTATGTAATCAATATGGAATGGATATTAATGATATGAAGCATTGGTATAATGGATATCATTATGATAGTGTTGGTGATTTATATAATCCAAAATCAGTAGTTGAAGCCATAACCACTCATGAATATGGCGATTACTGGGTATCGACATCATCAATCGAATCAATAATCAATTATATGAATTATGATAATGGTGAATTAAAAGATATTATCGCTTCTTTAATTGCTGGTAATAGAGTAAGTGTTAATGTATCAAGGTTTAGTAATGATTTAACAAAGATAACTTCTTCTGATGCGGCATTAACGGTATTAATACATTTAGGATATTTAGCATATGATGAAGAGAATAAAGAATGTTATGTACCTAATTATGAAATAAGACAAGAATTAAATAATGGTATATTTGAATTAAAATGGGAAGAGATAGAGAATCCCTTATTAACATCAAAAGAGTTATTAATACAAACTATTAATCTTAATACCACATATATAGAAGAGACATTTAATAAGAATTTAGAAAGATTTACCACCATCTTTAATCGTTTAGATGAGAATGTCTTATCAGTGTTATTAAATATTTCTTATGATTATGCAAGAAAAGAATATAACTTCTTTAAAGAATGTAATGCTGGATTAGGAAGAGCGGACTTAGTCATGGTCCCTTATAAGACGAATAAACCGGGAATGATATTTGAATTGAAAGTCGATAGTAAAGTAGAGACCGCAATTGCACAAATAAAAGAAAAAGATTATTCATCGTCCTTTGGTGATTATCATGGCGATATATTATTAATAGGTATTAATCTTGATTCAAAAACGAAAAAGCATCAAGTGTTGATTGAAAAGATTAGAAAGTAATGAAAAAGGGGAGTGATCCTCTTTTTTGTAAAAAAAGGAGATTTTTTTTAAGAACGGTTTAATGTGCTATTATATTAATAGCGTTTGCATACGAACTGAGGTGTTATAATGAATCAAGTTGTGGTAGCGAAATCACTAGAAGAATATAAAAAATTATTAAAAAGTGGAACTCGATATATTGAGTATCCATATGCCATTAAAGAGGAGATATTTCACTTTTTATCAAACAATATTGATGAATTCAAAGATAATAAATGGTATATGTATGAGTATTGTAAAATGCTTATCACTTCTCCTGATTATTGTACTAAAGAAGAAGGAAAGAAGATTATAATTGACTTAGCGAAAGAAAATAATGAAGAAGCATGGAATTTGTTAGGTGAATATTATAAAGAAGATATCAATCTTTATGATAAATGTTTTATTTGTTATTTAAATGCTGCCACTCGTTCTAGCGCTAAAGCGATGGTGAACATTGGTTATCTTTATTTAAATGGACGCTTTCTTCCACAAAATGTTGAAATGGCTATCTTTTGGTTTGAAAAAGCCGCTAAAGAAGGTTATAGCAAGGCTTTTTCTATTCTTGGAAATATGTATAAAGATGGTAATGGCGTTGAAGTAGATATTGAAAAGGCCCGATATTGGTATACAAAAGGTGACGAAGCAGGGGATGCAGAATCTATGTTCCATATAGCGGATATGTTATATGCATCATATGAAGATGCAATAAATGAAGAAGAAGAAAAAAAGGCACATGAACAAAAAGAAAAGCTACTGTATATGCGAAAAAGGGGGATGAATTGGGATATCCTCTAGCAATTAGACTTTTATCTGGTTTATAACTCGATGATTCAAAAACAGCTTTCGATTTGATTATTAAAGCTGCTGAATTAGGAGATGTAGATGCGCAAGCTAGTATAATTTTTTATTATATATTTGATTTTTATGAAGAGAATGGTAATGAAAAGAAATTGTATTGGCTAAAAAAAGCTGCTGAAAATGATTTTGGTTCAGCTCAAAACCTTTTAGCGCATTTTTATTGTCAAGGATCATTAGTCCCGCGAGATTTTGATAAGGCGATATATTGGCATGAGAAAGCCGTACATAATGGACAAATTGATTTCATAATATCGTTAGGGATTATCTATGAAATTAGAGAACAATATAGTAGAGCTTATCAGTATTATAGATGGGCGGCTTCAATAAAAAACTTAGATGGTATGTTTTATTATGCGATGTGTTACATGAAGGGGACAGGTGTTAAGATAAATAAAAAGAAAGGTTTTCGTATGATAAAAGAAGCGGCTGAATTAGGAAATTATAAAGCGCAACTGATGATTGCAGCTTTTTATTTTAATGGGGAAGGAGTTAAATTTGACCTTCTTAAAGCAATCTATTTGCGTGATAAAGCATTGTTTAATTTAGGAAATAATCATGAAGTGGAGAAAACTATTATCGACTATATTAATGAGTATTGCAAAGTTTATGGCCTTTGTACAATGTGTGGTAAAAAAATAGAAGGAAAAAAATATGAAAGTGAAACAGGGCAAGTATGCGAGGAATGTCATAAGAAAGATAGCGACTGGTTTGTTTAATTGAGGCTTTTTGTTCAAATAGCCAAGAGAATAAATTCATTTTTTAAGCTATTGTTTAAAACGTTATAAATTGATATACTTTAATTGACTGATTAGTTAATTTGATGGAGGCGGTAGTATGCGAATATTAAATGTTGAATTACATGAACAAAAAAAGATTGAAATAATGGAAAGATGCTTTGAATGCTATGCTGAATATGGCTTTGGTAATGTCGGTATAAAAGCATTAGCGAAGGCTTGTGGGTGTACATCGGGTAATCTTTATAGTTATTTTGATGATTTAGATGATTTAGTTATTCAAGCAACCGAGCATTGTATGAGTAAAGTTGAAGATGATTTTATGAATAATGCCCCAATGACGATTGAGGCCTTATGGGATTTTATTGATAAAGTTCCATATTGGACTGCGGAAAATCATGGTAAAAAATATCGTTTGATGTATCAAATATACACTAATCCAAAGTATATTGAACATGGTAAGAAATTCTTTGAAGGTGTTAATAAGCGTTATACTGAATATGCTAAATTGTTAGAGTCAAAATTAGGCTTGCCATATGACACAATTGTCTCATTTATATTTATTTTAATTAGAGCTTCCGTTCATTATGCTTTATTTGAAGATGAATTTTATTTAAAAGCCCAAATTAGTGTTTTAAAACAATCATTAAAGTTGTTCATTAAAAACAATAATAAATAGGATGAAGTAATTAACAATAAAAAAAAATAAATGATTTAGTATTTAAGTTCTTATAGATTAGTACTTTATTTGATGACGTTGCTACTAAGTGTTTCAATTACTGGTAATTTTTAAGTATGCTATTGTAATGTGATATTAATAGATAATGTGAGAATGAAAAATGTGCAATTAGAAATAATTGTCTTTTTTTATGTTTTCTTTTTTTAGTTTTTATTCTGCAATTATGAGCTGCATTTAATGTGCTAATCTATATTATAAAAAAAGGACCACATAAATGTGATCCTTTAAGCTCATGTAAATTATAACTTACGGTTATAGAATTCAACGATTTGTGATTCTTGAATATCCATTGGTAATTCATTACGTTCTGGTTCGCGTAAATAAACGCCTGATTTTTCATCTTTGTTAACAGAAACGTATTTTACCGTTGCGGCCATTGATTCAAGAGCTTCAGCAATGACTTTTAATCCTTTGGAAGTCTCTTTAACGCTAATGACATCATTAACATGGCATAAGTAACTTGGAATATCAACTTTTTTGCCATTTACAAGAATGTGTCCGTGATTAACAAGTTGACGAGCAGCTCTTCTTGTTCTTGCAAATCCCATACGATAAACTAAGTTATCTAAACGAGATTCGAGAATACGCATAAAAGCAATACCGGTAACTTCTTTTGAATCACTAGCAATTAAGAATAAACGACGGAATTGACGTTCATTAACACCATACATCAAACGTAATTTTTGTTTTTCGATTAATTGGCGACCATATTCAGATGGTTTTTTCTTACGATCATTACCATGTTGGCCAGGTCCATATGGGCGTTTTGCTAATTCTTTACCTGTTTCAAGGATTGAGAAGTTTAAACGGCGTGAGATTTTCCAATCGGCTCCAGTATATCTTGACATATCGATTTCCTCCTTTTCTTTATTTTTCGCAAAATAAAGCAATAGGTGCACATTCCAATCTCCGGGTGTTTAAATCAAGAGGTTCACCTTTCAGCTAGGGTACTACTCTAATTAGTTTTTAAACATCTGACAAGTTGTATGTACATGCTGCGTTACATGCATATATAGGTTACTCCTTTTGTAAGCTAAAAGTCAAGTTTTTTTTAATTTGTTTTACGATTATTTTATGTAATTCCTTAATTCTATTCTTTAAGAAATTATTATAATTTTATTATTTGATTCGTTCTTTTTTTTAGTCATATTCTGATGCCCAAAAGTTTTTGTTAAAAAAAGAGTATATTTCATTTCATAAATGATAAGTTTCTTAAAAAAATCAAAACAAGATATGTTATAATTTTTAGCAAAGGGGGATATATATATGTTTTTATTAAATATTAAAAGTCCTAAAGTATGGATTCTATCAGTTATTGCTTTAGTAGCCCTTATTGTTTTATTTATTTTATTCCGACACTTTATTTTATCGCGAACACGTGCGAAAAGAATAGTGGAAGACATAGATCGTCGCTTTGAATATGTATATGGCTTATTAGTCGGACAAGATGCACAAATGATTAAACGTCTTGAAATAATTTCCCAAAGTAATCTTCTATATAATGACATTCATAATGAATATCTTAAACAATATCAACTAATTCAAGGAGGCACATATTTACAAGCACAAATTGCTGTTCAATCCTTAGAAGAAGCTCTTATGCAAAAAAGATTTCATGATTTTTATGCTAATTTAGAGAGCAATGTTCGCGTTTTTGAATTATTTGAAGCACAAATAAAAGAATTGGATAATAGCTTGACAGCTCGTCTTAAACCCGAAGAAGATTGCCGCAATGCTTCTTTGAGTCTTAAAGAAAAATTCCGTTCGATTAAAACAAAATATTTTGAAAAGCAAGCGGAGATATTGTCTATTGAAGATAGTTTCACACGTGCTTTTAATGGAATAGAAAATCAATTTAATGAATATGAGAAGTATGTCGAAACGGCATTTTATGAAGAAGCTAATAATCTTTTACCAAGTATTAGTAAAATGCTTGATGAATTGGATTATGCTTTAACGGAATTACCATCTTTATGTATGCTTATGGATAGTAATGTTCCAAGTAAAATTGATGAATTGAAAAAAAGAGCGCAAGAGGTATCTTCACAAGGCATTCCTTTACAACATCTATGCATTAATAGTTGTATTTCTCGTATGCAAAATGACTTATATGATATATCTCGTCATTTATCTAGTTTTGAATTAAAAGGAATGAAAGAAAAGCTAACATCAATGATTGAGCAAATAGATTGTTTCCATCAATTGATTGATAAAGAAATATCCGCATATGAAATGTTTAATAGTGAATGTGACGCTATATACAACAGAGTTGGTGAAGTTGAACATCAGTTTGTGGTTCTTCGTCAACGTTTGTTAAAAGTTAAAGAGGTTTATCGTTTGGATGAAATGTATTTTGACCGTATTGATGAAATTCAAAAAGAAATTAATCAATTAGGGATTACCAAACATCAATTAGATACTTATATTCATGCAGCGACCAAGCAACCTTATACAATGTTGATTCAAAAAATGGATGAACTTCAAAAGTATTTATTGTCAACGGAAGGTTCTATCGTTGATTACAATCAATATATTGATTCATTACGTAATGATTCCGATAAAGCTTATTCATTAGTCAATGATTGCTTTTTACAATTAAAGCAATCGGAAAAGCAAGCTCAAGATATCGGCATTAAAGCTTATGAAATGCGGTTAAAGGATCGTTTTAAACAATGTTATGAATACCTCAGTAATATTTATAATGTTTTAATGGAAAGTCCTATTAATGTAAAAGAAATAAATCGCCTTGTCAATTCATTTTCCATCGTCTTTAGCGAATTAGTTAATGAAATCAAAGATCAATATCATCTAGCAGATATTGCCGAAAAAGCGATTGTTGAAGCTAATTTATCTAGAGATACCATTCCTGATTATGATCGTTCTTTAGAAAGAGCGGAAAGATATTTCTATGATGCTGATTTTGAAAAGGCTTATTATGAAGCGTCCGCAACCCTAAAAAAAATTGGGTCAACAAACAATTAAAGAATTAGGCGAAGGCAAAACACTTCGCCTTTTCCATGCATAATTTATAGTATTGGAGGTAAAAAAGAATGTATCTTGATCATGCAGCGACTACTCCTATTCGTCAAGAAATATTGGATAGTTATTATCAATTATTACAAGATAAATACGCTAATCCATCTAGTATTCATCGCTTAGGACAAGAAAGTGCCAATATTTTATTAAAAGCTCGTGAGCAAATTGCGCGTTTCTTTCATCGCGAGGCGGAAGAAATTATTTTTACTTCAGGGGCTACAGAAGCCAATAATTTAGCAATCAAAGGCTATGCTTTACGATATAAGAATCGGGGACGGCATTTAATCACCTCAGTGGTAGAGCATCCTTCAGTTTTAGAAGCATTTAAACAATTAGAGCAAAATGGATATAGAGTTACTTATCTTCCTGTCGACCATCAAGGAATGATTCGTTTAGAAGATTTAAAAAAAGCGATAGATGATGAAACAATTTTAGTATCGATAATGGCTGTTAATAATGAGGTAGGCGCCATTAATGATTTACAAGGCATTGCCCAAATTGTCCATCAATATCCCAAAGCTGTTTTTCATAGTGATACAACACAAGCGATTGGTAAAATCGAACTTCCTTATGACCAAATCGATATGTTTGTGTTAAGTGCTCATAAATTGTATGGTTTAAAAGGTAGTGGAGCCTTGATAAAGAATAAACGCATTGATTTATTACCTTTAGCAAGTGGTGGTGGTCAGGAATATGGTTATCGAAGCGGCACTAATGATTTCCCAAAAGAAGTCATGTTAGCCAAAACAATTCGTCTTTTATTTGCTAACTATGAAGCGGAAAGAAAGCATGTGGAAAATCTATTTAAAATGACCTATGATGCTTTAAAAGACCTTGATGAAATCACTCTTAATAGCGGCTTTAATGGCTCGCCATTTATTTTAAACTTTTCTTTAAAAACGAAAAAAGCGAGTGTCGTGGTGGAAGCATTATCTAATCTAAATATCATGGTTTCGACTTTAAGTGCTTGTTCGAGCAAAAAAACAGCCTATAGTAGCGTCCTTTACGCTATGGGGAAAGATAAGCATGAATATAGTAATTCGATAAGACTTAGTTTTGGAAAAGATAATACTGTGGAAGAAATAACTTTTTTTATTGAAAATTTAAAAAGAATAATACAAGAAATCAAATAATAAAAGGAGCATAGCAATGAAGTATGAACGTATTATGGTTCGCTTTGGCGAATTATCAACAAAAGGTAAGAATAAAAAGAATTTTATTTCCCAATTAGCTTATAATATAAAACACGCTTTAAAAGAATATCAGAGTTTGACTTATGAAACACGAATGGATCATATTTATATTAATCTACACGATGAAGACGCTAATAAAGTTATTGATCGTCTTCAAGATGTGAGCGGTATTCATTCCTATTCATTAGTTTATAAAACTGATTCAGAAATTTTTAAAATAATCGAAGCCTGTTTACTTTTAATGAATGATGAAAAAGGTCGTACTTTTAAAGTTAAAGCGCGTCGAACCGATAAAACTTTTCCTTATATTTCTGATGAAGTTAATCGTCTTGTAGCTGGTAAAATATTGCAAACTAACGCATGGAAAGTTGATGTTCATAATCCTGATGTCTTATTATCAATTGATATTCGAAAAGAAGCCACTTATATTTTTACTAGCACTTATTTAGGGGCAGGTGGATATCCTTTAGGCATTGGCGGAAGAGCTTTAATGATGATGTCGGGTGGTATTGATTCTCCGGTTGCTTCTTATCTTTTAATGAAAAGGGGCGTATCTTTAGAATTAATTCATTTTGCAGCACCTCCATATACAAATGAGGCGGTCATTGATAAGATTTATGATTTAGCCAAAAAATTAACGCGTTATCAAGAGTTTATTCGTATTCATATAATTCCATTTACCGAATTACAAGTAGCCATTTATGATCATGTTGATGAAAGCTACGCTATTACGATTATGCGTCGGATGATGTATCGTATTGCGGAGCGTTTAGCTGAAAAAATAAATTGTTTAGCGATCGCGAATGGTGAATCAATTGGACAAGTAGCGTCACAAACGCTTGCAAGCATGAAAACGATTAATGCGGTTACTAGTATCCCTGTTATACGTCCTTTAGCGGTCATGGATAAAAGCGATATTATTAAGCTTGCAAGAAAAATAGATACTTATGATATTTCTATTAGGCCATATGAAGATTGTTGTACTATCTTTGAGCCACATAATCCTAAGACTGCTCCTAAATTAGATGTCGTTGAAGAAATGGAAAAATCTTTTGATTATCTTTCTTTAATTGACAAATGCCTTAGCGATATAAAGGTAATAATTGTCAATTCCGAAGATAATGATGATAAATACTTATAATTTTTAAAGATATGCAAACACTAATTTTGCAAAGGAGGTGTTTGCATGCGTACTACAAATAAAAACAATAGTCATCATAGTAGCGCAAGTTCTAGAAAGAGTACAAGCCGTTCAACTACCAATAAAAATACACTTCATAATAATGAAAATGAGTATGGTGTTGAACTTGCTCCACGCGTTACAAGGAATAAAAGCCAAAGAAAATCAACTGGTAAAAAAAGAACAAGTCGCAAGTAATTTAGATGGTGTATCCTCACTAGGTACACCTTTTTTGTTGTTTATAAGCAAAACAAATTATATAATATAAATGAAATTAGGGAGGCTAATTTATTATGAAAATTATGGATTATGTAAAAAGTATTAACGCTAGTGTTAATGATTTAGTAAGTCAAGAAAAAGCTAAAAAGATTCGTAAAAGATTAATCATTATCGGAATTATTTGTTTGGTATTAGGCGTTGTCATACTTTCTTATTCAATGATTAGTTCTATTTTAAGCTTTTTTGAAGGAATGGAAAGCATGTATTTTAATTTTCAACATGGAATGATATCTTTTATTCTCTTTATCCCAGGTAGTTTTTTGCTAATGGCTGGTATTACTCTTTTACGAGCTGGTTTAGCTATTTTGTTTACCAAAGAAACATCAAACTTTGTTGATAAGACTATTAATGATCGCTGTAGTTGTGGCCACACCATTACATCTGATCAAATGTTTTGTCCAAAATGTGGACGTCCGACGCGGCAAGTATGTTCTAATTGTGGTCATGTTTTAGAACCAAAAGATGAGTATTGCCGTAAATGTGGAATAAAGATTAATAAATAAAGTATAAAAAAATAAGGTGTTGTATATTATTTAAACTCATGAGCAAACTAATGATATATGATACCTTTTTTCTTTTACTTATTATTAATTATACTTTGTTTAATAGCCTTATTATATGCTATATCATGGACATTACGAATTGAAGTTACGCCTTTACATTTATATGTCTCGATTTTTCATATTCCAATCATCCATCTTAAAGAAAAAAAGTTATATTTAAAAATAATTAACTTGGAAAAGAAAAATAAGAATAAACCCCTTCCTTCGAAACAGTATTTATCATTATTCTCATTTATTCATTTAGATTATTTATATATAAGACAAAGTGTTGATAAACGTAGTGATTTATTAGCGATTTTGTATGGAATCAATAACTTTCTTAATTATGTGGAAAAAGATAAGAAAGTAAAACTTGTTGTTGATGATGAAGATTGCAATACTTTTCTTAAGATTAAAGTACATTTTTATTTAGGAACATTAATATTAAATTATTTATTAATTAGGAGAAGAATTCATAATGGCAAATGAAGAAAACAATATGATTTATCAAGAAATTAGCAATATAAAAGATGTTATAGCAAATATGAAAGTGGTGGGTGATCCCCTTTATTTTGAAGATGGAATTATTATTCCTGTTAATAAGGTGACATACGGCTATGGTCTTGCTTCAAAAGATAAAGTTAGCAATAATGATTTTTTAGGTGGTACAGTAGGTGGGTTAACAATGATTCCTGAAGCCATTCTTTATATTGTCGGTCATGAATGTTCTATTATATGGATAAAAAAAGAGCCTAATGCTTATCAAAAAGCCTTAGACTTAGTAATATCAATTCTCAAAAAGAAAAAATAGGTCGCTTTTTTACTACTTTAATAAAAGTTCGGATCATGGTATAATTAAAAAAACAAAGGGAGGATAAAAAATGTTAGAATACCGATACGATACTCAATTACTTATTGAAGGACATGATTTAGATGAAGATAAAATCAATGAATATTTTGAAAAAAATTTTAAAGGCGATTGTTTATTAGCGGTTGGAGATGATGAATTAATTAAAATTCATTTTCACACTAATGAACCATGGAAAGTTTTAGAATATTGTTCAACTCTTGGTGAAATTTATGATATTGTAGTTGAAGATATGGATCGTCAATCACGAGGTTTAAAAGGTTAATAAGCAAGGCACAGTCCTTGTTTTTTATTTAAATAAAAAAAAGGGGCTATCCCCTTTTTATTTTGCTAATGATTTTTTTGCGGTTGCAACTAATCCTTCAAATGCTGGGAAATCATGAATGGCTAATTCACTGAGCATTTTACGATTCATTTCAATGCCGGCGAGTTTAAGACCATGCATAAATTTACTATAGCTAATGTCACACATTCTGCAAGCAGCATTAATACGTTTAATCCATAATTTACGGAAATCACGTTTAATTAAACGACGATCAATATATGCATAACGAAGTGAATGCATAACTTGTTCTTTTGCAGTTTTGAAAAGACGATGTTTGCTTCCAAAATATCCTTTGGCTTGTTTTAAAACTTTTTTACGTCTAGCTTTAGTAACTGTTCCACCTTTAACTCTCATCGTTTATTCCTCCTACTTACTAAGGCAATATTTAATCCGTTTGCAATCTGAGGCATGGACTAAACCTGCTTTTCTTAATTGTCTTTTTTGTTTATGGGTTTTGTTGTGGGCTAAGTGACCTGTGTATGCAGACCATCTTTTTAATTTGCCACTTCCTGTAGCTTTGACTCTTTTTGCCAAAGCCCGTTTACTTTTCATTTTTGGCATTCTTTGTTCCTCCTATTTTTTTACTTTTGATGCTAAAACGGCTGTTAATAATTTCCCATCAAGAACCGGTTTTTTCTCGATAGTGGCGTATTCTTCAACAAGAGCAATGAAACGATTCATTACTTCTTCACCAACTTCCACGTGGGATAATTGACGTCCACGGAAACGTAGAGCAACTTTGACTTTATTGCCATCTTTAAAGAATTTAATAGCTGCACGAACTTTAGTTTCTAAATCGTGTTGACCAATAACAGGTGTTAATTGTATTTCTTTAACGACCACTGTTGTTTGATTCTTCTTAGCTTCACGTAAACGTTTTTGTTGTTCAAAACGATATTTACCATAATCTAAGATTTTACAAACTGGTGGGACAGCTGATGGGGCGACACATAGAAGATCTAAATCGTATTCATTAGCTTTTTGCATTGCTTGATAACGATTCATAACACCTAGTGATTCACCTTTAGGACCGATAACGAGCACTTCTTGAAAACGAATGCTTTCATTGACAAGATCACCATTGTTCTTGTCAGGGCGTTTGGGACCATGTTGTTGACTTTGTTGTTCTGGTTTTTGAGTTGGCTTGTACTTATTGATAAGAATTCCCCCTTTTAGTTTTACAAAGAAAAACGGACACATGAATGCGCCCGTTAAAATAACAATGTAATCATCGTGTTTTAAAGCCTATTTAGAATCTAAATCAGGCGAGAAGCGGGCGCCTCTTCTTTCCACGTCTTTTATTTGCTTCTAAATACTAGCACCAATTGCTTGACATTGTCAAGCATAAATGATATTTTTTGTAAATAAAATTCTACCTTGTTAAAAGACATATAGGTCCTATAAGTTATCATATGATAATTAATATCATTTTATAAATAATAATTATTTAGTAACTAGTAATTTTTTCGTTTTGATTTCTTCTTTAACCATTTGTAAGAATTGTTCAATGGTTACAGTGATTTGTTGCTGTTCTCCATAACGACGATAGGTAATGGTATGATTTTCTTTTTCTTTATCACCTAAGACGATAGTGTAAGGAATTTTTAACATTTGTGATTCACGTAAGCGATATCCAAGTTTTTCATTGCGATCGTCGATTTTACACCGTAATCCTTGATCTTCAAAATAATCAAATAATTCATGAGCGTAATCAAGATGATAATCATTATTAACTGGCAATAAGGATAATTGAATTGGTGTTAACCATAATGGATAAGCACCAGCAAAATGTTCAGTGATAATACCAATAAAGCGTTCAATAGATCCAAATAAGGCTCGGTGTAACATAATCGGTCGAACTTTTTCATTTTTCTCATCGATATAAGTTACATCAAATCTTTCGGGTAAATTCATATCTAATTGAATGGTTCCACATTGCCAAATTCTTCCCATGGAATCACGTAGTTTAAAATCAAGTTTAGGACCATAGAAAGCACCATCACCAGGATTGATGATGAATTTTTTTTTGGATTTTTGGCAAGCATCAGCCAAAGCTTTCTCTGCTTTATTCCAAACGGCAATATCTCCGATATATTTTTTCTCGGGTCGTGTCGATAATTCTATATGATAATCAAGGCCAAAGACAGAATATACTTCATCAAATAATTTTAATAAGCGACCAATTTCATCAATTATTTGATCTTCACGAATGAAAATATGAGCATCATCTTGAGTGAAAGTTCGTACACGGAATAATCCTGCTAGAGCCCCGCTAGCCTCATGACGATGGACAAGACCTAATTCTCCAATACGTAGAGGAAAATCTTTATAAGAGTGAAGACTATTTTTATAAACAAGAATTCCTCCTGGACAATTCATTGGTTTAATAGCAAATTCTTTGTCATCGATTATTGAAGTATACATATTTTCTTTATAGTTATACCAGTGCCCAGATATTTCCCAAAGTTCCTTTGATAGCATAATTGGTGTTTGGACGAAGACATAACCATTTTTACGATGGATATCATACCAATAATTCTCAAGATTTTTTCTTAATGTCATACCATTTGGAAGCCAAAAGGGGAATCCGGGTCCATATTCGGAAATCATAAATAATCCCAATTCACGTCCGAGTTTACGATGATCTCTTTTCTTACGCTCTTCAATATTGATAAGGTGTTGTTTTAAATCTTCATCGCTAAAGAAAGAGGTACCATAAATACGGACAAGCATTTTATTATTTGAGTCACCTCGCCAATAAGCTCCGGCCACACTTAATAATTTAAAATGTTTAATATATGATGTTGAAGGAACATGAGGACCATGGCAAAGGTCGATAAAATCGCCTTGCTCATAAACACTGATTGGTCCATCAATTTCATTGATTAATTCAATTTTATAAGGATTGTCCTTAAAAATATTTATGGCTTCATCTTTAGAAACTTCGCAACGCACAATCTTTTCATTTTTTGATGCAATTTTATGCATTTCTTTTTCAATGCTAGCAAGTTCGGCATCAGTGATAGGTGTTGTAAAATCGATATCGTAATAGAAACCTTCTTCAATTGAAGGACCGAAACCAAATTTTGCATCGGGATAAAGGTGTTTAACAGCTTCCGCTAATAAGTGGGATGTTGAATGGCGAAGCAATGACAATGCTTCTTCACTTTCACTAGTGATAATTTCAAATTTTCCACTTTCATGAATGGAAGAAGAAAGATCAAATAGTTGACCATTTAATTTGAATGCAAGAGCTTTTTTAGCTAAGCTTTTGCTTATTTCATTAGCGATTTCATAGCCTTTTTTTCCTTCTTCAATGCTTATTTTTTCATTGTTTAATAAAATAAGTTCTAACATAATTAACCTCCTAAAAAAATAAAAACGCCCTTTAAGGACGTAATAATTGACGCGGTACCACCTTAATTCACGCTTTAAGCGTGCTCTTCATTTTTTCCGTTAACGCCGGAAACGTTCTGATTAAAGAAATGCTCCAAAGTGGTATTTATAAGGTCATTTGGGAAATCTTTCAGCCGTGGATTTCTTCTCTATGCAAATCAACCAAATAAACGTGTCTTTTTCTTTGCACTTTTATCTTAATCCTTCTTGATTTTAAAGTCAAATAAAACAATATTGTTTTTGAAATTCATAAGAGCCGCTAATAAATTGTTACTTAAAAAGACAGTTATTTACCTTTAAATAAAAAGTGCTGATACATCTAAAATGCATCAGCGTCTTTATTATCTTTTTTATTTTGTAGGAATTCTTGAAATACCAATACCAATTGTTCCAGGTCCTGCATGAGCGCAGACGTTGATAGAAATAGGTGTTAAAATAGCTTCAAATTCCGGTAACACTTCTTTAATGCGCGTTTGTACAAATTCAATAAGTTTGTCGTCAGTATCAAATTGAAGAACAACAACATGCCATACTTTAGCGTCAAGATGCATATTTTCAAATTTATGAAGTAATTCATCAATTGATTTTTTCATATTCCGAGTTGTACCTTCTTTTTCAATAGCCCCATCTTTTAAAATTAAAACAGGTTTTAGACCAATCATGTTTCCTACAAAGGCCACAGTAGGAGATATACGTCCGCCATTTTTTAAAAAGGTTAATGATTCAGGAATGAAACGAACATCTTCGGTATTAATACGATTTTTCAAAGTTTCTTTTATTTCATCGACGCTTTTCTCTTGTTTAACCATCTCCATTGCTGTATAGACATGATCAAGCATAAACTGGCAAACGGTTAAGGAATCAATAACGGTCACTTTATCGCCATATTTTTCACGGCATTGTGAAGTAAATAATTCAAACATTGAAGATAATTTACTAGAAATAGTAAAGTGGATTATATGATCATAACCTTTGGCAAATTGAGCATCAAAGAACGTTTCGATTTCATATGGTGTCGGTGTTGATGTTTTAATAACGGAACCATCACGCATCATTTTACAAAGGGTATCGGTATTAATATCAATGCCGTCATGATATTCGACACCATTGACGATTACATTTAAAGGTAAGATAGGTAGACCGATTTTTTCAGCTTCTTGGCGATCAAGAGCGCATGTTGAATCGGATGTTACTAAAATTTTCATTACATAAATCTCCTTGTGATTTAATTCGACGTTATCTTAATATAGACACAAAAACAACAATTAGTCAAGACATCTAGTTTTGAAAACTAAAGAAGAAATTGTGTAATAAAATATCAAATTTATCAAATATTAAAAACTATATAAATATTGTGACACTTTTGCTATAAAAATCTTTATAACACTTTTTTAAATATCTTTGATAGCATTAACTTTAACTATTTTGATAAAGTTAGTATGACTTGTGCCTGCTGGGGTACCACCGGTAATAATAATTGGTGTACCAGATGGAATATTTAATTCATGGGCTTTAACTAATGCTAGAGCTTCCATTTCTTCAATGAATTGCGGAATGGATGGCACATAAATAGATTGGACCCCCCAATATAATCCGCTACCGATGCACACATCGCGTTTATTCGAAACTGCTAAAATCGGACAAGAAGGTCGAGCTTTTGAAATACGTTTACTAGTAAAGCCAGATTCTGAAAAACAAATAATAAGTTTGGCCCCAATTAATAAAGCAGTGTTTGCAACAGAGTTAGCTATAGCGTCGTTATTATTCTTTTCCGATGTATCATAAGCTTCCCGTGCTAAGAGTTCATAATTTAAATATTTTTCCATTGTTTGTGCAATCTTTCCTTGCATGGATGTGGCTTCAATAGGATAATCTCCGGAAGCCGATTCGGCAGAAAGCATTACACAATCCGTACCTTGTAAAACGGCGGTAGCGACATCAGAAACTTCAGCCCGTGTTGGACGAGGAAATTTTTTCATGGAATCAAGCATTTGGGTAGCGGTAATAACGGGTTTACCAGCGATACGACATTTATTAATAATTGTTTGTTGAATGACCGGTACTTCTTCAGCAGGAATTTCTACTCCTAAGTCACCGCGCGCTACCATAATACCATCAGCCACTTGAATAATATCATCGATATTATCAACACCCTCAGGATTTTCTATTTTTGCAATAATGGGCATATCGGGTCTTCCGTATTTAGCGCATATTGCTTTTACATCTAAAATATCTTGTGCTCGTCTTGTGAAACTAGCAGCGACTAAATCAAAACCATTTTCACATCCGAATTTTAAATCATGTTCATCTTTTTTAGAAATAAATGGCATTGATAATTTAATATAAGGAACATTAACACCACGACGATTACAAATAGTATCAGTATTTAAAGCTTTGGTAACTAGTTCACGATGTTCTTCATCTTTTTCAATGATTTCTAAATCAAGATTTCCATCATCTAAACGAAGATAATCACCGACTTTGACATCATCATATAAACCAGCATAGGAAATAGAGAAACGTTCAGCATTTCCTAAAACTTCTTCCATGGCTACACGCACAATTGAATCTTTAATAATTTCGCAAGATCCATTTTCAAATAAATGTGTGCGAATTTCTGGACCTTTGGTGTCAAGCATAACTGGTATTAAGATACCTTTTTCTTTTTCGACGCGTCTTGCTAATTGCACTTTTTGTAAATTACTAACATCATCTCCATGCGAGAAATTAACTCGCATAATATTCATGCCAGCATCGATTAATTTTAAAATCATTTCATAATTGTCTGTAGCGGGTCCAATTGTACAAACAATTTTGGTATTTTTTGAAATATTTAGCATCGGATTAAACTCCTTTCATTATCGTAAATAACTAATAACTGAAAGTAAATCATCACGAACAGTACGTGGCATTTTTAAGGCTTCATCGATATCAAAATCAACAATTTTATCATTTTGGATACCGACGCATTTTCCGCCTTTACCTTCACATAATAGTTCGATGGCGCGTACACCTAATTGAGCCGCTAAAACACGATCTTTAGCCGATGGTGAACCACCACGTTGAATACGGCCTAATACTTCGGAACGAGTTTCAATTCCCGTGGCTTCTTCAATTTCTTTAGCAAATTGTTTGACATCATATAAATGTTCCGTAACGATAACAATAATATGACTACGACCATTTTCATGAATAGTTTTGATACTCTCAAAAGCATCTTCTTTAGACATTGGATGATCGCTTGAAATAATAATATCGGCCCCACATGCGATACCGCTATAGATGGCTAAATCACCACAATAACGCCCCATAACTTCAATAACGGAGCAACGGTGATGTGAAAATGAAGTATCACGTAATTTATCTACAGCATCACAAATAGTATTTAAACAAGTATCAAAGCCAATGGTATAATCGGATGAAGCAATATCGTTATCAATTGTACCAGGAATTGCAATACAATTAATGCCCATTTTTGTTAACGCTAAAGCGCCTTGATAAGTACCATCACCGCCGATAACAACTAAAGCTTGAATACCATGCGATTTCAAATTATTAACTGCAATTTTTCGCACTTCTTCTTCTTTAAATTCTGGTAATCGTGCGGAATGAATGAGAGTACCGCCTCGTGTAATAATATCGCTAACAAAAGCACGATCGACTTGTTTGATGTTGTCATCAATTAATCCTTTATATCCGTCGTAAATAACAAACATTTCCTTTCCACACGCTAATCCTGAGCGCACAATAGCGCGCACAGCAGCGTTCATTCCCGGAGCATCTCCTCCAGAAGTTAAAATTCCAATACGACTAATTTCCATAAATAAAAAACCTCCATACACCTTTTAATCATAGCACTTTGCACTTTTAATTTAAAGAAATAAGTAGCATTTATTAACAATAATTTTATTGTTGTTAAAGTAAAAATGAATTGTTAAATATTTTAATTAAATTCATGACTATAAATAAAAAAGGGGCTTCTAAAAATGAAACCCAATTATAAAAAATTGCCGTTAAATTATATTATTGAAAACGACCAATATAATATTTACACATTGATGCGCAATACAATTCTTCACTATTATTCATTGGCCCATCACATATAGCGGATAAAACAGCAAAAAGAAGAACTTTTCGCATTATGTTAGCGTTGGTAATTCTTTTATATAAATTACATGTATATGTAACCTTTTCATAAGTATTGAATTTTTCCATTAAAGTGCAAAAAACATTGTAAGGAAAATCTTCTTTATGTAATATTTCGCGTATGGCCATATGTTCACCATGAGAATAATCACTATCTTGTTCGGCAATAAGGGCAAAAAGTCCCATATTAAGTTCTACGGCTTCTGTTCCAGATAAATCTTTACTTTTTTTGAGCTCCTCGAATATTTCTTTACTTATGTTATATAGACTAGCATTATTATCTTTTAAATAAATATCATTTGCTTCTTTTTTTAATTGTTCTAGCAATATCCATTCTTTCATAATATATTATCCTTTCGATTTAGATTTATTTTAGCATTTCTTCTTTTCTATAGTCAAATATATAAAGGGATTTTGGAGTTTTTATATTTTTTTGATACAAAAGTAAAGGCCACAAAGAAATGGGGTAAAAAAACAAAGAGAAAATCGAACATAGATATGCATGAAAACAATTAAAATTATTTTAATATACATATTAAAATAAAAATATTTTATTTATCTACATAAGACATAAAAATAAAGATATGTTTTTATGGAAAAAATACCAGTTTACATCGTAAAATGGGGAAACTCAAATATAAAGGGATGCGTTTATGAAACAATCAGTCATCAAATTATGAAAACTATTTTCCACATTTTTAGAAATATATCCACAACTTTAGATATGAATCTTTAAATCTTGCTTTAAAAAAAGTATAATGAATTATATTTCCTTGAGGTGATATTATGAAGTATGTGACAAAAGATGACTGGTATGAAATACGATTAGCAACGGTTTTAAGCGACTATGATCGTCGTCTTTTAACTATTCTTTATCAACCATTAATTGGCTATACTTCCCTTGCTATCTATTTTACATTGTGGTCTGAATATGATCAAATGGATGGACAAGGTTTAAAGAATCACAATCATTTATTTGATTTTATGCAAATAACATCGGGTGAGTTTCTAAAAGCCCGTATGCGTCTTGAGGCTATCGGCTTATTACAAACATTAATGCATTCGGAAAATAATATTAATTTTTATACCTATGTTTTAAAAGCTCCTAAATATCCCCATGATTTTTTTGAAGACCCATTATTTGCTGGCTTATATGAAAAGTATGTTGGTGTTAAAGAGGCAGAACGGATGGCGCGTTTATTTTGTATGAAAGACAAAGAAGAAGCCTATGATAATCAAGATATTTCCGCTTCTTTTATTGAAATATTCCATCCTAATTTAGATGATGAAATGTTTTTGAAAGCGCGGACCTTATCCCATGGCACAAAATCATCTCGTGTTGTGGGTGATGTTCGTTCGGAATTTGACTTTGGTTCTTTTTTTAAAACTATGAAAGAAAAATATGGATTTACTGAGCGCGTTTTAAAAGCCAAAGAACGTCAAGAAATCGAAAGAATTGCGACACTTTTTGGCTTTGATGGAGAACGCATGGCTGAAGTGGTTAATAGAACATATACTCGCGATGATAATGGTAAAGCCTATTTCCAATTAGAATTGCTAAAGAAATACTGTCAAGATGAAATTAAATTCCCATCATTTGATGGAAATAAACATTCAATTGGTAGTAAAAGTGAAATATCATCTGATTCGCTTTTAGCTAAGAAAATTCAATTAATGGAATCGGTTTCGCCATATGATTACTTATCCATTCGTCAAGAATATAAAGAAGTGGTTTCAAGTGATTTAAATCTTCTTGATCAACTTTCATCGAAATTAGGATTGCCATATTCGGTTATTAATGCTTTAGTAGATTATGTATTAGAAACAAATGATTTTAAGTTACCATCGTCTTTAACTTTGAAAATTGGGGCGAGCTTAACACGGGCAAAAATCAATAATGCGTTGGACGCAATGAATTATCTTCGGAAATCACATTATAAGACTTCTTCTCGTTCATATGCTTCATCTAGTGAACCAAAAGACAATTCTTTAAAGATTAGTCAAGATGAAGATCAATCGACCGATTTAGAAATTAAAGAAATAGAAGAATTATTAAGCAAAGTATAGGAGGATTTTTATGAAAAAAGTTTCATTACCACCTCATAATGCCTTTTCTAAAGAAAGCATTGATAGTTTTAAGAAAAAGGAAATAACGGAATTAAAAAAACAGGAAGTTATACTTCAATTGCTATCTAAATTAAATGTTAATGATGAGGAATTATCGTTATATCTAGATTTTTTTATAGATTATTTAAATGATTATAATTACTGTCAACAATGCCCTGGATTTGATAAATGTCAAAAGAGTAATCGCCACTTACAATTATGTCTTTATCGTAAGGATAATTCTTTAGAACGAACAGTTTGTTATTGTCCAGTGATGAAAAAAATTAAAGATGCGGACAAAATGTTTTATGTTCGTGACTTTCCTGATGATTGGTGTGGCCGCTTTTTAGAACAAAGTAGTAATCGTTTTTTTGATATCAACCGTGAACGGATTGAGATCATTAAGAAAATGCTTGATTTAATTATGAATAAGTCATCTAATGGTATTTATTTATATGGAGAATCACGTTTAGGAAAGAGTTATTTGTTATCTCTTTTTATGCAAAAAATGTTAAAAGAAACCAATCAGAAGTGTTGTTTTATCGATTTTCCTATTCGGTTGCGACAATTGAATGATTTATCTTTTGCTAATAAAGATGAATTTAATAAAACTCTTGAAATGTACATGACATGTGAATATTTAGTTCTTGATGATTTTGGAAATGAATATAAAAATGATTATGTCCGTGATACAATCATCTATCCTTTATTAAGTTATCGCTTAAAAGAAAAAAAGCCGACTTATTTTACTTCCCAATATTCTTTGAAGGATATTGAAATATTATATGGAGGAAGTGCGGCTTCAAAAATTAAAAGTAAACAATTATGTGAAATAATTCGCCAAATGGTGAAAAATGAAACAGTTATTAAAGGAATTCCTATTTATTAATTAACTCGTCATAAAATGATTTTAATGCTCGAAAGAGCATTTTTTTATCATTATGGGAATCAATATAACAATCTAACTTATCAATAAAAGGATAATGCTCTCCTTCATAATTCATTTTTATCATTTCTTCAATATTCTGCTGACCTCTTTTATATAAATTATCATATTGATTTTTATTTGATACTTTAATAGCGATTATTTTATCGCATAAATAATCAAACTTCGATTCAAATAATAAAGGGACTTCTAAAACTATTATTGCTTTTTTACTTTGACGAATAAAATCAATTAATTGTCGTCTTACTAATGGAAAAATATAATCTTCAATGTTCTTTTTATTTAGAGGATTTTTGGCTAATTGATAACGTAATTTGGATTTCGAAAAATCGCCTTTTTCATCAAATAAAGAGACATGAAGAATTTTTTCAAGACGTTTCTGTACTTTTTTATCTTGATATAATCGATGAACGATATCGTCACTTGATATTGTATCAGCACCGAGACTTTTTAATATTTTTAAAGCGGTCGACTTACCGCACCCGATGGGGCCTGTTAGACCTACAATAGCTTTTTTGGTTTTATTCTTTTGGCAATGAGGACAATATGTTGTCCCTCTTCCACCGACAACGATTTTATCAAATTGGCATTGACAATGGGGACAGAAACTATCTTTTTGACCATAAACTAATAGTTTTTCTTGAAAGCGACCATCGATTTCACGAGCGGCATGATAAGAACGAATAGTGGATCCACCCTCTTTAATAGCGTTTAATAGAATACGTTCGGCTTGTTTAATAATGTTATTCCATTCTTCTAAAGAAATAAGATATGAGGGTGTTTCCGGATGGATTTTACACGCAAATAATGTTTCATCAGCATAAATATTGCCTAATCCCGCGATAAAACTTTGGTCCATTAATAATATTTTAATCGGCTTATGAATCTTTTGGGCTTTGTTATAAAGAGGATGAATATCTTTAATATCCATAGGTTCCGGCCCTAAAGACATAAGCCAAGGTTCTTTTTCAAGATTTTCTTCTTTAATAACTTTCATAACTCCAAATTTGCGAGAATCATCATAACAAAGCTTCTTTTCATCATTTAAATGAAAAACAATACGGGCATATTTTGAAGATGGTTCGCATTCATCATATAAATAGTATTTTCCTTCCATTCTTAAATGGGAAATTAAAACATAATGATTTGAAAAATTGATGATAAGAAATTTTCCTTTTCTTTTAATGGCGGTAATACTTTGACCTTCTATTTTATAAAAATCATCATAATTTCCATAAATCATTTTGGAATAGATAATATCAATGTTTGTAATTTGTTTATTCAACAATTGTGTTTCAAGCAATCTTCTAATGGTTTCAACTTCAGGTAATTCGGGCATCTTTTTATCCTCTATTTTGCATCATACCATGTTTTAGCGGCACTTCCATCGACTTTTAATGGTACCGAAAAAGTCATAGCGTTTTCCATTTCTTCACGGACAATATTCATTACGATATCGATATCATCCTTATGGACTTTTAATAATAATTCATCATGAATTTGCGATATAATACAAGCTCGAACTTTTTCTTTTTGTAGACGAGCATCAACGTTTATCATAGCTTTCTTTATTAAATCAGCAGAAGATCCTTGGATAGGAGCGTTCATAGCCGCTCTTTTTGCAAATTCTCGTATTTGATATGATGAATCGTGTATTTCTTGTAAATAGCGACGGCGTCCTAACTGAGTTGTTACATAGCCATTTTTTTCAGCGAATTCGACAATGTAATGTAAATAATGAGCAATTTCTGGATAAGCGACATAGAATGCATTAATTATTTCATGGGCTTCTTTACTTGTCACCCCTATTTGTTCGCTTAATCCCCAATCGGATATTCCATAAACAATTCCAAAGTTAACGGCTTTAGCCTTTCTTCTAAGTAAAGCAGGAACTTCTCCTTGAATTTTAAAGACATGGCGTGCTGTTAAGGAATGAATGTCTTCATCATTGCGGAAAGCATCGATTAAAGTTTGACAAGAAGATAAACTAGCGAGGATTCGTAATTCAATTTGTGAATAATCTAAAGATAGAATGTAGGTATCTTCATCATCATAATAAAACGCTTTGCGAATTAATTTGCCTTCTTCATCACGAACGGAAATGTTTTGTAAATTAGGCTCGCTACTGGAAAGACGACCAGTTGTCGTTAAGGCTTGATTAAATATAGCATGTAATTTTCCATCTGGGAAAACATAGTTTTTTAAGCCATCAATATAAGTAGAAACTAATTTAGCGTATTTTCGATGTTCAAGAATTAAAGGTACAATGGGATGTTGATGCACTAGTGTTTTTAAATAATCAATAGATGTTGATCCTTTCTTATTACTAGGAAGTCCTAGTTTATCAAAAAGAATATTGGCCACTTGCTTTGGTGAGGAAATATTAAAATGCTCACCAGCTAAAACATAGATATCTTCGGTAATTGCATTGAGTTTATCTTTAAACTGTTGACCGATATCATCTAAAGTTTGAACATTGAGTGGGAAACCTTCAATTTCCATTTTTGCTAAAACTGTCGCTAGCGGTATTTCAATTGTTTCTAGTAATTCTAAAGAAGATATCTCTTCAAGTTCTTTTTTTATTGTGGGGTATAAATGAAGTGAATAGTAAGAAATTTCTGTGGTTTGAAGAGCGTTTTGATTGCTTAATAATGATATTTCATTGGCTTTGGAAATTAAAATATTAAAAAATGAAAATACTGATTCTGGAGCGTTATCTAATGATGAATCTAAAAGATAAGCCGCTAGTAAGACATCAAAAGCAAGACCATCAATGTTGATATGATAACGTGATAAAATGACTTTAATAGCTTTATAATCAAAACAATATTTTTTGATGGAGGCATCTTCAAGCCAACTTTTCAGTGTTTCATCTTTGGTAACGTCATCAATTTCTAAATAATAACTATGTTCATTAATTGTTAAAGATAGGCCATAGACTTCGGCTTTATGGTAATTTTCGTAACTATAGTCGATAGCGATTCCTAATTCATGAGGCTTTTCTAAACCTATAACATTTTTAATAATCGTAAACGCAATTTCTTTATTATGGATATCATTTTTTCTCATGGGAACATTCTTGCTTAGCTTAGATAATAACTGCTTTAATTCGTAACGATTACAGAAACGCGATATTTCGTCATAATTGTATCCTTTATAAAGAGTATCATCAAGAGAGAAAGGTAATTGAACATCAATTAAGATTTTAGCCAAATGTTTACACGTTAGCCCTATTTTAGCATTTTGAATAATTTTTTCACCAAGCTTGGAATTCATGCTATGAGCAGCCTCAATAATAGCTTCTAAATTACCGTATTCTTGAATTAATTTTAGAGCTGTTTTTTCACCAACACCGGGAATTCCTGGCAAATTATCGCTTGCATCACCCCGTAATCCTTTATAATCAAGTAATTGAAGAGGTGTAAAACCATATTTTTCTTCGATATTATGAATATCAACAATATCAATGTCAGTCATTCCTTTTTTTAATATATGAATTTCAATATTTTGATCAATTAATTGCAAAAAATCGCGGTCTGATGTATATATCTCGACTTGATAATTCTGCTTGGAGGCTATTTTAGCGACCGTACCAGCAATATCGTCACCTTCATATCCTTCCATTTCATAAGTAAAGACACCAAGAGCTTTGAGCATCTCACGGGCTAAAGGCATTTGCGTTTTTAATTCTTCTGGACATGCTTTGCGATTTGCTTTATATTCATCAAATTCTTGATGACGAAATGTTTTTTTATCGGTGTCAAAGGCCACTAAGAGGTGTTCATCATTTTTAAAGCCCTTAATAATGTGTAGAACCATATTTGAAAAAGCGAAAAGAGCATTTGTTGGTATTCCGTCTTTACTGCGCATAATTGTCGCACCCGGATAACTAGTTGCATAATAAGCTCTAAATAGTAATGAATTACCATCGATAACAATCATTTTTGGCATTGATTAATCCTCCCATAATTTTATTTCATTAGCGATGCATGAATTTTCTTTTTCATAATGTGCATGCACAATGTAGATTTTATTTTTTACTAATAATTGGTAATATTGAGCATATTCTTTCGGGAATAAAACCGTTTCTTGTTCTTTTTCATCATCAAAG
The DNA here is from genome assembly GCA_964546565.1 of uncultured Staphylococcaceae bacterium. Classification (GTDB taxonomy): domain Bacteria; phylum Bacillota_I; class Bacilli_A; order RFN20; family CAG-826; genus CAG-826. The sequence goes on along the minus strand of CAZJKC010000015.1, from coordinate 3,984 downwards.
AATAGTAAGAAAGCCATAGGTTCCCCTTTTTTTGTTTTAATGACTTTCATTGTTTTTAAAATGCCAACAAAAGCTGATTGATATTTCTTTTCTTTTTGAAAATCCTTGATTGATAAGAAACCTTTTTCTTTTATTTGCTCTTGAAGATAAAACAAAGGTGTTTCTGTTAACATTATTCCTAAAACGTTAATTTCATTTTCACAGCGTGAAAGAGGATCGTCTTCTTTTTCTTTAATGATTGGTGGTGGCAACAAGAAGTCGTCACTTGCGGAATTAACTTGGTAAGTATGAAATACCATAGAAGCATACTCCATAATTGCGGATAATGCATCGCTTAAAGAAATTCGTGATTTATGTAACGAATCGAAAGCCCCGGCATAAATGAGATTTCTAATTTGTTGAATAGTAATATTTTTATCATACATACGGATGACGAAATCACAAATATTTTTAAATTTCCCTTTTTCTCGTTCTTCAAGAATTGCTTTGACAATTAGTGATGGGATACCTTTAATAGAAGATAAAGGGAACAATAATCCGTTATTTTTGATATCAAATAAATCGGTTGAGTCGTTAATTGAGGGTGGAAGAAGCTTTAAATCCATGCTTTTCATTTCGCTTATATAGGCAATAAACTTATTATCGCTTGCTGAAGATGAGCCTTCAAATAAAGAGGCATAAAAATAAAGGGGGTAATGGGCTTTTAAATAGGCCATTTTACAAGATATCATAGCGTACGCCACGGAATGAGCTTTTTTAAATCCATAATCGGCAAAACGATATATGTGGTCATATATTTGGTTAGCAATTTTTAAAGAATAACCATTTTTTAAAGCGCCATCGAGGAATTTTTCTTTCATAGCGATTAACTTCTGAGCATCTTTTTTGGAAATAGCTCGACGAAATAAGTCGGCTTCTGATAATGTGAATGATGCAACTTTTTCCACTACTTGCAAAACTTGTTCTTGATATACAATAATGCCATAAGTTGGAGATAAAATGTCTTGTAATGAGTCATCAAAATAAGAAATCTTTTCTTTTCCTTCTTTCCTTCGTGCATAAACTGGTATATTTTCAATTGGGCCCGGACGGAATAAGGCTAATAAGGCTACCACATCATCAAAAGTTGATGGCTTTAATATGGAGATGGCTTTTCGTATTCCGTTGGATTCTAATTGAAATATTCCCATTGTTTTATTGCTTGAAATGATATCGAATACTTTTTCATCGTTTTCAAAAGGAATATTATCGATAGTAAAATCTGTATGATATTGTGTATTTATTCTTTTTATACAGGTATCAATAATGGTTAAGTTCCGCAAACCTAAAAGATCCATTTTCAAAAAGCCTTGATTTGCTAGCGGATTCATTTCATATTGAGAAATATATTGATCATTATCAGAAATAGTAACTGGTAAACTTTTACTTAACTCTTCATTGTTTAAGACAATTCCGGCAGCATGAAGACCGGCTTGACGTGGTAAACCTTCAATTTTTTTAGCCAAACGTACAATATTTAAATAATACTGATCGCTATCGACAAGATGGCGGAAAGCAGGAATAGTGCGGTAGGCTTCACGTAAAGTCATTTGATTGTTTGTGATAGATTTTGCTAGTAAATCGATATGCGAAGAAGAAAAATTATATACACGGCCAATATCGCGTATTGCCTGTTTTGCTCCGATAGTTTGAAAAGTAACGATTGCCGCTACACGATTAGCACCAAACTTCTTTTTTATATATTCAATTACTTTTTCTCTTTTTGTATCACCAAAGTCGATATCGATATCAGGCATGGAAATACGGGCAGGATTTAGAAAACTTTCAAAAAGAAGTTGATATTTAATAGGGTCAACGCTTGTGATATTTAAAGCATATGAGATAAGTGAACTAGCGGCTGAGCCTCTTCCGGGTCCCACAGGTATGTCATTTTCTTTTGCATAATTAACATAATCTTGAACAATTAAAAAATAATCAGAATAGCCCATTTTATCAATAATATCTAATTCATATAATAAACGATTTTGATATTGTGGAGTAAATAATCCTTTTTCTTTTAAACCTTTAATTGCTAACTCTTTTAATAATTCACGGCTTGATGTTAAGGAAGGATAAGAAAGAAGATGACCTCTTTTTTGATAAAAATCAACATTTATAAAATCGAAGATTTTTTCACTTAATGACAGTTCTTCCTCGGTATATAGTTCTTGTAATGTAGCAAGTGGTCGAAGATAATAAATCCCATTTTCTTCAAATGTGGAAAGATGTTTATCTTCTTCAATAGCCTTGACAATTTTTAACGCAATAGCGTCTTCCTTTTTTTCATAACATATGAGAGGGAAAGCTACTACTTGATAATTATATTTTTTAGCAAATTCTCGTATTTTTATTATATATTCATCACTTATGTTATGGTAATTTTCTAAACCAATAAAGAAATGAGAAAAATAATTAGATAAATTCAAAAGATAGTGAGTAAAAATATCAGAAACGCGATTAATTTCTTTTTTTAAGTATTCATTTTCCGAAGACATAATTGCTAAAAGATGTGAACAATCAAATTCTTTTAAAGGTAAAAAATGATGATTAGATAAATAAGATGCTAAAGTGATTAATTGTAAATACCCATTTTCATCTTCGGCGTATAAACAAAAAGATAATATTTGCTCTTGATATTGAAGATTAACTTCCATTCCTAGTGCTGGTTTATAGTGATATTTAAGACTATAATCAACAAAAGATGGAAGGCCATATAAGGTGTGCAAATCGGTGATGCCAACTTTATCATAGTTATTCTTTTTTAACGCCAAAAAAAGATTATCAATCGTTAATCCGCTTTTTAAAAAAGAATATCCTGTTCGCACATGTAAAGGAGCAAAATTCATATTACGACACCTCTTTGTTTATTTTATCACGAGTGAAGATTGATATGAAGAATTGTTTTTCAATTTTAATAATTATGTGTATAATAACTTTTAGCATATCTTTTATGAATTTATAACTACTCGTTAAATTTCATGTGAATTTATAAAATTGGTAAATAATAAATAGGATAAGACTTTATGATTACTATATGCATCATATAGGTATTTAGCAACAAGACTACCATCTTCTTTGTAGATGCTTTCAATGTCACCTTGGATATTTCTAGCATAGAAATATCTACTTCCACTATAAATGAATCCCACTAGTTTTTCAAGAATGTAGAAAAGTCTTTTATATGCATTGAATATCAAGAAAAAAGGCAAGATTACTCAATGGAGCAAACTTAACTAATTTTGATAATTTAGACAATTGATATGTAGTTAACTACTTTATAAAGTAATTGATGAGGATAAAATATTTATTTTTTTTTCTTTTTTTTGAATACTTGTTTAATATCATGTTCCTTAAGTATTTTTTCGAATTCATCTTTATATCTTGTATTAATTAAAACTCTTTTATTTTCTGTGAATAAATAGAATTGATAGAAAACAGATTTTCGATATCTATTACATGAGTATTTTTTTATATCACATATATTAATTTCGATTTTTCTAAATAAAGTTTTTAAATAGACTCTTTCATTATCAATCTCAACTCTATATTTAATGGCATATATCCAACCATATATTCCTAATACACCAGAAGAAAAAAATAAAGCATTCATTGTTATTGACAAATTTCGTTCTAGATTTTCAAAAAAAGAAAAATATTTATGTATTATCGTTATAATTGCGCAAAAAAATGAAAAAAATGTGAGTTCAATACATGCTTTTTTTTCTATTTTCATATCATCAATTATTTTACCATTCATTGTTTTATTATTCCTTTCTAATAAAAAATATAATGCATGCAGCGGTTGCTGCGACTGCTCCAACTATAGGCGATGCTATTGTTGATATAGATGCAATTATGCATCCTAATAACACTCCATTCCCTATGGAAAAAGTAATTTCTTGAGTAGTATTACCTGAAATTATACCAAGTGAGAAAGAAATCCCA
>CAZJKC010000014.1:0-30451 GCA_964546565.1 uncultured Staphylococcaceae bacterium | reverse complement strand
TCACAATGGAATACTTGTCAATACTTTTTTGAAAAAATTTCATGCGTTTATCCTATTACTACTGTAGCAATCTATAAAAAATGCATTTCTTATGATATAATATTTTATGTAAAATCTTTGTAGTCCAACTATATTTTATCATAAAGATGCTCCGGGCTCGATTTCATGAGCATTTTTTGCGTTTTTATAAGAAAAAAGGGCTGTAAACGTCCTAAATTTTAGTTTTTAAAAAACCTAGGTTTTTTTACAGCCCCTTTTTTTTATTCATGATGAATGGTTCGCGAATACAAGTTATCTTTTTCCATATCTCCTAAAGGAATAAAGAAGAGAAGAATGTTGATAATTGCCGTAATAGCGACAATTACATAGACAATTCTTGTCATAACTGAGTCAACACCGAAGATAAAGGTCACAAGATTAAAATTAAATAATCCCACCAACCCCCAATTCAAAGCTCCGATGAGAGTAAACACTAATGCGATTTTCTGTATAATATTCATGAGAAGCCTCCTTTTTTGTTCAATAGTATTATGTTCTATAAAAAAGGTTTTTATGCATACATATTTTTACTTTCATTTTCATATATTGCAAATGAGGTGAGGGTATGTTAAAAAAAGTAATTATTGGAATCACAATTATGGCAGTATGTATTTTGGCGGGATGGAAGATATTTTTTGCCAAAGATGATTTATCAGGGACCATTGAAAATCGTCTTAATAATTTAACTTCGTATCACATGGAATCAACCATGGATATAGATGCCGGAGAAGATACACGTAGTTATTATGTTACGACGGATTATGAACTCAAAAATGATCAAAAATATTTTCGAGTTAGTTTGCTTAACAAAAGCATTAATCAAGAGCAAATAATCCTTCGTAATGATAAAGGTGTTTTTATGTTGACACCTGTTTTAAATCAAGTTTATCAATTTAAAGGAGATTGGCCGTTAAATAGTCCAAAGCCATATCTATATCATTCCATGCTCGAAGCTTTTAATGAAAAGCATGAAATAAAAAAAATGGAAGATGGATACTTAGTGAGCTTTAATCCTAAATATGAAAACGCTCCAACATGGTCTAAAGAAGAAATGAAGTTTAGTAGTGATTTAAAACCGCTATGGCTTAATATTTATGATGAAACGAGTAATGTTGTGGCTAAGGTGTCATTTACTAAAGTTGATTTTGAACCTAATTTTAAAGAAGGATACTTTGACGTAGCAACAAATATGGAAGAAGCACGACAAAACTTATCTTCATCAACTATGGCGGTCGAAGAAGATTTACCTTTATATCCAGCCGGAGCTGAATTGCCTTGTGTCTTAAAAGAAGAGACAGAATCTGCAGTTAATGGCGAAACTGTTCATATTTTAAGTTATGAAGGAGATAAATCATTTACAGTCATTCAAAAGATACTTCTCCCATATTCAGAAATGACTTCCACAATTGTTGATGGAGATATGGTTGATGTGTTAGGAACTATAGGATATGTTAATGGTCATTATTTAAATTACCAATATAATGGAGTCGGTTATAGTATTTACTCGGCTTCTTTAACGGTATCCGAGATGGTGGAAATCGCTAGCGGTATGGAAGTTGTCGCTATGAAATAATAATAAAAGTATTATATTGTCTTTGTTATGAAGACAAAAAAAGTGGACCGTGATGGTCCACTTTTCATCATTATTTAGAATTAGCAACCCATGTGTTCCAGTTTCCTGTTGCTTTTAAAGAAATATTATCGAAAGCTTTATCAACGGAAGTTACAGTACCATTTAAGAGCGTTTGGAATGGGCGGACATCGGATGAACACCAAATATCAACATAGCCACATAGATATAATCTAGATGATGAGAAATTGGTGAATTTGGTCGTATAAGCATTACGAAGATTAATCATATCTTTCATAAAATTATTATCGGTAATATCGCTATTATAATCACATTTATATGCTAAGAAACCATGCGCTTCTTTTGTAAATGTTTGGCATCCATCATTACTGATAATGGCTTTAATAAATGATTTCGCTAAATCTTTTTTGCTAGAAGAAGCAGGAATGGCAATGTATTGATCTTCACCAATAACATAGGAGGTATTGATATATTCGCTGTTAGCTTCATTCAGTGTTGGTGTTTTCATAAGACCTAATTCAAAGTTCTTAAAGGACCCAGAATCAGTATATTTTAGTGTTTCATTGTATAACCAGTCACCATTGAACATCATGGCAGCATAACCATTAACAAATTGTTTTTGAGCGTCTTCAGCAGTGGTTGTTTCCATATTGCTAACACAATAATTGCTTGTGGGATTAAATATTTGATACCACTTTTCAGTGGCGGTCTTTAAGGCTGCATATGTTTGATTTTTATTGGTGTCAAAATTATCACTTGAAGAATAATTTAAGAATTCACTAATGTTAGATTTACCAACAATTTGAGACCACCAATCAAAAACAGTGTAATCGAAATAGTCAGTATTAGCTCCTGTATAGATAAATGGTTTAACGGCGACATCATCTTTATCGGGAACCGACACGCGACTATTATTAATGGTTTCACATAAAGTAATTAATTCATCATATGTCGTAGGTATACTCCAATTATTATCTTCAAACATCTTTTTATTATAGAAAATACCACCTATACCAGATGTAAATGGTAAGCGATAGCATTTCTTATCACCGTTGCTTTTTGTAAAATAAATGGAATCTTGATATTCATCGGCGACTTTATCCTTGACGGTTGTGCCATCGACTTCATCGTCTAAAAAATCACTTAAATCAGCAAATTTTCCTTCGGCTGCATATGTTTTCCAAACGCTACCGACGGAGATATATAAATCATCTTTATTGTTTCTTTTGCTAATATTTTGTGAAATGATGCTTTCGGCGTTTGCGTCGGCCCGAATATTGACGGTAACTCCGGGATTATCTTCCTCAAATTTAGAGGCTATTTGATCAATCCAAACACGGTCAAATCCTTTTTTAGCATAAACAATATTTAACACATTGCTATCATTTGTTTCGCCTCCACAAGACGCTAAAGCGCTTACCATAAATAATGAGGCAATTAGAATTGGTAATTTTGCTTTTATTTTCATAAGTCAATTCTCCTTTTTTAATTTTGTAAAATAAAACGTATTTTTATTTTATATTAAGTTAAAAATAAAAGTCAATAGATTACATATATTACTTAAAAGTAATCTTTTTTTATATAAATGTCATATTTCATTTTTTAACTTTGTAAAATAAAGATTGCTTTTGAAAGGGCTTTTTTCTATAATGAAATTGAAAAGAGTGAAGTAAAAATGAAATTAAGAAATAAAGTTACATTTATGATATTAACGATTCTAAGCCTTATATCATGTGGTGATGGAGCCTCCTATGTAATTACTCCTGGTGATGATTTGCATTTAGCAAAAGATATTGAGCTCGATTTAGAAAATGCGATATTTGATGATTTTGCAACAGGTGTATCAAGCGACCTATGGTATATCGGTAATCAAGCATGGGGTGGCGGTAATGGTGGTGTTATTCCGCAAAATGTTAATTATACCGATGATGGAGTCTTAGTCCTTACGGGGAATGGCAAATATTATATGGATGGCGATGTCCGTGGTGTTGGTGAGGTAAAAGATGGTCGTTATACAGGAGCGGCTTTAATATCCAAGTTTTTAGTTTCCGCAGGCCGTTATGAAATTAAAATGAAAGTTTTACCACGACAAGGGGCCTGTACTGCTTTTTGGATTTATGCAAACGATGTTGCAAGTGGGGCTAATCATGAAATTGATATTGAATTACCAGGTGGTACGCATACGGGCGGTGTTACTTTTAAAAATGTTTTAAATACAAATTACATCACCGAACAATATAATCAATCGCAAGATGTTAAAGTTGGTGAAGAAATTTTTGATGGCGAAGAAGTTTTCTTAAATGATGGGGAATGGCATGTTTATGGATTTGATTGGTATACTGATCCTCATGAAGTTGTCTATTATCTTGATGGTAAAGTCACAGCGGTATCCGATGTTTTTGTTCCGGATATGCAATCACGATTATGGCTTGGATGTTGGTTCCCTGTTTCCTCAGCCTTTGTGGGCTCCGCAAATTTTGAGACGGATAATATGTATGTTGATTATGTCAAATACATTCCTTTTAAAAATCAATCTTATACGACTTTTAATCCTCCCATCAGTGGCTATGCCTTTGAAAACGAGTATCCTAGTGAACCAATTGCGACTCCAAATATAAATAAAGTTGCGAATGGAACATTTGAAGAACTTGAAAAAAGTTTAGAAGTTGAAAAATATACCTCTTTAGGAGGTTGGACTTTAACAAATAAAATCGCTGATCTTCATATTCCTAGCGAGCTTATAACTTTAGTGGAAAATGAAGGATATGATCATTCAACGGCCATAAAAATATGTGATGGCGGTATTGCCTCGCAATATATTGATTCAGTTTATCATGGATATGAATATGATTTCAGTTTCCTAGCGAAAGGTCAAGGCAAGGTCACAATTAATTATTTTGATAAAGGTAATGAGCGTATTGATGCGGAAGTTATAGAAATTGAAAACGATGTCTTGCAAGAATATTCTTTAACGATTAAAGCTCCAAGCGGGACAGATAAATTACAAATTAGAATGGAAACACCTTATAAGAGCAATTCCGATAGCGAGTATAATTATAAGCTTCTTGTCGATAATGTTTCCTTGTTATTTAAATAGATAGAAGGAGGTTATGAAAATGGCTGAATGTATAACTAATGAACACTATGATGGTCAAGTCATAGATGAAAATTCTTCGCATAAAAAAAGCAAAAAGAAAATTACTAAAAAGCGCAAAAAAGAATTAATTTTTGTGGCAATTCTTCTTGCTTATCCGGTTATTCAGTTTTTGCTAACGTGGATTTTCGTTAACTCATACTCCATTATTATGGCCTTTCAAAGTATATCAATGGAAGGGGAGACTTCTTTTAATGGATTTAACAATTTTATAACGGTAATCAAAGATTTATTTAGTCTTGCTAATGCCGTTACTGTTTCGGATAAATTACGTATTCCTTATGCTTTAATGATTTTAATTAATTCGCTTGGTTATGCTATTATTACGATTTTTATTAGTTTACCTTTAGCCTTAATCAGTTCTTATTTTTTATCAAAGAAAATGATTTTAGGCAATGTTTTTCGTGTCATTTTCTTTTTACCAAATATTATCTCGACGGTAGCGTTAGTTTATGCTTTCCGCATGCAAGTTATCGATTCGAGTGCCGGTCTTTTCTTTTCTTTATTTAAATCGATGGGTATAACATTTGATCGATGGCCAAATACTAGTTCAATTGTCTATATCTATTGTATATGGGCAGGTTTAGGATATAACGTCTTATTATTATCAGGGGCTATCGGAAGAATACCAAAAGAGTTATTTGAATCGGCGCAAATGGACGGAGCATCTTCTTTTAAAGAATTTACTCATATTATGATTCCGATGATTTGGCCGACTATTATTACTTTAATTGTTTTAGGTTTAACAAATATTTTAACTCTTTATTTACAACCGGTTTTATTTAACTTGAATAATAACGAAACTATTGCCGGATCAATCTTTGAAGCAGTGCAATATGGGCATCGGACAAAATTCCCATATTATGCCGCCTTCGGCTTATTCTTCTCGGTAATTATTGCTCCGATTATTCTCTTAAGTCGTAAAAAGTTATCGAGTATTTTCTCGGATACGGATTTTTAAAGAAAGGAGTTTATGTTATGCAACAAAATGTTTTATCTACTAAAAAAAGAAAACATCCCGGTTCATCAATTGGGGTTAAGATAGCGTTTGTTATCTTTATGATATATGCGATATCGTTGCTATTCCCATTTGTGTGGATGTTGTTGAACTCTTTTCGTAATGTTGATGAATGGCAACATTTAACCTCCATGAAAGATTATTGGAGTATCCCTAAAAATTGGACACTCAATAATTATATCAGCATTATTAAAGATGGGATTGGTGATGAATCAATTTTATCAATGATTGGATACTCTTTTCTCTTTACTTTTTTAGGAACTATTATTAATGTCTTTTTCTCAGCATGTGCGGCTTATTGTGTGGCTAAATATGATTTTCCCGGTAAGAAAATTATATATGGATTAGCGATATTCGCTATGGTCGTGCCGATTGTAGGAACATTACCGGCTCAAGTTCGTTTTATGGAAATTCTTCATTTAGATGATTCGATTATTGGAGTTTTGTTTCTTTATTCAGGAGCATTTGGTTTCAACTTTATTCTTTTACATTCTTCATTTGAAAGTGTGTCATGGAGTTATGCGGAAGCTGCCGAGATGGATGGAGCTGGCCATTTTTATATTTTCTTTAAAGTGATGATTCCAATGTGTAAAGGACCAATTATTTCGTGCTGCATTTTACAAGCCATTACTTTATGGAACGATTATTCAACGCCTTTCTTATTTGCTAGTTCATATAAAACTCTTGCTGTTGGTCTTCAAAGTATTCAAGCGCAATTAGAAACGGCTAGTGATGCTCCTTTGATTTTTGCTTCGATGATTATTTCTATTATTCCTGTTTTGATTCTCTATATTTTATTCCAAAAGAAAATTATTGAAAATACTGTTGCAGGAGGTTTGAAAGGTTAATATGAAAAAAATAACAAAATTATCCTTTCTTTTCCTTCTTTTAGGAATTGTTACAGGATGTGTGAAAGATGTATCAGATAACGAGAATAGTTTATTAGAATATACGGATAATCAAAAAATAACTTTTGCTCAAGATGAATACGCTATATATAGTGGTGAGTCAGTAGTTATTGAAGAGAATTATAAAGGTGTGACGTATCAAGCAATGGGCATTAATAAAGATGCGGTGCAATTAGATACTAAGACTGGTACATTTACCTTTGATGATTCGATAATGAATAAAACGCAAGTGTTATATGCTGCCGCATATAATGGATATATAACTACTCCTGTGGTGGTAACTTTATTACATGATTACGAAGTGGCTGATATCTTTTTCCGTAATAAGTCGCAATATATTATGGATGGTGAGTTTATTACCGCATATGCATCTTTACCTTATGCGGTTACTTATGAATTAAAAGAGCCAGTTTCGGGCATTTCTATTAATAATACTAGTGGAAAAGTTACTTTTACGAATAATGTTAAAAACGAAACATCTTTTGATGTTGTGGCAAAGTCTCATAATGGCGCGCAAACAACCAAAACATTTAAAACGATGACTGAAGATTTTATTACCGTTAAGGAATCGCGACAAATAATAGAAAAAAATAATCAATATGATGCCAAGTTTGTTTTAGATTTTTCATTACAAACAGCGGCTAAGAAAGATGGTATTATCGCTTTAAGTGATGAGCATAATCGCGAAATAGATGGTTCTTATTATCATTATGATGAATCCACATCGACTTTATCGATTCATGCCGATTATTTAAATAGCGTTTATGATGGTGAAAATATTATCAAAATTATTACTTCTCGTAATACCGTGACTATAGAAGTGGTTGTCGCTACAAAATTTATTTATACCGCTAGCGATTTGGCGAGTATTAATGACACTACTGCCTCCTTAGAAGGCTATTATGTTTTAATGGATGATATTGATTTAAGTACATATTTAGCAAAAGGCAACGAAGGATATAATGATGGTAAAGGTTGGAATCCTATTGGTCAATATACAGATATTGCCGATCCTAATATCGCCGAAGCTAAATCTTTTAAAGGAACGTTTGATGGTAATGGACATGTGATTACTAATTTATATATAAATCGTAAAGATGTGGCTTCCTTTAATGCAGGACTTTTTGGATATGTCACTTCTTCTTCCATAATTAAAAATGTTGGTGTAACTGGCACAATGGATGTTTCTTCTTATTCTGGTGGATTAGTGGGCTCTAATTCCGGTATGATATCTAATTGTTGGGCCGATGTTGATGTTGTCGCCGATAGCGGATCAGAAGGTGTTTATCGTTATTTAGGGGGCTTTGTCGGCAATAATTTTGGCACTATTGAAGGATGTTATTCATTAGGAAGTGTTAAATGTGATTCATATTTTGGAGCTTTTGTAGGCTCTAACCAAGGAGAAATATCAAATTGTTATGCTTTAAAAGGGCAGTATAGCGAGCAATTTGTTGGCTTTGGACAAATACAAGATAATTGTCAATTATTTACAAGTCTTCAAGAAATAAAAAATGCATCATATAATGCCTTTTCCTCGGATTATTGGTCCTTAAAAGAAGGGGAATTACCGGTTTTAAAAGTTCTTTTTGTAGAAAAAAATGTGCGAAAAATTGTAATTAAAGATGATATTGCTGAACAAATATATTATCCCGGCGATGAAATTACTCTTGAGGCTTTAATATATCCGAAAGAATTGCAAGAGCAATATGATTCTATGATTACTTTTTCAGTCGTGAAAAATGGTGGAGTTACTATCAGTAACGGAAATATCTTAAAAGTATTTAATCCTCTTAACTCAGTGATTACCATTAATGCCGAATTAATAATTGATGAAAACATTGTCTTCCATGATACTTTATCAATTAATGTCGGAAAGCGTATTGAAAAGTTAGAAGTATTAACAGGTGTAGATATTATGAAAGCGGGTTCTCGTTATCAAATAGGAGCGAGTTATATGCCTGAAGACGCAACAGAAGAAGTTGAATATCGATTGAGCGGTAAAAATCTTGTCGGTATTAATCTTAATGAGAATATTATTACGATTAGCGAAGATACAACATGTGATGAATTTGAAGTATATGCGATTAGTAAGCAAGGAAAAGTTAAATCCGAAGCGAAAAAAATTACGATTAATCCCCTTCATGTATTAGAAACAAAATATGTTTATCCGGAAGAAGTTGAACAATATTTAAGTTTTTCTTTTACTAATAGTATTGATTTAAATAATGTTCATGTCACCTTGTTTGGTAAACAAATATCATATTCTATTAATGGGCAAGAGATATTGATTGCTAATGACGTTTTTGATGATTTAATGGGAGTTGAGTTAGTCTTCCAATTTGTTTTTGAAAATGGCGAACGATATCAACAAAAAGTTTATCTGTTCAATCATCAAAAATATGAAGAGACAACCATTAAAGAAATGTATGAAGATGTTATAGAAATTAGTTCAAAAGATGATTTTTATCGATATTTTAATATTTCATTAACGAGTACTTTTGATGAAAATAAAATAGAAAATTATCAAAAAGTCTATATTCTCACCAGTGATATCGATTTTGAAAATGAAGAAATTCAAGGCATCGGAAGTTCTTCAGATGGTGATTATTCGCGGACATTTGCCGGACAATTTTATGGCTTGGGACATACTATATCCAATGTTAAAGTAATACAAAATGACAAGGTTTTAACGGATTCTTCATCGACGTCTAATTTATATGGAGTCGGTTTCTTTAGCGCTTTAACGGGGAGCGTTTATGATTTGAATTTCCAAGAAATAGAAGTGAGTGGCAAGAACTTTGTTGGTGGTGTGGTTGGCATGATGCTATCAGGAATAGTGGAAAATTGCCATGTGTATAACACAAAAGCCTCGATTAAAGCGAGTGGGCAAAGTTATTCTTCAGGTGATATTCATGTCGGTATTATTATTGGAAGATTATTTGGTGGTCAATGTATCGCTTCTAGCGGTTACAAAAGCCAAATTATAGGTTAAGGGGTAAGCGATTATGATTAAATTAACAACAGGACAAAATCAAAGTTATACAAGGGCTGTTAATAATGAATTAGTTATTCAAAGACTACGGCAAAAAGAATGTTCAGCTACGGAATTGGTTAATGATTTAGGACTTTCGCATGCCGCTTTATCATCAATTTTAAAAGGGCTTATGCATGATGAAATTATTAAGATTTCTCATTCTATCTCGGTAGCGGGTAAAGGAAGAAAGCAAGTGTATTATTCCTTGAATGAAGCATATGGAATATTAATTGTGGTTTCTTTATCGGATAATCGTTATACGATATCATTTTCCAATATTAAAGAAGAAATAATGTTTGAAGAACAAAAAGAAATAGCCTTGTATGATGTTGCGATTATTTATGAGATTATTTTGCGAATCAAAGAAATAATTGATAAAGATTATCGGAATATACCTCTTCGCCATATTATCATTGCGGTGCCAGGAAGAGTTAATTCATCCACTGGTGAGCTTCAATTATCAAAGCAATTTGATAACGATTTATTCTATGGTAAGAACACTATTATGGATATTTTCCAAAAACATTTTTCCGCTCCGGTAACGATGGACAACGATATTAACTTATCTATTTTAGGGGAATTAAAGTGTGGATGCTTAAAGAATGTTCAAAACGCTATGCTAGCGTATATCGATAATGGTGTGGGTGGTGCTTTACTGATAAATGGTAATTTTTATGGCGGTGATTCAGGCTATGCTGGTGAATTTGGCTTAATGACGGTTAATTTTCAAGGTCAAGAATCGTATTTAGATGAGTTTGTTTCTTTGCGTAGTTTAAAAGATTATGCTAAATCCCAAAAAGGAAAGAAATATACCGTTAATGACTTAGTACAAGAATATCAAAAACATGCAGATATTTATCAATATGTCAATGAAACAGCACATTTAGTGGGTAAGAAACTCCGTGATATTGTAGAAATTTTAAATATTTCAAACATTGTTTTGTCAGGCCGTGTTTCTTTATTTGGTGATTCTTATTTGCAATGTATAAAAGAAGAGTTAAGTAAATCACAAAACCAATGTGATGTGCAATTTTCACTTTTAGGAAAGAAATCAATTCTTTTTGGAGCGATAACTAAATCCGTTGATTTCACCATTCCTCATGCTGAAGATAATAACGAAAATAACTAGAGAGGAGGAGGATTATGAGTGTAAATACTTTGAGTTTATTGATGCTAACCATAGGAATTATTTCACCATTAACGGCTTATGAAAGTGGTTATGTTGGTGAACTTCCTAATGATAATCAAGTCCCGCGATTAGTAACGATGAATTTTTATCAAGATACGCAAACAGAAATGGCTTTTAGATGGAATACCACGTATCCTACCGATAGCGATTTACAAGTTGTTTTAGCGGATGATGGTGACTTTGAAAGCGCTAATGTCTTATCTTTTCAAGGTCAATGCCAAAAAAGTTCCGTTGCTAATGATGGTTTCCTCCATAGCGTTATCGCTACCGGGTTATCGCCTAAAAAAACGTATCTTTATCGCGTTGGTGACAAAGAATTAAATGCTTGGTCAGAAATTGGATCGTTTAAAACGGGAAATGAAGAAGGTAGAACGCGTTTTGTTCATTTATCCGATCCGCAAGTTTTTGAAGAAAGCCATGGTGAAGCTTATCAAGAAACTTTAACGCTTGTTGATGAGTTTAATCCTGATTTCTTATGTTTAACGGGGGATATTGTCAATAATTCTTGGATAGGTTATACCCCTAAATTAGAGCAATGGGAATGGGCTATTACGAATCAAGACTCATTATTGAATTATCCGGTGATGGCTGTTGCGGGCAATCATGAAGCGGCTTCTTATGATTTTACTTCTCGTTTCCATTATCCATATGCGGACAATCAAGATTTATCAACGGGTGGTTATTATTCATTTGATTATCAAGGTATTCATTTTTCATGTTTAAACACTAATGATACGGATGCATCTCTTGATAATACGCGGGGACTATCTAATCAACAAATGGAATGGTTACAAAAAGATTTACAAGATGCGCAAGATGCTAAGTGGAAGATTGTCTTGATGCATAAAGGCTTGTTTGATGCCGGTGGTCATTGCTCCAATGTGGAAGGGACCGATAATGATATCAGTATTATGCGTCAACAATTAGCCCCTTTATTTAATGAGTATAAAGTAGATGTTGTTTTACAAGGACATGATCATCTTTATTCACGTTCCTATCCTCTTTATGTTACCAATGGTCAAGATGGTTTAGTGGTACAAACGATTGACGAAAAGGTAGAGATGATAACGAAAAATGATATATCTTATCAAGTTTATGATTGTCCTAGTGGCCCTATCTATTTAAATACGGGAACAGCTTCAGGGTCAAAATACTATAACGTTGTGACATATGATAAAGACTTAATTCCTTTAGAAAAGGCTTATGGATCCGATCATAAGATGTTCACTTGTTATGAAATCGCTGAAAATGAATTGTTCGCTAATGTATATGAAGTAGTGAATGGAGAAGCGATTTTATATGATAGTTTCGGTATAAAAAAAGACCAAACGATCGAGTTAACAAATAAAAAAGATAATAAATATCTTTTAATAACTGTTATCGCCTGTTTACTAATAGGTATAGGAGCAGTATTAGGGATAGTTATTTATAAAAAGAAAGGAAAGAAAAATGGCTAGTTTGAAATTGATTGATGTTACAAAAATCTATAAAGGGAGTGATAAACCTGCTGTTGACAAGTTTAACATGGAAATTAATGATGGTGAGTTTATTGTCTTTGTTGGTCCCTCAGGATGTGGTAAATCGACGACATTACGTATGATTGCAGGACTTGAAGATATCAGTGATGGGGAACTCTATATTGATGGAGAATACATGAATGATGTCGAACCGAAAGATCGTAATTTGGCAATGGTTTTCCAAAATTATGCATTGTATCCATATTTGACGGTTTATGAAAATATTGCATTTGGATTACGAATCAGAAAATTACCAAAAGACGAAATTGATAAAAAAGTTCACGATGTTGCAAGAATACTAGGAATTGAGGAGTATTTAAATCGTAAACCTAAGGCTTTATCAGGCGGTCAAAGACAACGGGTAGCGTTAGGAAGGGCTATTGTTCGCGATGCGCGCATTTATCTTTTTGATGAACCGTTAAGTAACTTAGATGCTAAGTTACGAGCTTCCATGCGTGTGGAAATTATTCGCTTGTATGAAAAATTAAAAACAACTTTTATTTATGTGACGCATGACCAAGTGGAAGCAATGACGATGGGGACAAGAATTGTTGTCATGAAAGATGGCATAGTTCAACAAATTGACACCCCTACTAATTTATATGATTATCCTGTTAATAAGTTTGTGGCAGGCTTTATTGGGACACCGCCAATGAATTTTATATCCGCAAAAGTAATCAAAAAGAAAACAAATTATGGTGTATCCTTGAACCTTGTGGATAATTCTTATTTAGATTTAGGAAAATTATCTTTTATTGAAGACTATCAAGATAAAAAAGAGTTTGATGTTATTTTAGGAATACGTAGTGAAGATATTCATTTTTCGACCAAAGAAGAAGGAATAAAGGCAACGATACGTGTTATCGAATCATTAGGTAGCGAATGTCTTCTTTATTTGAGTCTCGCTAGCGATGATAGTAACGATTTAATAGATGATAGCCAAGAAATCATTATGAAAATACAAGGAAGAACATCATACAAAAATGGTGATGTAGTTTACATAGCATTTGATAAAGAAAGAATACATTTATTTGCTAAAGACACGGAAAAAAGTGTTTTGATAAAAAATGAAAAGGAGTAATTATGAAAAAAAGTTTTAAAGTTTTATCGCTAGCTGTTTTGCTTAGCACCTTAGTTGTTGGATGTCATAATAATGATGATACGAGTAATATCTCCCCATCAAGTTCATCGATAACTAATCCATCTTCTAATAATGATAATTCATCTTCGAACACTAATAGTTCATCAGAAGTAACTACCAAGTCTGTGATATCCATTAGTGTTGGTACCTATCCATCTTCTGACTCTGTGAAAAGCGTGGATGAAGTAGATTTAACTTATGTCACGATAGTGGTTAATTATTCTGATGAATCTCAAGAAGAGATACCAGTAACTTCTGATATGATTTCATGGGGTGAGATAAACAATGGGCAAGTGACCGCTATTATAACATATAAAGGGCAAAGCACATCTTTTTATGTCAATATTGAAGAAGAAGTTATTAAAACCGATTTACAATATAGTTTTTCATTTGAAAATGGAGCTACTTTTACTTATGATGGAACGGGAGAAGAACCAAATATTAAAGTTAATATTTTAACGGAAGGGGCCGTTCTTGGTGTTGATTATGAATGGTATTTCTCTTATGATGATGATACTGGTACTCATCAAATTGGACAAATTATTCCGACAGATGAAGGCACATATAGTTTGAGCATTAAGGTTGAAGGTAGCAATAAATATAACGATTTAAGGGATTTCCGCTGGTTTAGAATTACACATAAACAAGTTCCTACTATTCAATTCTCTTTTGATAACGGTGCCTCTTTTGCTTATGATGGTACAGGCGATGCTCCTGATTTTAGTGTCACAGTTCCTGATGGCGTAACATATAAAACTTATTTTGAAGAAGATGGAACAAATATCGGAACTGATATTCCTACTACACCAGGAACTTATTCCTTTATTTGTGAAACAGAAGAAAATGATACTTATCTTGCAGAAAGACAGTGGCGATGGTTTAGAATCACTACCCCTACAAGCGGAGGCGCAACAAATTTAGTTGATTTGGAATATGAATTTACATTTGAAAATGGCGCAACTTTTAATTATGACGGAACCGGAGAAGAACCAAATATTAAAGTTAATATCTTGACTGAAGGAGCTGTTCTAGATGTCGATTATACCTGGTATTTCTCTTATGATGACGATACTGGAACTCATGAAATTGGTCAAACTATTCCAACTACTCCTGGCACATATGGCTTAACAATTAAAGTCAGTGGTAGCGATAAATATAATGAATTAAGAGATTTCCGCTGGTTTAGAATTACTAACACGCAAAAAGTCAATCCAACAATTGAATTTACCATTAATAATGGCGATACATTTGCTTATGATGGAACAGGTGATGCACCTATTTTTGGTGTAATTGTTCCTGATGGAGTAACATATAAAACTTATTTTGAACAAAATGAAACAAATATCGGAACTGATATTCCTACTACACCTGGTACTTATTCCTTTATTTGTGAAACGGAAGAAAATGATAATTATCTTGCTACAAGACAGTGGCGTTGGTTTAAAATCACTTCCCCATCATTAGTTGATCCCATTATAACATTTGGGGAAGACACTACATTTACTTACGATGGGAATCCGCATACACCAACATTTACTGTTTCTAATGGGGCAACATATAGTATTAGATATGATAGTAATGACACCTTTTATAGTTATGATGCTCCAACAGAGGTGGGAACTTATGCATTAGTTATTACTGTTTCGGAAGGTAATGGCTTTAATGCTTCTACTAAATGGGTGGTATTTCATATTGTCACACCCCAAACGGAAAGTTTATCATTAAAAAATCATTTACCGCGGTAACAAAAGCTTGGGGGAACGATGGGAATAATGGCGTAGAAGCTTCACGAGTACTTTTTAATTCCGATGGCACAGTTGATATATCAATTTCCGGAACTAAACGTATTGGTGGGGCTATAGAGTCCAATGATTATTTTGATCAAGGCAGTTTTGAATTTGAAGCATCATGTAATGCGACAAGTGGAGTAGCGACGGCTTTCTGGACCTTCTTATATGGTCAAGAGGGAAAGATAAATCATGAAATAGATATTGAATTATTTAATCGAAATGATGTTATTTATTCTTCTTATATTTCGGAAGATTCCGCCACTCATGTCAATGGCAAAATTGATTATGATATTTCGCTAGGAGATAAACATACCTATCGTTTTGACTGGTATCGCGGTAAAAAAGTTGATTATTACATTGATAATGTATTACAAGCAACAATAACCACTAATGTTCCTACGAAGCCTATGAAAGTATGGATTGGAGCTTGGTGTCCATCATGGGCCGGGGAACAAGTTAATAAAGACTTTCAAATGAAGATATATTCCTTCAAATATGTAAGTTTTTAAGAAAAAAGAGATGAAAATTATGAAAGAAAAAATTATTTTTGGGACCGGAGGATTCCGGGGAATTATCGGTGAATCATTTAATAAAACTAATGTCCAATTAATTACGCAAGCCCTTTGTGATTTATATCATGAAAAAGGTTTTCAAACGCCAATAGTTATCGGCTATGATTATCGCTTTTTATCAGATAAAGCTGCCGAATGGGTATGTGAGGTCGTGACCGCAAATGAAATAATGACTATTATTTCTAAAGAGCCAGTACCAACACCCGCAGTGATGTATAAAACTAAAAGCATGGACAATGATTTAGGTATTATGATTACGGCCTCCCATAATCCATATTATTTTAATGGAATAAAGGTATTTCAAAAAAAAGGAATGGACGCTGATGTTCATTTAACAGGACTGATCGAAAAGAAAATACAAATGGTAAAGAATATTAAAATTCTTGATTATTCACAAGCTTTAAAGTCTATTTATCTTAAACGTTTATCTTTTACGAAAGAGTATGTTCATTTTATTAAGAAATATCTCTCACCACAGATATATAATAGCGATATTCGCATTCTTTACGATAATCTCCATAGCGTGGGGATTCGTACCATATCATTACTGGTGAAAGAGTTAGGATTTAAGAATTTTACGACCATAAGTAAAAAGCATGATCCTTTTTTCGGTCATAAAATGCCTAATCCGACGAAAGAAAATATGGAAAAAGACCGGAAGTATCTTGAAAAAGGACAATATGATTGTATCTTTGGTATTGATTCTGATGGCGATCGGTTGGGTATTTTAGATGAAAATGGTCGTTATGTTGATAACAATGAGATTTTAGCTTCTTTATATTATTATTTGGTAAAGTATCGTCATATGAAGGGTGATATTGTCAAAAACTGTGCGACCTCTAATTTAGTTGATAAAGTGGCTCATAAGTTTGGATTTCAATGTCATGAAGTAGATGTGGGATTTAAAAACATTTCTGAAAAAATGATGGAAGTTGATGCCTTAATAGGTGGGGAATCATCGGGCGGCTTAACAATTCGCGATTATTTGTATGGTAAAGATTCAACTTTATCATCAATTCTCTTTTTTGAAATGATAATTGTGATGAATAAATCTGTTTCGCAAATTATTGCTGAAGTACGTGATTTTGCAAACTTTCATCACGCTACGATTGAACGACAAGTGTCCTATAAAAATGAAGATAGAGTCTTGAGTTATTTGAAGAAAAAAACTATTTCTTTTCCTACGCCTTTCTTAAAGCGCGAGTTATTAGGAAAAAATATTAAATACATCTTTTCCAATGATTGTTGGGTTTTATTAAGGTGTTCAGGAACAGAACCGGTTTTGCGTGTTTTTATTGAAATGGAAAATGAACAACAAGCAGAAGAGTATTTAAAAGTTATTGAAAAATATATAGAAAAAATAGATAGTTAGGTGATTATATGAAACAAAAGACAGTTTTTGAAAATGATGTTATACATCTTTTTAAAGAAATAAAAAAAATAAAGAAGACCAATAGTAAAGAAGGATATTTATTAGAAAATACATATTTTTTAAAAGGTGGACAAGTCTTATGTTTGCCACGTAGTAATGGTGTTTCGCGTTTTCCTTATGGAACTGATGGCTTTACTTTATGGGCTTATTCTTCAGGATATATTTCCATTAATGAATCGACTTTTTATTTAGTCTTACCATCTGATGAAGGGAAAGAGCCTTATTTAGCTTTTTATATTGGTGAAAAGCAAAAAGATGGCACTTATGTACCGATTTCTTTATTAGGAAGAGGCCGCAATCTTTTAGAAAAGAAAGTGGAAAGATATTGCGTTTATAGCAAAGATTCGATTTATTATTTGACCGAAACAAAGGAAGGATATTATGCCTGCCGTATTTTTGTCACTGATTCTAAGAAGGTAAACTTTGATATTTATGCTAAAAGCCATAAAGATATAGAAATATATGTTTCTACCTTTATGAATTGTTTATTTAAATATGCATCAGGAGAATGTGTCGAAACAAAATGGTTCAAAAAGTGTACTTATCAAGATGATGCTTTTGCATTTGAATCACCGGAAGATATTGATCGGCATACGCATGTTTTAAACTTTGGTGTTATTCATCGTGAGTATGTAATGGGTGATGTTATTGCTTCTTCTAATACAACTTCGCGAAGCGTTTATGTCGGTGGAAAAGAGAACTCTTTAGCGATTGCTACTTCATTAGTTGAGGGTCATTTTGCTAAAGAAAAGCATATTACGCATTTTACAGATACCGCAATCGCGGGCGACATTATTAAGTATAAGTTGAGTGAAAATAAGCCAGTGCTCCTTCATTACACTATGGAGTATACTCATTCAGAAGATGAATATAAGATTCTTCAAAGAAATTATTTGTCTTTTATAGAAAGCGAATCATTATTGCTTAAGAAAAGAAAGAGTATTAAGCATAGTGAAGTTTCACCTACTAGGCTTCATTTTCAATTTGAAGATTGGCAAGATGGAAAGATTAATGCAGGTGTTTTAAATCAATTCTTAAATTATGTTATTTATCAAACAGAGTATTGTGGATTAGCCAAAAACTCCGGAGCTTTGTTTTTAGGTGTCCGTGATGTCATGCAACAAATTGAAGCGGCTTTGATATGGAATCCTAAAGCATGTCGAACAAAAATATTAGAAGTTTTGAGTTTTATTGATTCAACCGGTAATCCTCCTCGTCAATATTCTATTCCTCCGAAAAACGCTAATCCGATTATGGATCTTCGTGATTTTATCGACCAAGGAGTATGGATTATTTCAACACTATATACCTATATTTCGTATACGGGTGATTATAGTATTTTAAAAGAAAAGATTGGGTATTATGATCGTGTTGGAACAGGTGTCGTATTATCAAAAAGACGCGATAGCGTGTTGCAACATATGATACAAATAATGGATTATTTAATAACGCATATTGATCCAAATACTAAATGTTTACGGGCTATGTATGGCGATTGGAATGATGCCTTAGATGGTTTAGGTATTTCCGCTAATGCTCATGAAAAATATGGGAATGGTGTTTCCAGTATGGCTACTTTCCAGTTGTATAGTAATCTCAATGAAATGATTGATCTATTGCAAGTCATAAATAAACATCAAGAATTAGTTGAAAAATATCAAATAATTCGTGATGAACTCGTTGAAGGTATCAAAAAATATATAATTGTTGAAGAAAACAATCAACGTAAAGTAATTCATGGTTGGGGTGATAAGCGTTCTTATTTAGTCGGTAGTTTCCATGATGTCGATGGTCAGTCGCGTGATTCTTTAACGGCGAATGCATTCTATGTACTTTCAAATATGTATAAGCATTCATTAGTTAAAAAAGAGGATATTCTTCGAGCGTATGATAATCTTGATTCAAAGTATGGCTTAAAGACTTTTGAACCATTTTTTGAAGAAAATGTGAAAGGGGTAGGACGCATTGTTCATCTTCCTAAAGGAACAGCTGAAAATGGGGCTACTTATATTCATGCAACATTATTTGGAACGCTTTCTTTATTCCTCTTAGGAGAAGAAAAAAGAGCGTATCAACAAATAGAAAAAGTATTACCATTAACTCATTCTACTTTGACGACAACACCTTTTGTAATGCCAAATTCCTATTCTTATAATAAGGAAGAGGATATGGATGGTGAATCAATGACTGATTGGTATACCGGTTCGGCAAATACATTAATTAAAACATTAATAAAAGGTGCTTTTGGTATTAATGTTAATTTACATGGAGTACATATAGATGTTCGCTCATTTATTGCTTTCCAAAAAGCGGAATGTATTATTAATATAAGAGGAACGCAATTTAAAGTAATTTACCAACAAGATGTGACAAATAAAGGTAAAGTTTTGGTCAATGGTCAAGAAATGAAAACAACTCATTTGACTTTTGCTTTTAATGAAAAGAAACGTTTGGATGATAAGAAAATTGCTATAGTAATTTATTGTTAGAAGGTGATATTGTGGAATTAATTGTTTTAACAAAAGAAGAAATCATTCAAAAGGTGGCCGACGAAATTACGATGCTTATTAAAGAAAAACCTCAATGTGTTTTAGGATTAGCTACGGGATCAACACCAGTTGGTGTTTATAATGAATTAATTAGAAGATATCAAAAAGGGTTGATTTCCTTTCAAGGAGTAAAGACTTACAATTTGGATGAATATGTGGGCTTAT
Organism: uncultured Staphylococcaceae bacterium; assembly: GCA_964546565.1. GTDB lineage: Bacteria > Bacillota_I > Bacilli_A > RFN20 > CAG-826 > CAG-826. The sequence goes on along the minus strand of CAZJKC010000014.1, from coordinate 10,352 downwards.
CGGGAAATGATACGCAGTCATATCGATATTTTATGAATAATGTCTTTTTTAATCATATTGATATCCAAAAAGCTAATACTCATGTGCCGAATGGCATTCATAAAGAAGAATCGATCGCTCTATACGATGAAGCGATTGAACGTGATGGTGGAATTGATTTTCAAATCCTTGGTATTGGTCGTAATGGGCATATTGCCTTTAATGAACCTGGTACTTCCTTTCAAAGCATGGTACATATTGTTCATTTAGATGAAAAAACGCGGAAAGATAATGCTCGTTTCTTTGAACATGAAGAAGATGTTCCAACCGAGGCTATTACGATGGGTTTAGCGTCAATTATGAAAGCTAAAAGAATTGTTTTAATGAGTTTTGGTCAAAACAAAGCTGAGGCAATTGCTAAATTGTTTTTAGAAATAGAAAACGAAAACTTACCAGCCTCTATTTTAAAAAGACATAATAATGTAACTATATATTGTGATAAGGATTCGGTATCTTTATTAGAGAGTATTAAAAGAGGAATGTAGTATGTGGGGATATCGTAATGCTTGGATTTATATTGAAGGGCAAGGACTTGTAAAAAGTAATATTCAAATTGAAAATGGAAAGTTTATCTCATTTGCGGACCATCAGGATTTAAAGGAGATTTCGAATGATTATGTAATTGTTCCGGGCTTTATTGATGAGCATATTCATGGGGCTAACGGGAGCGATGCGATGGATGAAGATGAAAACGCTATTGCTAATATCGCTTTAGCAGTTGCTCAAGATGGTGTCACTTCATTTTTAGCTACTACTATGACTATGGAGTCATCACGTATCGAAAAAGCTTTAAAGAATATTGATAGGTATATGAAATCTGAGCAGAAGTCCGCTAAAGTGATTGGTGTACATCTTGAAGGACCATTTATTTCTCAAAAGTATTGTGGAGCGCAAGATCCTCTTTATATTGTTAAACCATTATCAATTATTCTTGACAAGTATTGTTCTTTAGCGGAAATTAAAATGGTAACTTTTGCAGTAGAAAAAGATGATAATAATTTTTTAGAATATCTTCTTCAAAAAGGTATTTGCCCTTCTTTAGGCCATAGCGATGCGAGTGCTAAAGAGGCAGCAGAAGCCTTTAGCAAAGGCGTTAATTGTATTACGCATACTTATAATGCTATGCGTGGAATTCATCATCGCGATATCGGTGTTGTCGGAGCCTCTTTTTTAAATGATGACGTTTATTGCGAAGTGATATGCGATTTACATCATGTTTCAAAAGAAGCTTTACAGTTGCTATATAAAATAAAAGGCCCAGATAAAATAATACTTATTACCGATTCTATGGAGGCACGCTTTTTAAAAGATGGGAAGTATTCATTAGGTGGACAAGATGTCTATGTCGCTAACGGGGTGGCCACGCTTAAAAATGGGGTTTTAGCCGGTTCTATTTTAAGAATGAATGAGGCTATCAAAAATATGTATGAAACTTTAGAAATTGATTTTACTACCGCTATTGACATGGCTTCGATAAATCCCGCTCGGCATTTAAAAATAGATGCTCAAGTGGGATCTATTAAAATTGATAAAGATGCTGATTTTGTTATTATGAAAAAGGATTTTACGATTGTTGCCACTTATTCCAAAGGGCAATTAATTTATCAAAAGGAGAAGGAAAATGAAAATTAAAGGACTTAGTATTCTCTGCCTATTTTTATTGTTATGTAGTTGTCATAACAATACGACAGGAAATGATAACTCATCATCAAAAGAAGAAACATTCTATGTTGATTTAGTAGCGGATATGCCATGCGAAGATAGTTACCAATGGCAAGCATTATCATATACGGATTTTCCTTCTTATCCATCGGCTACCCCAAATTTACATTATGTTTTAAGCGATGATCAAAGTTTTTATTACGTTTCACGGAATAGTCAAGATTGGTCACAAACAACTATTGTTATTCCGGAAACATATAATAACAAGCCGGTTAAAGTGATCTCCTCAGAAGGCTTTGCTTATTTGAATAATTTAACAACGATTTATATCCCTTCGACTATTGAAGTTATCGAAGCGGGAGCATTTAATGGGACGGCATTAAAAAATGTTTATTATAATGCTAAATCTATCAATGATTTAAATGGTCGAAATTGGGTTTTTTATCCTTCGGATAAACAAAGTATTGATATTTATTTTGGCCCTTCAGTTGAAAGAATTCCGGCTCGCTTATTTTATCCATTATCGACGGATCCTGATAAAGTTCCTCATGTTAACAACATTTATTTTGATGCTCAATGTCAAATTAAAGAAATAGGCGCATATGCTTTTTATAAATTATCAGAAGTAAGCAATATTTCTTTGCCCGCTTCTATTTTAAAAATTGATGATTATGCTTTTTATGAAAGTGGAATTGATGAAATAATTTTGCCAACATTTTTAGAAAGTATTGGTGCATATGCTTTCGCTAATAGTAAAGTCAGTCATGTAAAGTTTAATGAGTCATTAATAAGTCTTGGACAATATGCTTTTTATCGCGCATTGAATCTTACTTATGCTGATTTATCAAATACCAAACTGATATCTATCGCTAATAGCGCTTTTGAAGATTGTATAAGCATTAAAGAAGTTATTTTTAGTCAAACTATTGAATCTATTGGTTATAAATCTTTTAAAGAATGTCAAGAAATCCATTCTATTATTTTGCCTGATAATATCATTTCTGTTGGTGAAGAAGCTTTTTTAGGAGCGAGCAAAGCAACATATGTTTCTTTAGGGCGCTTCTTAAAAACAATCGGCAATAAAGCATTTATGAATTGTTCATCAGTACAGAAAATGCATATTTATTCTAAAAATCTCGATAATTTTAATCCTTTTAATAATGTATTTTATAATTTTGGTAAAGATGTATCGAATTTAATAGCGGTCTTTAAAGGAGTTGAATATATTCCTGAATACTTTTTCTATGCGAGTGGAATTGTCGAAGAACAAATTCATATAGAGCAAGTAATAATTGATAATACAGTTCAAGAAATAGGTAAGAGCGCTTTCTTTAATTTGACCCCTTCTTCTATTGATTATTTAGGAAATGTTGCCGCATGGAATATGATAAATATTCATGACAATAATACTATTTTAAATAATGTGCAATGTCATGAATCAGTCGCTATTCAAATTAACTAAAGGAGTAAGCAAAATGAGTAATAAAAAAACGGCCATCGCGATTGCTTTAGCCACAATGGTATTATCATCATGTTCAAACAATCCAAATTTAGAAGTGGAATCGGTCAAGCAGTTGACGGAGCAAGACATTGTTCAAGAAAATATTGGTGATGTAGAGTATGAAATATATCCAAATCCACAATATATTGAATATCATCAATCGAGTTTTCTTTTTCAACGTGATGTGAATCTTGTTATTGAAGATAAAGTTGATCAATATACGAAAAGAAAAATAATTGACTCTTTGACATCAAAAAGTTTAAGAATCCATACTCGTAATGATATAAGCTTAGATGGTTATCCATCTATTCTCATTGGTATTTATCAAAGCCAAGGGGTTGTTGATCATTATTTAAATGATCAAGATTTATCATATCTTGGAAATAAAATTGATGCTTATTATTTAGATATTAGCGAACATCAAATCACAATTCTTGGTCAAGATACGGATGCGTGTTATTATGCATTATCGACACTTGATTTAATCTTTAATCAAACTAATCATACCCTTCGGACTTTAACCATTAAGGATTATAGTGATTCTAAGTATCGAGGCTTTATTGAAGGCTTTTATGGTATCCCTTGGACGAGTGACGAACGCATTGAATTAATGAAGTTTGGTTCAAAATTTAAAAGTAATATATATATTTATGCCCCCAAAGATGATGCTTATCATAGTACGAATTGGCGAGGATTATATACTGATAATGATTTAGAATTATTAAAAAAACAAATCGAAACGGGGAGAGAAACCAAAACCCGTTTAGCGTGGTCTATTCATCCTTTTATGAATCAACCTATTACAAGCGATAATTATGATGAAGGGAAGCAATTACTACTTGCCAAATTTGAACAAGTTTATAATGCGGGGGTTCGGCAGTTCGTTATTTCCGCGGATGATGTCTCGACAGGTAATCTTTCTTTTGAGCAATTCGGTGCCCTCCATTGTCGTTTATTAAATGATGTTGTGGATTGGTGTAATAATAAAAAAGATTGTTATCCTTTGATATTTGTTCCGAGCGCTTATTGTACTTCATCAGAAGAATCATTGAAAATTAATATGGCGGAATACTATCAAGGATTAATGAATGGTTTAGATGATTCCATAGAGATTATGTGGACTGGGGCCCATGTTACTTCAAAAGTGTCGACAGGTGATTTTGATATCTTTAAAAATCTTACCAATGGAAGAAAAGCCTTTATGTGGCTAAATTGGCCGGTCAATGATTATTCAACTAAACGCTTATTACTTGGCAAAGCTGAAGTGCTTGATGAATCTTATGAAGATGAAGAAATTGCTTTTTCTGGTATTGTGACCAATCCTATGTCACAAGCGGAAGCATCGAAATTAGCGATTTTTGCCATCGCTGATTATGCTTGGAATACGAAAAAATTCGATGTTAATAAAAGCTATCAAGATAGTTTCAAATACATTGAAGAAAAAGAAACCGAAAGTTTTTATGCGATTGCCCAACATTTAGCAAATACTTCAAAATATGAAGGAAGTTATTTTGATGAAAGTTGGGATTTAAATCGTTTAATTAACAATTATGATATTGAAAGAAAACAGGGAAAAGATGTTCAAGGACGTTTAGATGCATTAATAAAATACTTTGACAATTTAATCAAATACTGTGAATCATTTATTCATAACGCCAGTAATAGAAAACTGGTCGAAAATATAAAACCATGGGTAGAAATGATTGAAGATATATCTATCTGTATAAAAGCTTATTTAGATATAGTAAAAGATGGTGACACTTTATCTTTTGAAGAAGTTAAAGAAAAAATGCAACAAGTTGAAGATGTTTATGAACGAATTAATACTCATCAAGCTCCTGTTTTAGATTCCGCAAAGAATCATGTTATTTTCCAAACAATAGAAGGAGGTGTTGTTGTTTTAACTCCATTTTTAAATAGGATGCGTCAAGAAGCGAAGATGTTAAGTGGTGATATCCTTATTTCTTATGAAGGCTTTACTTCGATTTATCAAGGAACTTTAGATATGATTACGGACCAAAATGATGATACATATTGTTGGTTTGGTAGCGTACCTAGTTATCAAGCATACGTGCGCTTGGATTTTCGCAAGGAAATTGAAATAAGAGATATTCGTGTTTTATTTGGACATACTTCCGATAGCGATTATATGAATGGTGTTATTCGTTATTCCACTGATGGTCAAAACTTTATAACAATTCAAGAATTGGAAGGAATCCTAACAATTGTTGATTTATATAATAATCCGATTAAAGCTCGTTATTTAGAAATACTTAATACCGATAAAAATGCCGTGCAATGGGTTTCTATTAAAGATTTTTCGGTTAATAATATTCCTGAAGATCAAGTAAAAATCACTTATAATGCAGGGGTTGCTGATGAAGGTTTACCACTTGTAAGCTCGAGTGAACATCCTTTATCACATATGATTGATAATGATGAATCAACTTATACATGGTTTGATTGGCATAGCCCACAAGGTTCTTATATAATTCTTGATTATCGCCAAGAGCAAACGATTAATAATATTTATATTGAACAAGGCGTTGATGAACATCCGAATGATTATTTCCGTAATGTTAGTTTTTATTATTCACTTGATGGTATAACATATACTTTAATTGGCGAAGAGTCTTATTTAAATCAAAAAGATATTATTATTGATTTATCTTCGCATCCGATTAAAGCCCAGTATATCAAAATTGTTTCCAATGAATATGCTGAATTTGGTGTAACGATTAAGGAATTTGGTATTAATAAAGCCTAATTATAAATTATAAACTTATAACTGTTATAAAATCCTAGTAGGAAGGATGATATAACAGTTTTTATTGTTATTTTAAAATATTTGAATAAAAGAAGGGCTATTCTGTTTCTATTTTCTTTTTTTAATAAAATTAAAAAATAAATTTACTTTATGTTATTTATTAGATTATAATAAAAGCGCAAAAAAGATATAAAAAAATCAATAGAATAAGAAAGGAAATAATTATGTATAAAAGAAGAAGGATCTGTTTCTATACAATTCTTGCATTATTAGGCTTAATAAATAGGCCAAGTGATATACGAGTAATGGCGGTAGAAAATATAAATAATCAAGATTATTCTATTGAAGAATTTACCTCTCTTCCCGATAACTGGAAGGTCAATACGGCTTGTGATATAAGTCATATTACCACTGAAGTAGAAGATAATGAATTGATTCTCTCTCATAGCGGATCTAGTGGGGGAGTCAGTAATTATTATGGTTTAATGATGGCTATTGCCGATGATTATTGTTATGAAAATTTTACTTTTACAATGAATTTTAAAATGATATCGGCTGAAAATGCTTCGCGATGGCTAGGAATTGCTTATCACACGCAAGGAGAAAATGATTATTGCCAAGGCTATTTGATGAATTATCGTCAAAATGGTGAAAGTGCGGCTTCTGCTTTTGTTAAAGGATCTTTTAAAGATGAAACGAAGGTATCCACGGGTATCACTTTAAATGATAATCAATATCACCAAATTAAGATTGTGATGGATAAGAATATAGCTCGTCATTATATTGATAATGAACTGATAACATCTTGGGATGTGAATATTAAAAACAAAGATCCTTTTGCGATAACAAATTATTATCAAAGTGGAGGCTTTTCTATAATTGTTAATCGTTCTACAATCGCTATTAAAAGTGTGAAAATAGTGTCTGAAGCGGAAAAATCTAATGAAAATGAATTACAAATCGACCATGAATTAGTGTCCACTTATCAATGGGAAAGTCGAAATATTAATTTTCCAACCGTGGTGAAAACAATTACCCATCAAGACGATTTTGATACGTTAAAAAAAACGACAGTCAAGCCCTCAAATGTAATCATGGATATCGATAATCAAGTTAATGTTGTTGATGAAAATAATAATATTATTGATTCTTTTTATAATATTTATATGCAAAAAATAAAGAAGCAATATATACCAATTATTCGTATTGATAATGAAAACAAAGCCCAAGCTTTGCTTACCTTTTTAAAGAAAAAAATAGATATTTTGGACATGGCTATTATGTCTAGTGATATGTCATTAATTCAATTAGTGCGCCAAAGCAATAGTAAAATTAGAGCGATTTATGAGGCAGAGGAGACATCTAATGATATGTTTGATTTGGTTAAGAAAAGTCAAGAATGTGGAGCTTCGACCATTTCTTTACCATATTCTTTAGCGAGTACGCAAAATGTTACCTATTTACAAGCACGATTTAAAACAGCTTGGATTAAGACTAATTCTTCTAGCGAAATGGATATTTATCACGCCATTAACACGGGCAGTCAAGGCTTAATTGTTAATGATTATGAGAAAGTTTATCGTCTTTATGGTAATTATGATCCGCGAACTATGACGCGCGCTCCTTTTAATGTTTCACATCGTGGATTATGTGACGGTTATAATGAGAATTCTTTATCGGGAATGGAGTCCGCCATTAAAAAAGGAGCTACCCATTTAGAAATTGATTGTTATTTAACAACTGATAATGAAGTCGTTATTATGCATGATCAGGATATTGAACGCACCACTAATGGAACGGGAGATATCGAGACGTATTCTTTAGAACAATTAAAAGAATTTAAATTAGATCTTGTTGAGCCTTATGAAGATATTCCAACATTAGCGGAGGTTATTGAATTAACAAGTAATTTAGATGTTGTGGTGGTCTTAGAAATTAAATCGGCTAAAACGAATATTGTTTCTACAATAAAAGAAATATTTGATTTGTATAATTGTTATGAACAATTCGTTGTCATATCTTTTAATCGCGATATTTTAGGAGCGATGAAGAGTAATTTAAAAGAAATACCGATTGCTTTTTTAGGGTCTGTTTCGAAAGATAATTTTCAAGAAAAGTTGATAGAAATGGGGCAGTATCATTATATTTTTGATACCACATATTCTAATGCGTCTAAAGAGTTTAATGAGTATTATTTGCGAGACAGAGGAATTTCAGGATGGTTTTGGACTTTTGAAAATAAAGCGACAACAGAACTAATTGGTATTACAGGTGGTTATTTAGGATTGACCAATGATGTTGCTGATATTTTTGCGAAAAGGATAAGAACTATAGAAGGCATAGAATATCAATTGCAAGAAAAGGAAATGATGAGTACTGATTTCGTTTTAGCAGTTAACGTTTATTATTATGATAAGTCACTAGAGATCAAAGAAGCACAAGTTTTTGCGTATGAAGATAAAGGCGATTATTATGATGTTATTTGTTATTTGGAATCAATTTCACCGGTCAATGGAGGAAGTAAAAAAGTCATTTATACGGAAATATTTAAGGTATTGAAAAATCAAGAAATAACTATCGAACCACCGATAGATGACCCTATTGATTCAACATTTGTTGATAGCGTTATAACTAGTGAAATAATCGATATTAGTAGTGAGAATTCAACTAAGTCAACATTAAGTTGCATTAATTCTTCAATAAATATTTTAAGTTATTTAATATTGATAACTTTTGTCATCATTATGTGTAAGAAAAAATAAAAATGGAGGTAGTTTTATGAAAAAAAATTATTTTAAAATGATAGGTATAACATTATTAACAATATTGAGTTGTTTAACATTTAATAAATCTTTAATAAGTTATGCGGAAACTATAAATGTTACATCAAGTTCGACTGGTCAATTTACATTTGGAGGTTTAGGTGACATCTATCTTGAACAAGGTGGTGGTCTTGAATATATCAATGATGGCGATGATGAAACATTTTGTTGGTTTACTGGTAGTCCAACTCCTAATGAAAGTTATATTTTATTAGAATTACCAGAAGTGACTTCAATCGGCGATGTTCGGGTGTTATTTCATAATACGGATTTAATGACGTGCAAATTACAATATTCTCTTGATGGCACAACGTTTGAGGATATGTGCATTATTAATAAAAATAAATATGTTTATGATATTCGTGATCAGCAAATTGATGCCAAGTATTTACGTTTATTAGCGTCTGAAACTAATGGAGGAAGCTGGGTTAAAATCTATGATTTCTCTTATAATAATATGTTAGATAAACCAATTGTTAGTTATGATGGCTTGACTTTTATTGACCGTGAATGGAATGACAAAAATAATATGATTGATGAAGATATGGATACGTACACTTGGTTTGACTGGAAAAATGAATCAGGCGCTTATATCACATTGACATATTTAGAAACGCAAACCATTAATAGTATTTATATCTTTACTTCTCATGATGAAACAACTGATCATTTTGAAAAGATGTTCTTTTCTTATTCTGTTGATGGAATTAATTTTATTGAAATTGAAAATTCAACATATATTGATGAATATGAAGTAGTTTTAAATTTAGAATCACCTATTAATGCGAAAGCCATTCGTGTAACTGCTCCAGAACAAGAGAATAGTGGATTTGCCATTCGTGAATTCGGTATCAATCATACATTGGTTGATGCTCCAATTTCTTTTGATAATGAAAGTACCTATACTTATCAAGGAACATCAATTTCTCCAACATATGTTATTCCATTTAAGACAACGGCTTCTATTACATATACTAAGAATAGTACTTTCTATAGTAATGAAGCACCAGTCGAACCAGGATGGTATGCTTTAGTGGTTAAAGTAAACGCAAATGGATGGTATAAAGAAACGGAAATGTATAAAGTATTCCAAATTCAAGATACGAAAGAACATTTTATTGAAAAGTGGAACGATGCTTTACAAAAAGGTGTTTGTAACTATGCTTATAATTCTAGTAATGAAGAATACGAAAACTTACTTTATATTTATAGTGAATGCCTGAGTGATGAAGTCAAAAATGAAATTAAAGATTATGTATGGAATGAAGTATCCACTATTGCCGACACAATAGCGTATATTGAATGTATTAAGGCTTTGAATACCGCATCTAACTCAAATGTAGTTAATTTATTGGTAATTGATAATACTCATATATTTTTAGTAGCATTAGTAATTGGTATAACAAGTTTATTATTTGTTAGTTATTATTTATTTGCTAAGAAAAAATATGTAAAGTAAAACTTAAAAGGATCTATAAAATTTAGGGTGATGTATCCTTATGGAACGTCATCCTTTTTATAGAAGAGTTTGAAAGGCTATAAATAACTCACGCTGATGAAG